>NZ_JBEYWO010000025.1:0-148706 GCF_040644455.1 Streptomyces sp. NPDC046977
CGGCTGGGCGACGCCTGGCATCCGCTGCGCGCCAGGATGCCGTGGCTGCGTGGCGGACTCGACCGGCTCGTCTCGGCGGCCCGGGAGGCGGAACGCCGGGACCGGCCGTTATTCCCGTCGGGAATGCCGCCCCCTCTCCCGTACGCGGGCTAGGAAGCGCCGCGCCGCAGCGGCCGGCGCATCAGGTCACCGGTGCTCCTGAGGCGGTCGGAGGCCCGGGTGCTCCAGTCCGTCCAGACCTCGCTGATCCGCCACAGGAGACGGACCGACGAGCGCGGCAGCAGCAGCGCGCGCAGCCGGGCGGTGCCGTCCGCCGAGCGCCGCAGGCCGTCCGCCACCAGGAGCACATCGGCCGCGCTGCCCAGGGCCGCGGTCGGCCGCGGTGAGAACAGCGCCTGCTCCACGGCGTCGCCGAGCCGCCGGGCCGCGTCCTGCGAGGGGCCCTCCAGCCCGCCGCCCCCGACGAGCCTGGCCACCACGGCGCGCGGTGTCTCGGACTCGTTCGGCCGCAGGCCGTAGTCCCAGGCCGTGTCGACGAGCTCCTGCCACACCGCCAGCGTGCGCGCGCCCTCACGGGCGCCCGGCTCGGCGAGGTCCCGCCCGGTCAGCCGCAGCCACGCCTCCTCGGCCGCCGGGTCGTGCCGGCCGGACAGCCGTCGTGCCCGCACCCGGCGCCGCCACAGCAACGGCACAAAGAGCACGAGGACCAGCAGCACGAGCAGGCTCACGACCCAGAACCACACAGTGCCCAGCAGGTCCCGTATGTTCTGCCAGAAGCCGCCCGCCGGGGGAGCGCTGTCGGCGGATCCGGCCAGCGGGTCGCAGTTGCCGAGCTGGATGTCCTTGGCCGCGCAGGTCGGCGTGGCCGTCGGGCCGTGCTCCGGCGCGACGGTCGGGTCCTGCTGCGGGGTGTCGGTGGTGACGCCCGCCGGGTCCGGGGCCGTGGTCTGCGCGGTGTAGTCCGGGGTGGTGCCCCGGGTCGGGGTGGGCTCGAAGCGGGTCCACCCGATGCCCTCGAAGTACAGCTCGGGCCAGGCGTGCGCGTCCTTCAGCCCCACCGTGTACGTGCCGTCCGACTGGGGCGTGCCCGGGGTGAAGCCGACGGCCACCCGGGCCGGGATGCCGAGCGTCCGGGACATCGCGGCCATGGTGAAGGCGAAGTGGATGCAGAAGCCTTCCTTGTTCTTCAGGAAGCGCGTGATCGCCTGCACACCCGTGCCGGAGCGCACCGACGTGTCGTACGTGAAGGCGCCGGAGGTGAACCAGCGTTGCAGCGCCACCGCCCGCTCGTAGTCGTTGGTGGCGTCCTTGGTGATGTCCAGCGCGGTGCGGTTGACCTCCTCCGGCAGCGAGTCCGGCACCTTGGTGTACTCCGCGCGCAGTTGCGCCGGGGCCGGCGGGGCGGCGGCAAGCTGCTGGGCCGTCGGCTGCAGCCGCAGGCTCGTGACCTGGTAGCTGGCACCGGAGGTGTTCTGCCCGCGGTCGCCGATGATGGTGCGGCCCTCGGGCTCGTACCGCCAGCGGCCGTCGACGTGCACCTGCTGGGCGGGGTACGGCATCGGCAGCCACATCTGCACATAGCCGCGGTCCGCGACGATCGAGGTCTCGGTCAGCGAGGTCGCTGTCTGCGGGCCGAGGCCCTGCGGGACGGGCAGCACCTTGGGCACGTCGGTGAGGGCGCGCTGCGAGGGCTCCCACTTGTCGCCCGTGAACCGGTCGAGGGAGACGATCCGCAGATACATGTCGCCGGTCGACTGGCTGTTGGTGCGGTAGCGGAGCACCTCCCGGTCCTGGGGCTGGTTCAGGTTGTCCTGGAGGGCGACCACCGGGTTGACCGCGGCGATGGTCCCGCCACCGCCCCCGCCGCCCTGGCCCGCGCCCGTCGCCTGGAGCAGTCCGCCGCCCAGCCCGGGGACCAGGCCCGCCAGGAGCGCCACGCCCAGCGCGACCGCCCCGATGCGGTGTCCGGTGCGCACCGGCGCCACCGTGCCGCCGCCCGACAGCGCGGCGGGGCCGCCCCCGCCGCGCGCCGCGCCGCCCGGCCCGCCGAAGATCCGTCCCCAGCGCGAGAGCCGGTCCCGGCCCTCGGCGAGCAGGAGCAGCAGATAGCCCACGCCGGCGAGCAGGAAGAGCCACCACTTGCTCGCGCCCCCGGACAGCCCGGCCGCGACCGAGTACAGCGCCAGCAGCGGCAGTCCCGCCGGGGCCGCGCTGCCGTAGGTGACCGCCAGCGCGTCCACGACCAGCCCGATCACCAGGACGCCGCCCACCAGCAGCAGGCGGATGCCGTCGGTGACCGGCGCCGGGATGGCGAACTGGCCCACGTCCTGCACGCCGGCCGTCAGCAGCCGCCCGAACTCGGTGAAGGCCGGGGGCCCGGGGAACACCCCGAGCACGGCCTGGTCGTGGACGAAGATCAGGGTGAGCGCCAGCAGCGACACGATGCCCTGTGCCGCGATCGTCAGCGGCCTGGCCAGCGGCACCCGCCGGGCCGCGGCGCCGACGCCGGTCTGCAGCAGGACCAGGGCCATGGCCTGGACGACCCACGAGCTCGGCGTTGCCAGGGGCGTCAGCGCGAAGGAGGTCAGGATCGTCGCCAGCGCCGCGAACGCCGCGATCCGTCCGCGTCCGCTCATCATCGGGTTCCCGCCTCCTCCTGGGCGCGGCGCCGGTCGGCGCGCTGCCACAGCTCCGCCAGACCGTCGCCGTGGG
This sequence comes from Streptomyces sp. NPDC046977, assembly GCF_040644455.1. Lineage (NCBI taxonomy): Bacteria > Bacillati > Actinomycetota > Actinomycetes > Kitasatosporales > Streptomycetaceae > Streptomyces > Streptomyces sp. NPDC046977. The sequence continues at coordinate 2,713 of NZ_JBEYWO010000025.1, forward strand.
AGACCGGCAGCACCGTCCAGCCGGCCTCGTGCAGCAGCCGCACGCTGCGCGCGGTGCCGTCTTGGTCGCTCACCGCGCCCGCCGGCAGGTCCGGCCGGTCCGTGCCGTGGTACGTCTCGCCGGTGTCCGCCCCGCCCCAGTCCTCGCGGCTCATCAGGAAGGCGACGGCGCCGCCGGCCCGCTGGCGCATCCGGGCGGCCATCGCCGCCTGCTCCTCGTTCAGGTCGCCGAAGAAGGCCACGAGCAGCCCCTCGCTGCCGGTCCGCAGCACGTCGAGCGCGCGCGACAGCCCGGCGCCGTCGGAGTGGTCGACGACGGCCAGTGTGTCGAGCAGGACCCCGGCGGCGTCCGAGGTGTCCGCGCCGAAGCCCTCGTGGCCGGGCACGGTGCTGCCGTTGTCGGTCAGCAGCCGTACCGTGTAGCCCCGCTCCAGCATGTGCACCGCGACGGACGCGGCTCCGGAGACCGCCCACTCGAAGGCCGAGTCGGGCCCGGCTCCGAAGTAGGCCACTGCCCGGGTGTCCAGCAGGATGGTGCAGTGGGCCCGGTGCGGCTGCTCCTCGCGACGCACCATGAGCTCGCCGTACTTGGCGGTGGAGCGCCAGTGGACGCGGCGCAGGTCGTCCCCGTGGCGGTAGCCGCGCGGGATCACGTCGTCCTCGCCGGCCAGGGCCAGCGCCCGGGTGCGGCTCTCGCCGTAGCCGGAGGAGTCGCCCTTGAGCTTGACCGCGGGCAGCGGCTCGACGCGGGGCACCACCGTCAGGGTGTCCTGCGCGCTGAAGGACCGGGTCAGCTCGCACATGCCGAAGGGGTCCGTCAGCCGCAGCTGCAACGGGCCCAGCGGGTAGCGGCCCCGCAGGTCGGAGCGGACCCGGTAGGAGACCTCCCGGTGGCCGCCGGGCTCCACGCGGTCCAGCACGAACCTCGGCCGGGGGCCCAGCACGTACGGCACCCGGTCCTGGAGCATCAGCAGCCCGGTGGGCAGCCGCGACACGTTGTCCATGCGCAGGTGGACCCGGGCCTCGGACATCGCCGGCACCCGCGAGGGCGTCAGCCGGCGGCTGCCCGCGACGCGGTACCGCGTCCGGTGGAGCACGGCCACGCACAGCAGCGGCAGTACGGCCAGCAGCAGCCCGACGCGCAGCAGGTCGGTCTGGCCGAGTACGAACGCGCAGACCGCGGCGGCCACGCCCGCCGCGAGGAAGGAGCGGCCACGGGTCGTGAGACCGCCCAGGGCGGCGCGGAGGCCGCCTTCACGCTCGGTCACGTGATGCCTCCTGCGCCCCGCCCTGTCTCGGATTCATCGGCTGCCGTACGGGTCGGGGACCGGGGTGCGCTGCACGATCTCGGCGACGACCTGTTCCGGCGTGCGCCGGTTCAACTGCGCCTGCGCCGTGGGCAGCAGACGGTGCGCCAGGACCGTGGAGGCCAGCGACTGGACGTCGTCGGGGAGGACGAAGTCCCGGCCGTCCAGGGCCGCCGCCGCGCGGGCGGCGCGCACCAGGTGCAGCGTCGCGCGGGGGGAGGCACCCAGGCGCAGGTCGGGGTGGTCGCGGGTGGCGGCGACCAGGGAGACGGCGTAGTGCCGCACCGCGGCCGACACGTGCACGGTGCGCACCGCCTCGACCAGCTTGACGATCTCGTGGGCGTGGGCCACCGGCTGGAGGTCGTCCAGCGGGCTGACGCCCGCGTGCACGTCCAGCATCTCCAGCTCCGCTTCCATGCTCGGGTAGCCGATGGAGACCCGGGCCATGAAACGGTCCCGCTGCGCCTCGGGCAGCGGATACGTTCCCTCCATCTCCACCGGGTTCTGGGTGGCGATGACCATGAAGGGGCTCGGCAGCGGGTAGGTGCTGCCGTCGATGGTGACCTGCCGCTCCTCCATCGACTCCAGCAGCGCCGACTGCGTCTTGGGCGACGCGCGGTTGATCTCGTCGCCCACGACGATCTGCGCGAAGATCGCGCCCGGCTTGAACTCGAAGTCGCGGCGCTGCTGGTCGAAGACGCTCACACCGGTGATGTCCGACGGCAGCAGGTCCGGCGTGAACTGGATGCGCCGGACCGAGCAGTCGATCGACCGGGCCAGCGCCTTGGAGAGCATCGTCTTGCCGACGCCGGGGACGTCCTCGATCAGGAGGTGTCCCTCGGCGAGCAGCACCGTCAGGGCAGTCCGTACGACCTCGGGCTTGCCCTCGATCACGTTCTCCACCGACCGTCGTACGCGGTCCGCCGTGGCGGTCAGATCGCTGAGGCTTGCTCGCGACTCATAGGTCGTCACCCGGTTCTCCTCGGCCCGTTCCTGGGGTCGCGGTCATCCCTGGACCGGCCCTCCCCGTGTTTAAGGAGCATTCTCCCCTTCAACTATGCTCCGCGTCACTCGGCTTCCGTTACTCGTTCGTGATTTCCCGGAGCAGGCCGGTGTGGACGTCGAAGACAAATCCGCGCACATCATCCGCATGTGCCAGGAACGGCGAGGTCCGCACACGCTGTATGGACTGCCGGACGTCCTGGTCCACGTCGCGGAACGCCTCCACGGCCCAGGTCGGGCGCTGGCCGACCTCCTCCTCCAGCTCCGTGCGGAAGTCCTCGGTGAGCGACTCCAGGCCGCAGCCGGTGTGGTGGATCAGCACCACCGAGCGGGTGCCGAGGGCGCGCTGGCTGATGGTGAGCGAACGGATGGTGTCGTCGGTGACCACGCCGCCCGCGTTGCGGATGGTGTGGCAGTCGCCGAGCTCCAGGCCGAGCGCGGCGTGCAGGTCGATCCGGGCGTCCATGCAGGCGACCACGGCGACCTGGAGGACCGGCCGGGCGTCCATGCCGGGGTCGGTGAACCGCGCCGCGTAGCCGCGGTTCGCCTCGACCAGGCGATCGGTGACGGAGGAGGTGGCGGTGCCGGCGCCGGTGGCGGGCTGCTGCGCGTTTGTCGACATGGGACGACCGTAGACGGCGCGGGGCCGACACACCCGCTGCCGGGTCCGGCAAAACTCGGTCAAACACCCGCAGTGTGAGGTAAGCCACAGGCGTCGGCGCGGATCGCCCATGCGAGTGATTCCGTCACGGCCGTACCCCTGTACGCCCGTGCCGGGGCGGGCTTCTCGTTGACCGTGGGGCCCCGTGGAGTAAAGTGGCGCGAAGTGGGTCGCCAGCCAGTGGCCGGTCAAGCGGGAGGTGCGGATGTTCCTCGGGACGTACGCGCCGCGGCTGGACGAGAAGAGCCGACTGGTCCTGCCCGCGAAGTTCCGCGAGCAGTTCGCCGACGGCTTGGTCATCACCAAGGGGCAGGAGCGCTGCCTCTGCGTCTGGCCCGCGGCGGGCTTCCGCGCCTTCACCGAGGAGCTCGGCAGGGTGCCGGTCACCTCGAAGGCGGCCCGGGACTACATGCGCGTGCTGTTCGCCGGGGCCCACGACGAGGTGCCCGACAAGCAGGGCCGCGTCACCCTTCCGCAGCCGCTGCGCGACTACGCCGGCCTGCGCCGGGACTGCGCCGTCATCGGCGCCAACACCCGGGTGGAGGTGTGGGACGCCACCGCCTGGGAGGAGTACCTGGCCGCCCAGGAGGACGCCTTCTCCGCGTTGTCGCAGGAGGTGCCCCCGGGCCTACTGTGACAACGCCCCGTCCCGACCTGCCCCGCCGCACACCCTCTGATCTAGCCTGATGGCTCACGTACGCGTACGTGACACTCGGCCTCCTCCCGCTCCGCGGTCCGCCGGCACTCCTTCCCCGGTGCCAGGGGTCCGTCCACGAGCGGGCGGGGACCCAGTGGTACGTCCCCGGAAGTACTTGAGAAGGGCCCCATGAGCACCACCCCCTCCGAGCCACGCCACGTCCCGGTCATGCTGGACCGCTGCCTGGACATGCTGGCCCCCGCCCTCGGCGCCCCGGGCGCCGTGGTCGTGGACGCCACCCTCGGCCTCGGCGGGCACAGCGAGGCCCTGTTGCGGCGCTTCCCGCAGGCCCGGCTCGTCGCCGTGGACCGCGACCCCGCCGCGCTGAAGCTGGCGGGGGAGCGGCTCGCCCCGTACGGCGACCGGGCCACCCTCGTGCACGCCGTGTACGACGAACTGCCCGAGGTGCTGGCCGGGCTCGGCACGCCCCGGGTGCAGGGCGTCCTGTTCGACCTCGGCGTCTCCTCCATGCAGCTCGACGAGGCCGGCCGCGGCTTCGCCTACGCCCAGGACGCTCCCCTGGACATGCGGATGGACCAGAGCAAGGGCATCAGCGCCGCCGAAGTGCTCAACACCTACCCGCCGGGCGAGCTGGTCCGCGTCCTGCGCGAGTACGGCGAGGAGAAGTTCGCCCGCAAGATCGTCGAGGCGGTCGTCAGGGAGCGGGCCGGCGAGCCCTTCTCCCACAGTGCGCGGCTGGTCGAGCTGATCCGCGAGGCCCTTCCGCAGGCGGCCAAGCGCACCGGGGGCAACCCGGCCAAGCGCACCTTCCAGGCGCTGCGCATCGAGGTCAACGGCGAGCTGACGGTGCTGGAGCGGGCGATCCCGGCGGCCGTCGGCGCGCTCGCGGTGGGCGGGAGGATCGCCGTGCTGTCGTACCACTCGCTGGAGGACCGCCTGGTCAAGGGCGTCTTCGCGGCCGGTGCGGCCACCACCGCGCCCCCCGGGCTGCCCGTGGTGCCCGAGGAGTACCAGCCCCGGCTGAAGCTGCTCACGCGCGGCGCCGAACTGCCCACGGAGGACGAGATCGCCGCCAACCGCCGGGCGGCCCCCGCCCGGCTGCGCGGCGCCCAGCGGATCAGGGAGGCCCGGGCATGAGCCGGCGCACGGCGGCACGGTCGCCCTTCGTCCTGCTGATCGTGCTCCTGCTCGGCGGCGGCCTGATCACCCTGCTGCTTCTCAACTCCGCGGTGAACCGGGACTCCTTCAAGCTCAGCGAGCTGCAGAAGGAGACCACCCAGTACACCGACGACGAGCAGGAGCTCCAGCAGGAGGTCGACCAGTACTCCGCCCCGGACGCGCTCGACCGGCGCGCCCGCGATCTCGGCATGGTGCCCGGCGGCAACCCGGCCTTCCTCGCCCCCGACGGCTCCGTGCTCGGCGACCCGGGCAACGCGAGCGACGACCCCGCCGCGCCGCCGTCGTCCCCGAGCACCGCCCCGGCCACGGTGGCCCCCAGCGGTTCCGCCGCGGCCTCGCTGGGCCCGGCGCCCTCCGTCAGCCCGCCCGCGAGCCCGCCCGCCGGTTCGTCCGCCAGTCCGTCCGTCACCCCTCAGGAGACGCCGTGACCCCCGACCCCGTACCGGGACGCCGGCGCACCCCGCCGTCCCGCGCCGGTGAAGGTACCGCCGCGTGGTGAGCCACGACGGCGAACCGCCCCGCAGGCGGCCCGTGCCCGGTGCCGGCCACGACGCGGCGGGGCGCCGCCAGCCTCCGCGCGGCGGCGCGCGCAGGCCCGTTCCGCCCCGTGAGGCGCACGCCCGCGGCAACCCGCCGCCGCGGCAGCGGGTGCGCCGTCCCGCGCCGCGGGGACCGGTCTCGCCCTCCGGGGCGGCGCTGCTGCGGCTGGGCAGACCGCGCCCCCGGCTGCGGCTGGTGAGCCTGGCGCTCTCCCTCGTGATGCTGACCTTCGTCATCCGGCTCTTCCAGGTGCAGGCCGTCGACGCGGCGACGTTCACCGCCAAGGCCGAGATCAACCGGAACTTCAAGGCCACGCTGCCCGCCGAGCGCGGCACGGTCACCGACCGCAACGGCATCGACCTGGCCACCACCGTCGACGCGTACGACATCACCGCCGACCCGCTGCTGTTCACCCCCGAGTACGCCAAGGTCAAGGACGGCCCGCAGCGCGCGGCCGAGCTCCTGGCCCCGATCGTCGACGGCAACGCGCAGACCATCGCCAAGCAGCTGGCGAACTACCCCAAGTCGCGCAACGAGATCATCGCCCATCAGCAGTCGCCGCAGGTCTGGAACCAGATCAGGGACCTGCAGAACGCGCTGGCCGACAAGGCGGCCAAGGACAACGGCGGCAACTATCTCGCCGGCGTCTTCCGGCTGCGGCACAGCAAGCGGGTCTACCCCGCCGGGGATCTCGCCGCCGGTGTCATCGGCTGGGTCAACGCCTCCGACGTGGGCGGCGGCGGCCTGGAGAACAGCCTCGACAAGCTCCTGGCCGGCAAGGACGGCACGATCACCTACGCCCAGTCCGGCGGCCGCCGGGTGCCCACGGCCAGCGTCCGCGAACGGGCGGCGGAGCCCGGCACGGACGTCGAGCTGACCCTCGACCGGGACATCCAGTGGGCGGCGCAGCGGGCCATCACCGACCAGGTCGCCGAGTCCGACGCCGACCGCGGCTACGTCGTCGTCCAGGACACCCGCACCGGCCAGATCCTGGCCATGGCCAACTCGCCCGGCTTCGACGCCAACGACCTGTCCAGGGCGGACGCCTCGTCGCTGCACAACTTCGCGATCGAGGACGCCTACGAGCCCGGCAGTGTCAGCAAGCTGATGTCCATGGCCGCCGTCCTTGACGAGGGCGTGGCCACCCCGGAGACCCATGTGACCGTGCCGGGCACCCTGCCCCGCGCCGACCGGGTCTTCCACGACGACGTGGACCACGGCACCTGGTACCTGACGCTCAACGGCGTGCTCGCCAAGTCGAGCAACATCGGCACGATCCTCGCCGCGGAACAGCTCGGCAAGAACCAGAAACAGGCCAATCGCGTCCTCTACTCCTACTTGAGCCGGTTCGGCATCGGACGGCCCACCGGGCTGGACTTCCCCGGTGAGACGCCCGGCATCCTGGCCAAGCCGGACGACTGGAACGCGTCCCAGCAGTACACGATCCCGTTCGGACAGGGCCTGTCGCTGAACGCCGTGCAGGCCACCTCGGTCTACTCGACCATCGCCAACGGCGGTGTCCGGGTGGAACCGAGCCTGGTGCGCGGGACGACCGGCCCCGACGGGCAGTTCGTGCCCGCCGCCGCACCGAAGAAGACCCGGGTGGTCAGCACCAAGACCGCCCGGACGCTCGCCACGATGCTGGAGTCGGTCGTCGGCAGCGAGCAGGGCACCGGCGTCAAGGCCCGGATCGCCGGGTACCGCGTCGCGGGCAAGACCGGCACGGCCAACCGGGTGGACCCGGACACCGGCACCTACAGTGGCTACACCGCCTCCTTCATGGGTTTCGCGCCGGCGGACAAGCCCCGGCTGACCGTCTCCTGCGTGATCCAGAACCCCACGCGCGGCAGCTACTTCGGCGGGCAGATCTGCGGCCCGGTCTTCAAGCAGGTCATGGAGTTCGCCCTGAAGTCCCTGCGGGTTCCGCCCAGCGGTACGCGTGCGCCGGCCCTGCCGGTCGAATGGGGCTCGTCGAAGTCGTGAAGGGGCGTGAGGGACATCAACGGCGTGCGGGCGGAAGGACGGCGGACATGACCGAGGACGGCCCCGCCGCGGCGGGCACGCACGGTGGCGCGGCGGACGCGGACCGTGCGGGAGGCCCCGGGGGGCGAAGTGCCGCCCGGGAACCGGGGCGGAGGCCTTTTGGCCCCGGGACCGGCCCGGCGGGTACTCTCACCGCCGTGTCACTCGCTGATCAGTCCCCCACACCCGAACAGCCCCAGCCCGGCGCGCCCCGCCCTACCCGGGTCCGCCCCAAGTCGCCCGCGGATCTGGCCGCGAGGCTGGGCGTGCGGCCGCCCGCGCAGGACGCCGCCCCGGTCACCGGGATCACCCACGACTCGCGTGCCGTCCGCCCCGGCGACCTCTACGCGGCCCTGCCCGGGGCCCGCTTCCACGGCGCCGACTTCGCCGCCCAGGCGGCCGCTCTGGGCGCCGTCGCGGTCCTCACCGACCCGGCGGGCGCCGAGCGCGCCGCCGCGACCGGGCTGCCGGTCCTGACCGTCCCGGACCCCCGCTCCTCGATGGGCGACCTGGCCGCCGAGATCTACGACCGGCCGGGCGAGGACCTGCTGCAGATCGGCATCACCGGCACGTCCGGGAAGACCACGACCGCCTACCTCGTCGAGGGCGGCCTGCGCGCGGTGCACGGCACCCGTACCGGCCTCATCGGCACCGTGGAGTCGCGGATCGGCGACGAGCGGATCAAGAGCGAGCGCACCACCCCCGAGGCCACCGACCTTCAGGCGCTGTTCGCAGTGATGCGCGAACGGGCCGTCGGCGCGGTCGTCATGGAGGTCTCCAGCCACGCCCTGGTGCTGGGCCGGGTGGACGGCGCGGTGTTCGACGTCGCGGTCTTCAACAACCTCAGCCCCGAGCACATGGAGTTCCACTCGGGCATGGAGGACTACTTCCAGGCCAAGGCGCAGTTGTTCACCCCGCGCCGCAGCCGGCTCGGCGTGGTCAACCTCGACGACGAGTACGGCCGCCGGCTGGTGCGCGAGGCGCAGGTGCCGGTGACGACGTTCTCCGCCGAGGGCCACCCGGACGCGGACTGGCGCGCCGAGCACGTCGAGATCGGCGCGCTGCGCTCCACGTTCACCGCGGTCGGTCCCGGGGGGCGGCGGATCAGCGCCGTCTCGCCGCTGCCGGGCCCCTTCAACGTCGCCAACGCGCTCGCCGCGATCACCGCCCTCGCGGTGGCCGGGATCGACCCGCAGACGGCCGCCGACGGGGTGGCCGCCGTGCCGGGCGTCCCGGGCCGGCTGGAGCGCGTCGACGCGGGCCAGCCGTACCTGGCGGTCGTGGACTACGCGCACAAGACCGACGCCGTCGAGTCGGTGCTGCGGGCGCTGCGCAAGGTGACCAAGGGCAGCCTGCACATTGTGCTGGGCTGCGGCGGCGACCGCGACCGGACCAAGCGCGGCCCCATGGGCGCCGCCGCCGCGCGGCTCGCCGACACCGTGGTGCTCACTTCCGACAATCCCCGCTCCGAGGACCCGCTCGCGATCCTCACCGCGATGCTGTCCGGTGCCGCCGGGGTCCCGGCGCACGAGCGGGGCCACGTGATCGTCGAGCCGGAACGGGCCGCCGCCATCGCGACGGCCGTCTCCCTGGCCGGGCCCGGCGACACCGTACTGGTGGCCGGCAAGGGCCATGAGCAGGGCCAGGACATCGCCGGAGTGGTACGCCCCTTCGACGACCGAGAAGTACTCCGCGCGGCCATCGGGCACGCCGCGGGCACACCAGCGCAGGAGAAGGACCAGGACCAGCTGTGATCCCACTCACCCTCGCCGAGGTCGCCCAGGCGGTCGGCGGGAGCACGTACGACATACCGGACCCCGGCCTCCGGGTCACCGGGTCCGTGGAGATCGACTCACGTCAGGTGCGGCCGGGCGGACTGTTCGTCGCCTTCCAGGGCGAGCGCGTGGACGGCCACGACTTCGCGGAGCAGGCCGTCGCGGCCGGCGCGGTCGCCGTACTGGCCGCCCGGCCGGTCGGTGTGCCCGCGATCGTCGTGGACGACGTCCAGCTCGCCCTCGGCCGGCTGGCCCGGCACGTGATCGAACGGCTCGGCGCGACCCTCGTGGCGCTGACCGGTTCGGCGGGCAAGACCAGCACCAAGGACCTCATCGCCCAGGTGCTCCAGCGGCTCGCCCCGACCGTCTGGACGCCCGGCTCCCTCAACAACGAGATCGGGCTGCCCCTCACCGCCCTGCGGGCCGACGAGTCCACCCGGCACCTGGTGCTGGAAATGGGCGCCCGCGGCATCGGCCACATCCGCTACCTCACCGAGCTGACCCCGCCGCGCATCGGCCTGGTCCTCAACGTCGGGACCGCGCACATCGGCGAGTTCGGCGGCCGCGAGCAGATCGCCCAGGCCAAGGGCGAGATGGTCGAGGGGCTGCCGGAGGCCGCCGAGGGCGGCATCGCCGTGCTGAACGCGGACGACCCCCTGGTGCGCGCCATGGAATCGCGCACCAAGGCGCGCGTCGTGTTCTTCGGCGAGGCCCCCGACGCCGACGTGCGTGCCGAGAACGTCCGTCTCAACGACCGAGGTCAGGCGGTCTTCACGCTCACAACACCTACCGGGTGCAGCGAAGTGACCATGCGCCTGTACGGTGAGCACCACGTGTCGAACGCGCTCGCCGCGGCCGCCGTAGCCCGTGAACTCGGCATGCCCACAGACGAGATCGCCACCGCGCTCTCCGAAGCCGGGACGCTGTCCCGCTGGCGTATGGAGGTCGTGGAGCGGCCGGACGGCGTGACGGTCGTCAACGATGCCTACAACGCGAACCCCGAGTCCATGAGGGCCGCCCTGCGCGCGCTCGCGGCCATGGGGCGCGCCGCCGAGGCACGCGGGGGCCGCACGTGGGCGGTGCTGGGCGAGATGGCCGAGCTCGGCGGGGAGTCCCTCGCCGAACACGACGCGGTCGGACGGCTCGCCGTCCGGCTCAACGTCAGCAAGCTGGTGGCGGTCGGCGGCCAGGCGGCCGCCTGGGTGCAAATGGGCGCCTACAACGAGGGTTCGTGGGGTGAGGAGTCGGTGCACGTGTCCGACGCTGAGGCGGCGATCGACCTGTTGCGCAGTGAGCTGCGTCCGGGGGACGTCGTGCTGGTGAAGGCATCGAGGGCAGTCGGACTGGAACGGGTCGCGCTCGCGCTGCTCGACGGCGTCGAGGGCGGGGTCGCTCAGTAATGAACCAGATCCTGGTCTCGGGCGTCCTCGGACTCTTCCTCTCCCTGATCGGCACTCCGATGCTGATCAAGCTGCTGGCCCGCAAGGGCTACGGCCAGTTCATCCGCGACGACGGCCCCAAGGAACACCACAGCAAGCGCGGTACGCCCACCATGGGCGGCATCGCGTTCATCCTGGCCACGCTCTTCGCGTACGCGCTCACCAAGGTGATCACCTCCGAGCGGCCGACGGTCTCCGGCCTGCTGGTGCTCTTCCTCTTCGCCGGCCTGGGCGTGGTCGGCTTCCTGGACGACTACATCAAGATCGTCAAGCAGCGCAGCCTCGGTCTGCGCGCCAAGGCGAAGATGGCCGGCCAGCTGATCGTGGGCATCACCTTCGCGGTGCTGTCGCTGCAGTTCGCCGACTCCCGCGGGGTCACCCCCGCCTCCACGCGGCTGTCCTTCACCCAGGACTTCGGCTGGTCGCTCGGCCCGGTGATCTTCGTGATCTGGGCGCTGTTCATGATCCTGGCGATGTCGAACGGCGTGAACCTCACCGACGGCCTCGACGGCCTCGCCACCGGCGCCTCGGTGATGGTCTTCGCCTCGTACACGGTCATCGGCGTCTGGCAGTACGGGCAGTCCTGCTCGAACGTCGTCACCGCAGGGCCGGGTTGTTACGACGTGCCGCATCCGCTGGACCTCGCGGTCGTCGCGGCCGCGCTCATGGGCGCCTGCTTCGGCTTCCTGTGGTGGAACACCTCGCCCGCGAAGATCTTCATGGGCGACACGGGCTCCCTCGCGCTGGGCGGCGCGCTGGCCGGTCTGGCCATCTGCTCCCGCACCGAGATGCTGCTCGCCATCCTCGGCGGCCTGTTCGTCCTGATCACCCTCTCCGTGGTCATCCAGGTCGGCTCCTTCCGCCTCACCGGCAAGCGGGTCTTCCGCATGGCCCCGCTGCAGCACCACTTCGAGCTCAAGGGCTGGGGCGAGGTCCTGGTCGTGGTCCGCTTCTGGATCATCCAGGGCATGTGCATGGCCGTCGGCCTCGGCCTCTTCTACGCGGGCTGGGTGGCCGCGCAGTGACGCCGCCCTCCGGGCGGGGCGGCCCGCGCACGCTGCCCGCGCACGCCGTCGAGGCGGCCCGCGCGCTCGGACTGCCGGGCCGCCGTGTCACGGTGGCCGGACTCGGGGTCTCCGGGATCCCGGCCGCCGAGGTGCTGGCCGCGCTGGGCGCGCGGGTCACCGTGGTGGACGGCGGCGACAGCGAGCGGCACCGCGCGCAGGCCGCCCCCCTGGAGGCGCTCGGCGTCGCCGTGCGGCTCGGCGACGGCGCCACCCTGCCCGAGGGCACCGAACTGATCGTCACCTCCCCGGGCTGGAAGCCCACCAGCGCGCTCTTCACGGCCGCCGAGGCGGCCGGGGTCGAGGTCTGGGGCGACGTGGAGCTGGCCTGGCGGCTGCGGGGCGCCGCGGCGGCCCCCTGGCTCGCGGTCACCGGCACCAACGGCAAGACCACGACCGTGCAGATGCTCGCCTCGATCCTGAACGCCGCGGGCCTGCGCACCGCGGCCGTGGGGAACATCGGCACCCCGGTCCTGGACGTCGTGCTCTCCGACGAGCCGTACGACGTGCTGGCCGTCGAGCTGTCCAGCTACCAGCTGCACTGGGCGCCCTCCGTGCGCCCGCACTCCGCCGCGGTGCTCAACCTCGCCCCGGACCACCTCGACTGGCACGGCTCCATGGCGGCCTACGCCGCCGACAAGGGCCGTATCTACGAGGGCAACACGGTCGCCTGCGTGTACAACCTGGCCGACCCCGCGACCGAGGCGCTGGTGCGCGAGGCCGACGTCGAGGAGGGCTGCCGCGCGATCGGCTTCGGCCTCGGCAGCCCGCGGCCCTCCGAACTCGGTGTCGTGGACGGCATCCTGGTCGACCGGGCCTTCGCCCCCGAGCGGCACACCTCCGCCCAGGAGCTCGCGGAGATCTCCGACGTGAACCCGCCGGCCCCGCACAACATCGCCAACGCGCTGGCCGCGGCCGCCCTCGCCCGTGCCTTCGGCGTGCAGCCGGCCGCCGTGCGCGACGGACTGCGCGCCTTCCGTCCGGACGCCCACCGCATCGCGCACGCCGGCACGGTCGACGACGTCACGTACATCGACGATTCCAAGGCCACCAACACGCACGCCGCCGAGGCCTCCCTGGCCGCGTACGAGCACATCGTCTGGATCGCCGGCGGCCTCGCCAAGGGCGCGACGTTCGACGGGCTCGTCACGGGGGCCGCCAAGCGGCTGCGCGGTGTTGTGCTGATCGGCGCCGACCGGGCGCTCATCGGCGAAGCGCTCGCGCGACACGCCCCCGAGGTCCCGGTCGTCGACCTCGACCGCACCGACACTGGGGCGATGGCGGCCGCCGTCCGCGCAGCGCGGGACCTGGCCCACCCGGGCGACACGGTGCTCCTGGCCCCGGCCTGTGCCTCGATGGACATGTTCGCGAACTACAACGTCCGCGGCGACGCGTTCGCCGAGGCCGTACGGGACCTGCGGGCCCCCGGCACCGGGCAGTAGCCGCAGGCCGCTCCGGCACGCACCGCGACCAAGGAGGGGACATGACGGCAGCCGACCACGGTGGCGCCCCCGGTTCTCGTTCCCGCAACGCGCTCGGCGCCCCCGCCCGCCCGGCGCGCCCGGCGGCGGCACTGCCCCGCCCGGGGCGTGCGCGGCCGCCCGCGCCCCGGCCCCCGCGGAGCTCGTCGCGGGGGAGCGCCCTGCGCGGCGCCAAGGTGGTCTTCGACCGGGTGAAGCGGGCCTGGGACCGCCCGTTGACGGCGTACTACGTGATCCTCGGCAGCAGCCTGCTGATCACTGTCCTCGGCCTGGTGATGGTCTTCTCCGCCTCCCAGATCAAGGCCCTGGAGTACGGGCTGCCCTCCACGTACTACTTCCGCAAGCAGCTCTTCGCGGCCGTACTGGGCACCGGGCTGCTCATCGTGGGGTCCCGGATCCCCGTGCGGCTGCACCGGGCGCTGGCGTACCCGCTGCTGGTGGGCTCGGTCTTCCTGATGGCACTCGTACAGGTGCCGGGGATAGGGCAGTCGGTGCACGGCAACCAGAACTGGATCTACCTCGGCGGCCCGTTCCAGCTCCAGCCCAGTGAGTTCGGCAAGCTCGCCCTGGTGCTGTGGGGCGCGGACCTGCTGGCCCGCAAGGACGACAAGAAGCTGCTCGTGCAGTGGAAGCACCTGCTGATCCCGCTGGTGCCGATCGCCTTCCTGCTGCTCGGCCTCATCATGCTCGGCGGCGACATGGGCACCGCCATCATCCTGACCGCGATCCTCTTCGGCCTGCTGTGGATCGCCGGCGCCCCCACCCGGCTGTTCGCGGGCGTGCTCGCGGTGGCGGGGGTCATCGGCTTCCTGCTGATCAAGACCAGCGGCAACCGGATGGGCCGGCTCGCCTGCATCGGGGCCACCGATGTCACTCCCAGTGGCGGCTGCTGGCAGGCCGTGCACGGGATCTACGCCCTGGCCTCCGGCGGATGGTTCGGTTCCGGTCTGGGTGCGAGTGTGGAAAAATGGGGCCAACTGCCCGAACCGCACACCGACTTCATCTTCGCCGTGACCGGGGAGGAACTGGGCCTGGCGGGGACGCTGTCGGTGCTCGCCCTCTTCGCGGCTCTAGGCTATGCGGGTATCCGCGTGGCCGGTCGTACGGAGGACCCCTTCGTCAGGTTTGCCGCGGGTGGGGTGACGACGTGGATCACGGCTCAGTTCGTGGTCAACATCGGTGCGGTGCTCGGTCTGCTGCCGATCGCCGGCGTCCCGCTCCCGCTGTTCTCCTACGGGGGCTCGGCCCTCCTGCCGACCATGTTCGCGATCGGGCTGCTCATTTCCTTCGCAAGGAGCGAGCCCGGGGCGCGGGCGGCACTCAAGGCGCGGGGGCCCGGCTACTGGCCGGGGGCAATGACACGGACGATGAGGCGGTTCGTCGCACGGCGGCCGTCCAGGGAGCGGTGAATTTCGGTGCACGTCGTACTCGCCGGTGGGGGGACCGCCGGCCACATCGAGCCCGCGCTCGCGCTTGCCGATGCCCTGCGCAGGCAGGACCCGACCGTGGGGATCACCGCGCTGGGCACGGAACGGGGCCTGGAGACCCGGCTCGTGCCCGAGCGCGGTTATGAGCTGGCTCTGATCCCCGCCGTCCCGCTGCCGCGCAGGCCCACCCCCGAGCTGATCACGGTGCCCGGGCGGCTGCGCGGCACGATCAAGGCCGCGGAGCAGATCCTGGAGCGCACCAAGGCGGACGCGCTGGTCGGCTTCGGCGGCTATGTGGCGCTGCCCGGCTACCTGGCCGCCAAGCGGCTCGGTGTGCCGATCGTGGTGCACGAGGCCAACGCCCGCCCCGGCCTGGCGAACAAGATCGGCTCGCGCTACACCGAGCACGTCGCGGTGAGCACCCCCGACAGCAAGCTCCGGCACTCCCGTTACATCGGCATCCCGCTGCGCCGCTCCATCGCGACGCTGGACCGTGTCGCGATGCGGGGCGAGGCGCGGACCGCGTTCGGGCTCGACCAGACCCTGCCGACGCTGCTGGTCTCGGGCGGCTCGCAGGGCGCGCGGCGGCTCAACGAGGTGATCGCCTCCGTGGCGCCGCGACTTCAGCAGTCCGGCGTGCAGATCCTGCACGCGGTCGGCCCCAAGAACGAACTCCCGCAGGCCGACAATATGCCCGGCATGCCGCAGTACATCCCGGTGCCCTACCTGAACCGGATGGATCTGGCCTACGCCGCCGCCGACATGATGCTCTGCCGTGCCGGCGCCATGACGGTGGCCGAGCTGTCCGCCGTGGGCCTTCCCGCGGCCTATGTGCCGCTGCCCATCGGCAACGGCGAGCAGCGGCTCAACGCGCAGCCGGTGGTCAAGGCCGGCGGCGGCGTCATCGTCGATGACGCCGAACTGACCGCGGAGTGGGTGCTGGGCCATGTCCTGCCCGTTCTGACCAATCCGCACCGACTGTATGAAATGTCGCGCGCCGCGGCCGAATTCGGCCGCCCGCACGCCGACGAGCTGCTGGTCGGCATGGTGCACGAGGCGATCGCGGCCCGTCGTCGCTGAGCCCGGTGGGTGGGCCCCGGCCCACCCACCGGCGTGCGCCCGCAGGTGAGCCGGGCGGGGCGGCTAGCCTGCTGCGCAGCGGACGAACCCACCCCCAACCCCCGGAGGCGAACGTGGCCGTACCGACGACCGCCGAGCCGGCCGCCGACCAGATCCAGCCGTCGCCGGGATCGGCCCGCCGCCGCCGTGCGATCACGCTCGCGGTGCTCGCGGCCGCCGGTCTGCTCACGGGCACGTCCGCCTGGCTGCTGTACGGCTCGGCCTGGCTGCGCGCGACGTCCGTCACCGTGACCGGCGCCGACGTGCTGACACCGGACGAGGTGCGGGACGCCGCCGGGGTGCCGCTGGACGGCCCGTTGGTCTCCGTGGACACCGACGCGGTGGCCGGCCGGCTGCGGGAACGCCTTCCGCGGATCGCGAATGTGACAGTGGAACGTTCATGGCCGCACACGATCGTTCTTAAAGTGACGGAGCGAACTCCCGCGGCCCTGGTGAAAGATGGCGGGAACTTCATCGAAGTGGACGCCGACGGCGTACGGTTCGCCAAGATCCGCGACCTCATCAAGGGCGTCCCCGTCATCGAATTGAACCCCGACCGCGACTCGGCGAGCTTTCGTCATTTCGGGACAAAGCGGCTCCTCGCCGCCGCCGTCCAGGTCGCCGCGGACCTCCCGAAAGCCGCCTACCAGCAGGCCCGTCTGATCGAAGTCCGCTCCTGGGACGACATCTCGGTGCAGCTGGCGGGCGGACGCACCGTGGTGTGGGGGAGCGTGGAGCGTGGCGAGGAAAAGGCGTTCGCGCTCGCGACGCTCATGAAAGTCGAAGAGCATGCCGTCTTCTACGACGTGAGTGCCCCAACAGCCCCTGCGGCATCGGACGGTTGACGTCTCAGCCTTCCGTTCGACACCCTGGTTGGTCCGGCTCCTGCGTGATCACATAGGGTCAAAAGAAAAACGGGAGGTTCGGCGTGTTCGTTGAACGCGAACCGCTTGTCGATTTAGTGTCCTGTCCCAAAGAACGTGCGGGACAGACATACTGGTAACCCTAAACCTGAGGGTTAGGGTTCGGGTCGGCCGGCACCTCCCGACCGTCCCACAGGTATACGTAACTCGAGGCGAGAGGCCTTCGACGTGGCAGCACCGCAGAACTACCTCGCAGTCATCAAGGTCGTCGGCATCGGCGGCGGTGGCGTCAACGCCATCAACCGGATGATCGAGGTCGGTCTCAAGGGCGTCGAGTTCATCGCGATCAACACCGATGCACAGGCCCTGCTGATGAGCGACGCCGACGTGAAACTGGACGTCGGCCGCGAACTCACGCGCGGCCTCGGTGCCGGCGCCAACCCCGATGTCGGCCGCAAGGCCGCCGAGGACCACCGCGAGGAGATCGAAGAGGTGCTCAAGGGCGCCGACATGGTCTTCGTCACCGCGGGTGAGGGCGGCGGCACCGGCACCGGTGGCGCGCCTGTGGTCGCCAACATCGCCCGCTCGCTGGGCGCCCTCACGATCGGGGTGGTCACCCGCCCGTTCACCTTCGAGGGCCGCCGCCGCGCCAACCAGGCCGAGGACGGCATCGCCCAGCTGCGCGACGAGGTCGACACCCTCATCGTGATCCCCAACGACCGGTTGCTGTCCATCTCGGACCGCCAGGTGAGCGTGCTGGACGCCTTCCGGTCCGCCGACCAGGTGCTGCTCTCCGGTGTCCAGGGCATCACCGACCTGATCACCACCCCGGGCCTGATCAACCTCGACTTCGCCGACGTGAAGTCCGTGATGTCCGAGGCGGGTTCCGCTCTCATGGGGATCGGCTCGGCCCGCGGCGACGACCGCGCGGTCGCCGCCGCGGAGATGGCGATCTCCTCCCCGCTGCTCGAGGCGTCCATCGACGGCGCCCGGGGCGTCCTGCTGTCCATCTCCGGCGGCTCCGACCTCGGCCTGTTCGAGATCAACGAGTCGGCCCAACTGGTCAGCGAGGCCGCCCACCCCGAGGCCAACATCATCTTCGGCGCCGTCATCGACGACGCCCTGGGCGACGAGGTCCGGGTCACCGTCATCGCGGCCGGGTTCGACGGCGGCCAGCCCCCGACCCGCAGCAACCGGGACAAGGTGCTCGGGACGTACGGCGGTTCCCGCGACGAGAGCGGCAGCACGGCGACGGCCCCGGTCCGTCCGGCCACCCCGCCGGCCGAGCCCTCGCGTCCGGCCTTCGCGGGTCTGGGCAGTGTCACCCAGCGCGACGAGGAGCCGGCCCAGCCCGAGCCGGTGGCCGACGTCCCGGCCCAGCCGACCGCCCCGCAGGTTCCCCCGGCGCGTCCCTACCAGGACACCAGCGCCGAGGAACTCGACGTACCCGACTTCCTCAAGTAAGCACAGCCTCAGGTGATAACGCACAACCACGCACGTCCGGGCGGCGCCCACTTCGCCTTCACCGACAGGTGGGGCGGGGTGAGCGCCGCTCCGTACGACAGCCTCAATCTCGGCGGTGCGGTCGGCGACGACCCGGCCGCCGTCCTCTCCAACCGCGACCTCGCCGCCCGTGAACTCGGGCTGGACCCGGCGCACGTGGTGTGGATGAAGCAGGTGCACGGCAACGACGTGGCCGTCGTCGCCGCCCCCTGGGGCGAGCGCCGGGTGCCGGAGGTGGACGCCATCGTCACCACCCGGCCCGGTCTCGCGCTCGCGGTGCTGACCGCCGACTGCGTCCCCGTCCTGCTGGCCGACACCGAGGCCGGAGTCGTCGCCGCGGCCCACGCCGGCCGGCCGGGACTGGTGGCCGGTGTCGTCCCGGCGGCGGTCGAGGCGATGGTCGGACTCGGCGCCAGGCCGGAGCGGATCACCGCCGTCACCGGGCCGTCGGTCTGCGGCGCGTGCTACGAAGTGCCCGAGCAGATGCGGGAGGACGTGGCCTCGGCCGTTCCCGAGGCGCGGGCCACCACCAGCTGGGGCACCCCCTCCGTGGACGTCGCCGCCGGGGTGCACGCCCAACTCGCCCGTCTCGGCGTCCCCGCAGGTGAGAAATCACATATCTGCACCATGGAGTCGGGTGACCACTTCTCCTACCGCCGCGAGCGCACCACCGGCCGGCTCGCCGGATATGTCTGGCTGGACGGCGACCAGTGAGCGGCGCGCGCAATGACTGACGGAACGGAAGAACGACGGGCCGAACTCGCGGCCAACCTGGCCCGGGTGGAGCGGCGGATCGCCGACGCGTGCGCGGCGGCCGGCCGGGCCCGGGACGAGGTGACCCTGGTCGTGGTCACCAAGACCTACCCCGCCAGTGACGTCCGGATCCTGTCGGGGCTCGGCGTCCGCGAGGTCGCGGAGAACCGCGACCAGGACGCCGCGCCCAAGGCGGCGGCCTGCGCCGACCTCCCGCTCGCCTGGCACTTCGTGGGCCAGTTGCAGACCAACAAGGTGCGTTCGGTGGTGGGTTACGCCGATGTCGTGCACTCGGTGGACCGCGTCCGGCTGGTCGAGGCGCTGTCCGCCGCGGTCATGAGGTCCGACCGGGCGGGGCGCGAACTGGGCTGCCTCGTCCAGGTCGCGCTGGACGCCGAGTCGGGGGCTCAGGGTACCCGCGGCGGAATCGCACCGGATGCCGTCGAAGGGATCGCCGAAGCGGTGACTGCCGCTCCGGGCCTGCGACTTGACGGCCTCATGGCGGTCGCGCCGCTGGCCGGGGCCTACGCCGGTCAACCCCGCGCCGCGTTCGACCGGCTGGCGGAAATCTCATCCTGCCTGCGCGAGATGCATCCTGCTGCGAACATGGTCTCGGCAGGGATGAGCGCGGATCTCGAAGAGGCTGTTGCCGCAGGTGCGACACACGTACGCATCGGTAGCGCGGTACTCGGAGTCCGGACCGGGCTCCGGTAACGTCACCAACCAAGTCGGACCACACAAAAAATATGGTCTTTCCCCGCTGAGAGGACGCAGAGCATGGCCGGCGCGATGCGCAAGATGGCGGTCTACCTCGGCCTCGTGGAGGACGACGGGTACGACGGCCCGGGATTCGACCCGGACGACGAGTTCGAGCCCGAGCCGGAGCCGGAGCGTCCCCGCCGGTCGCACCAGCCGCACCAGCCGCACCCGTCCCACCAGCCGCCGCACCAGACGCAACCGGAGGAGCCGGCACGCCTCGTGCACCCGCCGGTCCCCCGGGAACCACGGATCGCCCCAGTGGCATCCATCACACAAGAACGCCATAGCCTGGAGAAGAACGCACCGGTGATCATGCCTAAGGTCGTGTCCGAACGAGAGCCGTACCGGATCACGACACTCCACCCCCGGACGTACAACGAAGCCCGTACCATCGGGGAACACTTCCGCGAGGGCACCCCGGTGATCATGAATCTGACGGAGATGGACGACACAGACGCAAAGCGACTTGTCGACTTCGCCGCCGGTCTGGTCTTCGGGCTGCACGGGAGCATCGAGCGGGTGACGCAGAAGGTGTTTCTGCTGTCGCCTGCTAACGTCGATGTCACGGCGGAGGACAAGGCCCGCATCGCCGAGGGCGGGTTCTTCAATCAGAGCTGAGATACGCAACCGCACGAAACCGGCCGCGAGGCCCATGGACAGGCAGAGGAGAGGGAAGCGCGATGGACATCGCACTCCAGGTGCTGTGGATCGCGTTGATGTGCTTCCTGCTTGTCCTGATCTTCCGGTTGGTGATGGACTATGTCTTCCAGTTCGCCCGATCGTGGCAGCCTGGGAAGCCCATGGTGGTCGTCCTGGAGACCACCTACACTGTCACCGATCCGCCACTCAAGCTTCTGCGGCGGTTCATCCCGCCGCTGCGTCTCGGGGGCGTGGCGCTCGACCTGTCCTTCTTCGTATTGATGATCATCGTGTACATCCTGCTCACCGTCGTGGGGGGCTTGAGATGACCGATGCGGGCTCCCGATATGTCGACGATCACGTTGAGGTGAAGAGATGCCACTGACCCCCGAGGACGTGCGGAACAAGCAGTTCACGACCGTCCGCCTCCGAGAAGGCTATGACGAGGACGAGGTGGACGCCTTCCTCGACGAGGTCGAGGCGGAACTGACCAGGCTGCTGCGCGAGAACGAGGACCTGCGCGCGAAGCTGGCCGCGGCCACTCGCGCCGCTGCCCAGAACCAGCAGCAGGGCATGCGCAAGCCCGAGCCGCAGGACGGTCGCGGCGGCCCCGGGGCCCCCGTGCCCGCCGCCATATCCGGACCGCAGCCGGTGCCGCCGCAGCAGATGGGCGGCCCCCAGGGACCCGGCAGCGGCCTCGCCCTGCCCGCCGGGCCCAGCGCTCAGCAGGGCCACATGGGGCAGCACCCCATGCAGCAGCAGGGTCCCGGCCACATGGGCCAGCACCCGATGCAGCAGCAGGGTCCCGGTCACATGCAGGGCGGCCACCCCATGCAGCAGCAGGGTCCCGGCCACATGGGCCAGCACCCGATGCAGCAGCAGGGTCCCGGCCCGATGCAGGGCGGGCACCCGATGCAGCAGCAGGGCCCCGGCGGCGACAGCGCTGCCCGTGTGCTCTCGCTCGCCCAGCAGACGGCCGACCAGGCGATCGCCGAGGCCCGCGCCGAGGCCAACAAGATCGTCGGCGAGGCCCGCAGCCGCGCCGAGGGTCTGGAGCGCGACGCCCGCGCCAAGGCGGACGCGCTCGAGCGGGACGCGCAGGAGAAGCACCGCGTGGCCATGGGCTCCCTGGAGTCCGCCCGCGCGACGCTGGAGCGCAAGGTCGAGGACCTGCGCGGCTTCGAGCGCGAGTACCGCACCCGTCTGAAGTCCTACCTGGAGAGCCAGCTGCGCCAGCTGGAGAACCAGGCCGACGACTCGCTCGCCCCGCCGCGGACCTCCGCGGCCCCCTCCCTGTCCTCCGGCTCCGGCGGCATGGGCGGTATGGGCGGCGGCGGCATGGCCACGGCCGGCGCCGGCACCATGGGTGGCGGCCAGAGCTACGGCGGTCAGGGCATGGGCGGTCACGGCGGCCCCAACCCGACCTACGGCGGCCAGCAGCAGATGTCCCCGGCCATGACCCAGCCGATGGCACCGGTCCGGCCGCAGGGCCCGGCTCCGCTGCAGCAGGCGCCCACGCCGATGCGCGGGTTCCTGATCGACGAGGACGACAACTAGCCGCACGGTCGCTCACGCGACACGCACCACCGCACGACACAGGGCCGGGCCCCCAGGGAATCACTTCCCTCGGGGGCCCGGCCCTTGTGCGTGGTCCGCTGTCTCCCGGTGCGCCCTTCGCGTCGCCGAGCCTCCAGGGCCCGTGGCCGGGGCGTGGCGGCCGCTTCGGACGCACAAAGGAGCCGCCCCCGCCCACGGTGCCGTGGACGGGGGCGGCGGGGCGCCGGAACACCCGGATGGACCAAGCGGAGCCGGCGGTCTGCGGCGCGGGTCCCGCGCCGCAGACCGCCGGACTTCCGTCGGGTGCCTACCGCTTGCGGAGGTGGAAGGTGAGGCCGAGGGCCTCGTCGGTGAAGGCGGTCCCGTAGCCGTCCTCGGGACCGCCGGCGGCGAAGTCCGTCGCGAGGACCTCGTCCGCGACGAGCCCCGCGTGCTCCTCCAGGGCCGAGGCCAGCTCCGCGTCCGCGGCCGCCCAGCGCAGCGCGATGCGGTCGGCGACGTCCAGGCCGCTGTTCTTGCGGGCCTCCTGGACGAGCCGGATCACGTCGCGGGCCAGCCCCGCCCGGCGCAGCTGCGGGGTGACCTCCAGGTCCAGCGCGACGGTCGCGCCGGAGTCGGAGGCGACCGACCAGCCCTCGCGCGGGGTCTCGGTGATGATCACTTCCTCCGCCGACAGGGCGACCGGCTCGCCGTCCACCACGACGGAGGCTGTGCCCTCGCGCAGGCCGAGGGACAGCGCCGCCGCCTCGCACTCGGCGATGGCCTTGGCGACGGCCTGGACGCCCTTGCCGAAACGCTTGCCGAGCGCGCGGAAGTTGGCCTTGGCCGTGGTGTCCACCAGGGAGCCGCCGACCTCGCTGAGGGACGCCAGCGAGACGACGTTCAGCTCCTCGGCGATCTGCGCCCGCAGTTCCTCGCCCAGCGACTCGAAGCCCGCCGCGGCCACCAGCGCCCGCGAGAGGGGCTGACGGGTCTTGACCCCGGACTCCGCCCGCGTCGCCCGGCCCAGCTCCACCAGACGCCGTACGAGGGCCATCTGCTCGGACAGGGCGGGGTCGACGAGCGCCTCGTCCACCGTCGGCCAGTTCGTCAGGTGCACGGACTCCGGTGCGCCCGGGGTGACCGGGACGACCAGGTCCTGCCAGACGCGCTCGGTGATGAACGGCACCAGGGGGGCCATCAGCCGGGTCACGGTCTCCACGACGTCGTGCAGGGTGCGCAGCGCCGCCCTGTCGCCCTGCCAGAAGCGGCGGCGGGAGCGGCGGACGTACCAGTTGGACAGGTCGTCCACGAACGAGGAGAGCAGCTTTCCGGCCCGCTGGGTGTCGTACGACTCCAGCGCGCCGGTGACCTCCCGCACCAGGGTGCCGAGTTCGCCGAGCAGCCAGCGGTCCAGCAACGGGCGGTCGGCGGGCGCCGGGTCGGCCTCGCCGGGGGCCCAGCCCGCGGTGCGGGCGTACAGGGCCTGGAAGGCGACCGTGTTCCAGTAGGTCAGCAGCGTCTTGCGGACGACCTCCTGGATCGTGCCGTGACCGACCCGGCGGGCCGCCCAGGGCGAGCCGCCGGCCGCCATGAACCAGCGCACGGCGTCGGCGCCGTGCTGGTCCATGAGCGGGATGGGCTGCAGGATGTTGCCCAGGTGCTTGGACATCTTCCGGCCGTCCTCGGCGAGGATGTGGCCCAGGCAGACCACGTTCTCGTAGGAGTTCCGGTCGAAGACCAGGGTGCCGACCGCCATCAGCGTGTAGAACCAGCCGCGGGTCTGGTCGATCGCCTCGGAGATGAACTGCGCGGGGAAGCTGCGCTCGAAGACCTCCTTGTTGCGGTACGGGTAGCCCCACTGCGCGAACGGCATGGAACCCGAGTCGTACCAGGCGTCGATGACCTCGGGCACGCGCGTGGCGGTGCCCTGGCACTGCGGGCAGGCGAAGGTCACGTCGTCGATGAAGGGGCGGTGCGGGTCGAGGCCGGTCTGGTCGGTGCCGGTCAGCTCCGACAGCTCGGTCAGCGAGCCGACGCAGGTGAGGTGGCCCTCCTCGCAGCGCCAGATGGGCAGCGGGGTGCCCCAGTAGCGGTTCCGGGACAGCGCCCAGTCGATGTTGTTGTTCAGCCAGTCGCCGAAGCGGCCGTGCTTGACCGCCTCGGGGTACCAGTTGGTGCGCTCGTTCTCGCGCAGCAGCGCGTCCTTGACCGCGGTCGTCCTGATGTACCACGACGGCTGCGCGTAGTAGAGCAGCGCGGTGTGGCAGCGCCAGCAGTGCGGGTAGCTGTGCTCGTACGGCAGGTGCCGGAAGAGCAGGCCGCGCTCCTGGAGGTCGGCCACCAGGGCCTCGTCGGCCTTCTTGAAGAACTGGCCGCCGACGAGCTCCAGTTCCTCCTCGAAGGTGCCGTCGGGACGCACCGGGTTGACCACGGGCAGGCCGTAGGCGCGACAGGTCTTGAGGTCGTCCTCACCGAACGCGGGCGACTGGTGGACCAGACCCGTGCCGTCCTCGGTGGTGACGTACTCGGCGTTGACGACGTAGTGCGCGTTCTCGATCTCGACCAGCGCGAAGGGGCGCCGGTACGTCCAGCGCTCCATCTCCCGGCCGGTGAAGCTCTGCCCGGTGGGCTCCCAGCCTTCGCCGAGCGCCTTGCCGAGCAGCGGCTCGGCGACGACCAGCTTCTCCGTGCCGTCGCTCGCCACCACATAGGTGACGTCGGGGTGCGCCGCGACGGCGGTGTTGGACACCAGCGTCCAAGGTGTGGTCGTCCACACCAGGAGCGCGGCCTCGCCGGCGAGCGGGCCGGAGGTCAGCGGGAAACGCACGAAGACCGAGGGGTCGACCACGGTCTCGTAGCCCTGGGCGAGTTCGTGGTCGGACAGGCCGGTGCCGCAGCGCGGGCACCAGGGCGCGACGCGGTGGTCCTGGACGAGCAGGCCCTTGTCGAAGATCTGCTTCAGCGACCACCAGACGGACTCGATGTACTCCGGGTCCATCGTGCGGTAGGCCTCGTCGAGGTCCACCCAGTAGCCCATACGGGTCGTCAGCTCGGCGAAGGCGTCGGTGTGCCGGGTCACCGACTCCCGGCACTTGGCGTTGAACTCGGCGATGCCGTACGCCTCGATGTCCTTCTTGCCGGTGAAGCCGAGCTCCTTCTCGACGGCGAGCTCCACCGGGAGGCCGTGGCAGTCCCAGCCGGCCTTGCGGGTCACATGGTGGCCCTGCATGGTCTTGAAGCGGGGAAAGACGTCCTTGAAGACGCGGGCCTCGATGTGGTGCGCGCCGGGCATGCCGTTGGCCGTCGGCGGGCCCTCGTAGAAGACCCATTCCGGCTTGCCCCGGGTCTGCTCCAGCGAACGGGCGAAGACCTTGTTCTCCTGCCAGAACGCGAGCACTTCGTGCTCCAGCGCGGGCAGGTCGACCTGGGCGGGGACCTGGCGGTACTGCGTCATCGGATTCTGCCTCCGGCGGACACGTCATTGGTGCGTGCGTATTCCGTCGGAGGGACGAGAGCCGGCTGCTGCGCCGGTCCCGCGGTACCACCCTCCTTGGCGGCGGGCGGGCCCCTCGCGGGGTCGTTCCGCAGCCCCCTCATTGGGGTCGCGCTACCGGGTCTACTCGCCCTCGCGGGCTTTCTTCCGGTGGCTCCGGGGTGATCTTCACGTCGCGCACACCCCCGGGCTTCCACCGTCCCCGGGTCGCTATGGGCTGCGTGCGGCGCTACTCGTCCCCTTCCACGCCTTTCGCTCAGGCCAGTGTACTGGGGTCGCCCCCGCCGAAGGCCAGGCATTAAGCGGCCGCTCTGGGCCGGGTCGCCCGCGGGGCCGGAGTGACCCGAATGGCCGGGTGCGCCCCGCGCTACCGGTCGGTACCGGAATACCTGGCGGAGAGCTGGGCACAACGGATGCATGCCCGCCTCCCGACCGGGCAAGGCGGGCGAATCCGGCGGCGTGCCCCGTTGCCGCGGGTCCGGAGCCGATTTATCGTTCCGGCACGATTCGCGTGCAAGATCACAATATGTGAAGGGGCCGCGACCATGGTGGGGAAGAAGACCACCGCCACGAAGAAGGCGACGGCGAAGAAAACGACGCCCAGGGCCGCCACCGCGGCCCGCGGGAAAGCCGCGCCCAAGGCCGCGGCCGAACGCCCCGCCCCTTCCGCGCCCGCACGCAGGAAGGCCGCCGCGTCCGCCAAGGCGGGGAAGGCCGCGAAGAGGGCCGCGAAGCCCGGCAAGGCGACGGCTTCGGCGGAGGAGCCCGTGAAGAGCCCGGCGAAGAGCCGTGCAAAGGCTCCTGCCAAGGCTGCCAAAGCCGTCTCCAGGACCGCTTCCGCGACCCCCGCGAAGAAACCGGCGACCTCCGGAAAAGCGAAATCCGTCACAAAGGCGGCATCCTCGAAGGGGACGGCATCCGAGAAGCCGCCCGCCGAGAAGGCGGCCGGTGCCGTGAAGCAGACCGCGGAAGGCGCGCGGAGGACCGCGGTCAAGGCCGCAGGGAAGAGAGCTGCCGTGGCGGAGGCTGAGAAGACCACGACGACGGCGCCCGCACGCACCACGGGCCCGTCGGGCAAGGCCGGCAAGACGGCGGGACGGGCGGCCCACAGGACCGCGCCCCCCGCGAAGAGGACCGCCCCCGCGGCGGAGAAGGCGCCGGCGGCCAAGAAGGCCGCCGCCGCGCCGAAGAAGACCGCGAAGGCGGGGCGGACTGCCGGGCCCCCCAAGGAGTCCGGGCCGGCGAAGTCCGGCACGACCGCGAAGACCGGCACGACCGCGAAGGCCACGAAAAAGGGAGCCAAGAAGGTGGTAGCGAAGAAGACCGCGGCCGGTACGGCCGCATCAGGGGGATCCGCCTCCGCGGTGCCCACGGCCCGTATCGCCCGGCCGACCGGCATCGTGGCCCCCGGCGACCTGCCGGTCCGGCCCGGCGAGGAACCCTGGTCCGCCGAGGAGGTGGACGCGGCCCGCGCCGAGCTGCTGACCGAGATGGACCGGCTCCGGACCGAGATCTCGACCTCGGAGGACGCCATCACCGGCCTGCTGCGCGACTCCGGCGACGGCGCTGGTGACGACCAGGCCGACACCGGCACCAAGAACATCACCCGCGAGCACGAGATGGCGCTCACCGCCAATGCCCGCGAGATGCTCGCCCAGACCGAGCACGCGCTGGAACGGCTCGACTCCGGTACGTACGGGCTGTGCGAGTCCTGCGGCGAGCCCATCGGCAAGGCGCGGATGCAGGCCTTCCCCCGCGCCACGCTCTGCGTCGACTGCAAGCAGCGGCAGGAGCGCCGCTACTGAGATTTCGCGGGGGCAGCGCCCGGCCGCCCCCGCCGCTCGGACGTGTGTGCCGTAACCTCGTCAGCGTCAGGATCAGGCCTGGCCGGGACATCGGGGCTGAAGGACTCACATGGCGAAGGCACAGGAGACGGCGACGGACACCGCGGACGAGCCGACCGGTGGCACGGAGGCGACCGTCCCCAAGGGGCCGCGGCGCGTTGCCGTGCTGCTCGGTGTGGCGGCGCTGGCGTACACCCTGGACCTGCTGTCCAAGATCTGGGTGGTGACGCGCCTGGAGGGGCGTGAGCCGATCGACGTGTTCGGTCACTACCTGCGCCTGGAGGCGGTCCGCAACGCGGGCGCGGCCTTCGGCTTCGGGCAGGGAATGACGATCGTCTTCACCGTGATCGCGGTCACGGTCATCGTGGTGATCGCCCGCATCGCGCGGAAGCTGCACAGTGTGCCGTGGGCCATCGCGCTCGGGCTGCTGCTCGGCGGCGCCTTCGGCAACCTCACCGACCGGGTGTTCCGGGCACCGGGCTTCTTCCAGGGGCACGTGGTCGACTTCGTCGCGCCCGCCCACTTCGCCGTCTTCAACCTCGCCGACTCGGCGATCGTCTGCGGCGGCATCCTGATCGTCCTGCTCTCCTTCCGGGGCCTCGACCCGGACGGCACGGTCCACAAGGACTGACGGCCGCCAGGTCGCGCGGTCGCCCGGTCGCCAGGTCGCGTGGTCGCCGGGCCGCCGGGAGCGGCCGGAACGCGCGGGCGGGAAAGCACCGGTCACCCATCCGGCATACTCGACCAGGTGAGTATGTCTGCCGAAGTTCGGTCCCTCCCTGTTCCCGACGGTCTCGAAGGCGAGCGTGTCGACGCCGCCATCGCCCGTATGTTCGGTTTCTCCCGGACCAAGGCCGCCGAGCTGGCGGCGTCGGGGAAGGTGACGATCGACGGCAGCACCGCCGGAAAGTCGGACCGCGTCTCGGGCGGCGCCTGGCTGGAGGTCGAGCTGCCGGCCCCGCCGCGGCCCGTGGAGATCGTCGCCGAGCCGGTGCCGGGCATGCGCATCGTCCACGACGACGAGCACGTGGTCGTCGTCGACAAGCCGGTCGGCGTCGCGGCGCACCCCAGCCCCGGCTGGACCGGCACGACCGTCATCGGCGGCCTGGCGGCGGCGGGCTACCGGATCTCCACCTCGGGCGCGGCAGAGCGCCAGGGCATCGTGCACCGGCTGGACGTCGGCACCTCCGGCCTCATGGCCGTGGCCAAGTCGGAGATCGCCTACAGCGACCTCAAGCAGCAGTTCCGCGAGCGGACCGTCGACAAGCGCTACCACGCCCTCGTCCAGGGCCACCCCGACCCGCTCAGCGGCACCATTGACGCGCCGATCGGCCGCCACCCCACCCACGACTACAAGTGGGCGGTGACCGCGGACGGCAAGCCCAGCGTGACGCACTACGACCTGGTCGAGGCGTTCCGCGCCGCCTCGCTGCTGGACATCAAGCTGGAGACCGGCCGCACCCACCAGATCCGCGTGCACATGGCCGCCCACCGCCACCCCTGCGCCGGCGACCTGACCTACGGCGCCGATCCGACCCTCGCCAAACGGCTGGGGCTGGCACGCCAGTGGCTGCACGCGGTGCGCCTGGGTTTCACGCACCCCGGTGACGGCAGCTGGGTCGAGTTCGAGAGCGACTACCCCGAGGACCTCCAGCACGCCCTCGACATCGTGCGGGGCGACAGTGCCTGAGACCTACACGATCCGGGTGCCCGAGGGCCCGGACGACCTGAAGGCGTACTTCGCCGTGCGGCACGAGGTCTTCGTGCTGGAGCAGAAGGTGCCCGCCGACCTGGAGTACGACGAACTCGACGCGACCGCCGTCCATGTGGTGGCGATCGGCCCCGACGGCGCGCTGGGCGCCGGCCGGCTGCTCCCCGGCGCGGACGGCACCGGTGTGCTGGGCCGTCTCGCCGTGCTCTCCGCGGCCCGCGGGCTGGGCCTGGGGGCGGCACTGGTGCGGGCCGTGGAGGAGCAGGCCCGGCTGCGCGGACTGCACACCGTCGAACTGCACGCACAGGTCCACGCCCTCGGCTTCTACGAGCGCCTGGGCTACGCGCCCTACGGCGAGGAGTACGAGGAGGCGGGCATCGCCCACCGCTCCATGAGGCGCGCGCTGTGACGGGCTGACCGGGACCGGCTCCGCGGACATGTCACGCTAGGGGCGTGGATCAACTCGCGCTGTTCTTCGCCCTGATGCTCGCGGCCATCATCATGGTGCCGCTGGGCGACCGGCTGGGGTTGCCGTCGCCCGTCCTCATGACACTGCTCGGGGTCGTGCTGGCCCTTCTGCCGTTCGTGCCCAACGTGCAGATCAACCCCGCGCTCATCCTGCCGCTCGTGCTGCCGCCGCTGCTCTACGCCTCCGTGCAGCGCACCTCGTGGCGGCAGTTCGCCGCCAACAAGAGGGCGATCTTCCTGCTCGCCGTCGCCCTGGTGCTCATCACCACGGTGGCCGTGGGCGGCATCGCGAGCGCCGTCGTCCCCGGCATCTCGCTCGCCGGTGCCGTCGCGCTCGGCGCGCTCGTCGCCCCTCCCGACCCGGTGGCGGCCACCGCCGTGGCGGGGCGGCTCGGGCTTCCCCGGCGCATGGTCTCCACGCTGGAGGGCGAGGGGCTGTTCAACGACGTCACCGCGATCGTGGTCTACAACGTGGCCGTCGCCGCGGCCGTCACGGGTGCGTTCTCCTGGCCGGAGGCGCTCGGCGAGCTGCTGCTGTCGGCGGTCGTCGCGGTCGTGGTGGGCCTCGCCCTGGGCTGGATGGCCTCCAAGCTGATGGGGGTCGTGGGCGACCCGACCCTGCAGATCGGGCTGTCGCTGCTCGTCCCCTTCGCGGCGTACGCCATCGCCGACGAGGCCCACGGCTCCGGCGTCCTCGCCGTGCTCACCACCGCGCTCTTCCTGGCCGAGCACGCCGTGGACGCCGACGACGTGACGGGCCGGCTGGTCGGCGCCACCTTCTGGGAGGTCGTCGACACCCTCGTCACCGGCGTCGCCTTCGGCCTCATCGGCCTGGAACTGCACAACGTCTTCGGTGTCGGGGCCGGCCGCTGGGGAACGATGGTCGGCCACGCGGCACTGGTTGTCGGCGCGGTGATCGTCGTACGGCTCGCGTACCTGCTGCCCGCCTCGCTGCTGGCCAGGAAGCTGCACAAACGGCGCGACCTGGACGAGGACATCCCCATGAGCGGGCGGGAGACCGTCGTCATGTGGTGGGCCGGCATGCGCGGCGTGGCGTCCGTCGCCCTGGCCCTGGCCATCCCGCACACCAGCGACAACGGCGACGCGTTCCCGGCACGCGACGAGATCCTCTTCATCGCCTTCGCCGTCGTCCTGACCACCCTGGTGCTCCAGGGCCTCACCCTGCCGTGGGTCGTCAGACGGCTCGGGGTCAGCAGCGACACCCAGATCGAGCACGACATGGAGATGCTGCTCGCGCTGCGCGCCATGGCGGCCGCCAAGCAGCGGCTGAAGGAGGTGGAGGCGACCGAGAGCTTCCCCGAGGAGGTCTCCGAACTCCTGCACCGCCGCGCCTTCGACGTCGGGGCGCGGATCTGCCCCGACATCGTCGACGACGACAAGCGCGACCGGCACACCGCACGGGTGAGCCGCATCAGGACCCTGGAGCGCGTGCAGCGGGACATGCTCTCCGCGGCCCGGCACGAGATCCTGGCCGCCCGCAGCGAACCCGGCTACGACCCGGAGATCGTCGACCGGGTGCTGCGCCAGCTCGACGTCCGCAGCCTGCGGGTGTCCCGCTAGCGCTTCCCGGTGTCCCGGCGCCCGGCTAACGGGCGCCGGGGCCCGGCCCGATGTCGCTCGCGTCCGGCGTCGCCTGCTCCCGTTCCGGGGCCTCGGCAAGGCCCGGCGCCTGGGCGGTGTTGATCCGGGGCAGGGCGTACGGGTGCTCACGGCGCAACCAGTCGATCATCTGCTCGCGCACCACGCAGCGCACCGTCCAGATGTCGTCCGCGTCCTTCGCCGTGGCCAGCGCCCGCACCTGGATGGTGGTGGGGGTCGCGTCCGTCACCACCAGGCCCCAGGCGCGGCCGTCCCACTGCGGGCACTCCTTGAGGACCTCCTGCAGCCGGGCGCGCATCAGGTCCACGGGAGTGGTGTGGTCGAGGTGGAAGTAGACGGTGCCCGTCATCCGGGCGTCGCCGCGCGACCAGTTCTCGAAGGGCTTGCTGGTGAAGTACGACACCGGCATCGTGATCCGCCGCTCGTCCCAGGTGCGGACCACGAGATAGGTCAGGGTGATCTCCTCGACCGTGCCCCACTCGCCCTCCACCACCACGGCGTCGCCGATCCGCACCATGTCGCCGAAGGCGATCTGCAGCCCCGCGAACAGGTTCCCCAGCGTCGACTGGGCCGCGATACCCGCGACGATGCCGATCAGGCCGGCGGAGGCCAGCACCGACGCCCCGAAGCCGCGCATGGCGGGGAACGTCAGCAGCATCGCCGCCACCGCCACCACACCGACCACCACCGACACCGCCCGCTGGATCAGCGACACCTGGGTGCGCACCCGGCGCACCCGCGCCGCGTCCTGCGCCCCGGAGGCGTACCGCGAGTACGAGGCCTCCACGATCGCGGCCGCGACCCGGACCACCAGCCAGGCGCAGGCCCCGATCAGCACCAGGGTCAGCACCTGGCCGACCGCCTGGGTGTGGCCCCGGGCGAGATGCGCCTGCTTGTACGAACCCCGCAGCAGGGAGCTGCAGATCACCAGTTGCAGCGGCAGCCTGGCGCGCCGAAGCAGCTGCCACAGAGGGGTCTCGGGATGACGGGCGTCGGCGCGGCGCAGCGCGTGGTCGACGGCCCAGCCCACGGCAAGAGTCACGATGAGGGAGCCGCCCACCACGCCCAGCGGCCGTACGACGGAGTCCATGGTTTCGACGGTAACGGGCATGATGGAGCCCGTACCCCGATCGTGCACCACCCATGGGACGTGAGATTGTGACCTCCGGCATGACCATCGTGCTCTTCCACTCGGCCTACGGCCTGCGTCCCGCCGTGCACGCCGCCGCCGACCGGCTGCGCGCCGCCGGGCACGAGGTGCACGTGCCCGACCTGTACGAGGGCCGGACCGCCGAAACCGTCGAAGAGGGCATGGCCATCAAGGACGAGATCGGCCGCGACGAGCTGCTGATGCGCGCCGTCACCGTCTCCGGTCCGCTCTCCGAACGCGGCCTGGTCTACGCGGGCTTCTCCCTCGGCGGCTCGATCGCCCAGAACCTCGCCCTCGCCGACGACAACGCCCGCGGCCTCCTGCTGCTGCACGGCACGTCCGACATCGCCGACGACGCCTCGACCGGCATGCCCGTCCAGCTGCACGTCGCCGAGCCGGACCCCTTCGAGCCCGACGACTGGCTGAACGCCTGGTACCTGCGCATGCGCAAGGCGGGCGCCGACGTGGAGGTGCACCGCTACCGCGGCGCGGGCCACCTGTTCACCGACCCCGGTCTCGACGACTACGACGCGGAGGCCGCCGAGCGCGCGTGGGCGGTCGCCCTGGACTTCCTCGCGGACATCGCGGCGGACGCGCAGTAGCGGAGCGGATCCGCAACTGCCCTTCACGCAGGGGTCGTTGTCAGTGCCGGATGCGATCATCCGGTCATGGGTGCTCTGTACGGCTACTACTCCGCCGGCGACGACCGGGACGCGGTCCGCGCCGTGCTCCGCGCGGAGGTCCGCGACGACGCCGCGGCCCTCGCCCCCGGCTACGACCCGCTCGTGGTCGAGGGCGTCGACCCGGTGCTCGAACTCCTCCCCGCCGAGGTACTGATCACCGGCCGGGCGCCCGAGGACGTCCAGACCGACCCCCGCCGCGGCGCGCTGGTCGGCATGGCCGGGGACGGCGGGGTCGTCGCCGTCTCCCTGACCGACACCTTCCGTGACGCCCTCGCCGCGTTCGACCCCCGCCTGCTGGAGGACGTCGCCGTCGGCTGGGCCCGCACCTCGCGCACCCCGGCCGTCCCCGGCGCCTCCCGCGCGGAGTTGGACCCCCGCGCCCTCGGCGCCTTCCTCAAGGACCTCGCCGCCCTGGCCGGCCGCGCCCGCTCCACCGGCCGCCGCCTCTACTGCTGGATCCGCCCCTGACAGGCCCGGCCCGGCCAGGCTACGATGCGGAACACCGAGCCGCTGACACGGGGGAGAGCTGCTGTGGTCGAGTTGTGTGTCCTGCTGGGCCTGCTGGTGTCCTTCGCGGCCCTTCTGATCGTCAAACTGTTGCGCCGCGGCACGTCCAGGACGCAGAACGCCGACGGCCTGCGCATCGAGCAGGCCCACCGCGACCAGGCCCACGAGGACCGGATGTCGTACAGCTCGGTCGCGACGCACAACTACCCCTTCACGACGGGCGGGCCGTACGGCGGATAGGCCGTGGAGCGGTGTCCCGGCAGGGCGCGGCCGGGAGGCCGTGAGACAGTCGGCGGGTGCTGATGCCTCGTGAGAACACCCACTTCGTGCTGGGACCCGTGCCGCTCCTCCTGCTCGCCGGAGCGCCGATCCACTCCGTACTGCCCGTGCTGCACGCGCCCGGGGGCAGGATGCCGTCGTGCCCCGAGTGGCGTCTCATGCCGAGGCTCACCATGTCGGTGGTCGACGGCCCCGGCGACGCGGGATGCCTGGTCCAGGGTGCCCGGTCGCAGGAGGAGGCCGAGGCCATGGCCCAGTGGTGCGACGCGGCGGAGCAGGCCGGGGGAGCCGTCGTCGTCTCCCTGGACTCCTTCGACGTTCCGCCCGAGGACATCGACTGGGACGAACTCTTCACCGGCGGCCGGTCGCGGGGCGGGTTCGTCGCCATGGCGTGAGCCCGCCGGGTGCCAGGTCCGGACGTCAGGTCCGGGCGTCCGCCGGCTCCTCGGGCCCGGCGTCCCGGACCGCGAGCCAGGACGTCTTGCAGCCGATCCCCATGTCCCCTCCCGTTGCGGCGACTCGACGTGCCGCTCGCTACATGTGCCGCATCCACAGATTGGTTTCGCAGTACGTTCCCCGGTCGCGCTCGCGGTCGATCTCGACGGGGTCGAGGGCGTCCGGCACGACATAGCGTCCGGTCTGCGGGAAGGCCATGCCGGCCCATTCCTCCCACTGTGCGACGGTTCCGGGGATCACCATGGAACGCGGAGCGGTGGCGAGGACGGTCGCCCCGAGCCGCTGGTGGGTGCGGATCCACGGATCGAGGTGCAGGCCGTCCGCACGTGTCCAGCGGGCGAAGTCCTCCATCGGGGTCAGCGGATACCGCGCCTTGAGGGACGGCCGCACCGGCACGATCACGCGGCGCAGCCCGGCGTCGGCCGCGCGCCCGCGCAGCGCGGTGAGCACCTCCCCGGCCAGCCCGCGGCCCGCGTGCCCGGGCAGCACGGTGGCGGCCATGACGCACAGCGTGTCGGGTTCGAGGGACGCCTCGTGCTCGGC
Source organism: Streptomyces sp. NPDC046977 (assembly GCF_040644455.1). Taxonomy (NCBI): domain Bacteria; kingdom Bacillati; phylum Actinomycetota; class Actinomycetes; order Kitasatosporales; family Streptomycetaceae; genus Streptomyces; species Streptomyces sp. NPDC046977. The sequence goes on from NZ_JBEYWO010000025.1 coordinate 37,196, forward strand.
CACCGAACGCTCCAGCGCGCCGTCGTAGCCCTCCGGCAGGGTGTCCACGTCCCCGTCCCAGCGCAGGGCGACCGCTGCCGCGTTGGCGACGACCTCGCCGTCGCGCACGAGCAGCACGTCGAAGCGCGGGAAGTACGCCGACGCCCGGCGGCGGCATCTCCCCGAGACCGGGGAATGCAGAACGAAGGCCGGCCAGCGGTCGCGCAACGCGACCTTGACCTGCTGGTACAGCTCGGGTTGCTCACTGGTCGTCAGGATCTCGGTCGCGGGCACCCGTGGATCCTAGGGCGACCCGCCGTTCCCCGCACCGGGCCCGGCAGCCTCCGGCGGGCTTCCGGCCGTCTGCCGGCGGGCGGCGTCGCGCGCCTCGACGATGCGGGTCTGCGCCTCCATGACCACATCGCGGAGGCGTCCGGGCCGCACGCGCTCGTGCGCCATCCACTCGTCGAGGCGGGGACGCAGGAGCGTGACCGCCCAAGGCCCCAGACGCCGCAGCACGGAGCGGCTGACCGAGATCTCCTCTTGGATCTCCCGGCGCAGTTCGTCGGTCCAGCCCTGCTCGCGGTCGGCGTGTTCCAGCGGGGCCTTGAGGACCGTCACGGCCAGGCCGAGAGATTCCGGCAGATCCATCGGCAGGATGCCCGTCCAGTAGAACGACCAGGGGTCCGGCAAGCCGCCGGCCCGCACGCGACCCCATCATTCCCCATATGGGGCCGTGCCGCAGGGGCAATCCCGCCGACCACGGGCTGCAACCCGCGCCGGTGGACGCGACAGCAGTCGTGCGGCATCACGTCGAGGACGCCGTGGCGCTCGTGACGACGAGCGGGTTCACCCTGCCGGCGCGCGAGTTCGCACACGAGCGGGGCGGACGGACAGCCGATGGTGAGCGGCCGTCGAGCCGTTCCCGTGAATCGCACGACGCCGAAGCCCCGCCGCTGCGATGCGGGGGGCTTTCGTGGTGTCCGGTCAGCATTACTCGATGACTCGCCTGCCTTGATGATTGCCGCAGGCACCGAAATGAACTCGCCCATTTCCGCTGGTCATCGCCATGGCTTCGCGACAGTTGAGGTATCAAATACGTGTATTGGGCCATAAGTGGACACGCTGCACACCGCTCGCTAGGGTCGAATTTAAGGACGCCATAAGTGCAGGAGTGGTCCGCACGCAGGGGAGTTGGCGTAGCAGGCCGGAATTCACCGGCCCTCACGACGTACACCGCATCACGGTGCAGTCGTCACTCTCTGAAGCATGTCATGGCCATGTCAAATGCTGGAAGGAAGTCAAGCCAAATGACCAGGGACAACCTCGCACGCAAGGCCGTGATCGCGACCTTTGCGGGAATTCTCCTCGCAGGTGGAAGCGCGGGCATCGCGTCCGCCTCCGCTCCGGAGACGGCTCCGTCCCATGTCGGTGTCATCGAGTGCTTCCGAGCACCGTGCCCCGACGACGACGACGGCTACGGCGGCGGCCACGGCCGTGACGACTGGGGCGGTGGGCACGGGCATGATGGCTGGGGTGGCGGGCACGGTCATGATGGCTGGGGTGGTGGCCACGGGCACGACGGCTGGGGTGGCGGGCACGGTCATGATGGCTGGGGTGGCGGCCACGGTCATGATGGCTGGGGTGGCGGGCACGGGCGTGACGACTGGGGCGGTGGGCACGGCCGTGACGACTGGGGCGGTGGCCACGGGCGTGACGACTGGGGTGGCGGGCACAGCGGTGACGACTGGGGTGGCTACGGGGGCAGCGACTAGCGCAAACGAGCCGAGCGGTTCGACAGCGCCCCGCGCGGCAGTGCCGCGCGGGGCGCACGTACGAGAGCACACTCCTGCGCGACCGGCCGCGACCGCCTCGACGCGTGATGACCACGCCGCCGAATGGGGGCCGCTCGCGTGCCCGGAAGTGACGCCGTGTCGAGCCACAACGCAACGCACCGCACCGCGACCGGGCTCGCCGGCCACCGGCAGTGGCCCGGCAGCGAACCGAGCCCGGTCCGGCGGCCCGGCGTCAGCGGCACGTCGGCGGACGGTGCGGTGGCTCGACAACGCAAAGGGCATGCTGACGGGTTCACCGCGTGGCGCAAGGCGTGCATGCCGTCCTCACGGGCGTGGGGGACACCTGCCGCAGTCAGCGCCGGGCGCCAGATCGTGCGAGTGAAGACGTTGCGGTTCAGCTCCGGAGCTCGCCGCCCTTTGGCGGGGCGAAGACCGGGCGGTCGCCGATCAGCTTGACCTGGCGCACTACGTGGACCACCGAGTCCAGAGCGTCCACACCATCCACTGCCAGGCCGAACACCATCCAGGACCGGGCCTCGAAGTACGCGGCACACGCAGCGACGTCCCGACACCGCGACGGTCACCACAGACCACGCAGGAAGGCGACGAACGAACCGTCACCACCGGAGCCGGACGCGAAGTCAACGCACCGACCTCCGCACGAGCAGGCATCACAGGCATGATGGAACTTCCCTTCGGGGAACCCAGAGGCGCGGTGACTTGCTGCCAGGCGGACACCGCCTTTCCCATGCCTCCGAAGGAAGTTCTCCGGAGAACATCCAGGAGGATGGACGCATGCACCAGCTCCCTGCCCTACCGGCGGACGACGAGCGGCCCCTGTATATGCAGATCGGGGCCGCTCTCCAACACGCCGTCGAGTCGGGGGAGATGGTCGCCGGCGAACGGGTCCCGGGGAAGCTTGCTCGGCGTACCATCCCTGCGAGGTCCTCACGTCGGCGCTCCGCAACCCCCGCAGCGGCTCAGTCGTACGGGGCATCCGTGCAGAGAGGGCAGAGTGGAATGAGTGTGGCGGAGAGCTGGTCCCGCGTGATGAATCTTCTTCGGCAGCACGCCCCGGCAGATCACGCGGATCTCCCTGGGCCCGCTACGGAACAGATGCTCGCGGCCGCCGAGGAACGGATGGGTATCCCCCTCTCTCAGGATCTACGGGTGTGGCTGCTGCAGAACAATCTGGATCTTCCTGAGGAAGATGTGGACGACGATGTGGCATGTTGCGGCTTCGCCGGGTTCCCGGATGAGGGAAGCTTCTTTCTCGGCGTCCGGGCGATGGGGAGGCTCTACGCGAACCGCTCCACGCTCGGTGGATTCGACCCTCCGGACCAGCCGGACAATCCTTTTTGGCGTAATGAATGGATCCCGTTCCTGTCGGACCAGGACGCCTGGACGGGAAAGTTCATCGATGTGCGGGACGGCCGTGTCGGCAGGTGGTTCGTGGGTGAGATCACGATCACGGGCGAGTACGAATCGCTGGCGCACTATTTCGACTCCGTCGCGGAGAGGCTGACGAAGATCGCCGATGGAAACCATCCGGTCTGTGAGGTCGCCGAACCTCGCTCCTGAAGCGGGTGTCGAGCGTGGGTGCAAGGTCGATGATGCACTCATGAGCGACGACTTGACGGAGTTCCTGCGGAGGCGACTCGACGAGGACGCCGAGTTGGCCGGCCGATGCGATGGTGACGGCTGCGGACAGTGGACCGCCCACGGCCATACCGTGGACTTCTGTCAGGTGGACCTCTCCGGTTTCCATCCGACGATCGCGGAGCACGTGGCACTGCACGATCCTGCTCGCGTGCTCCGAGAGGTCGCAGCCAAGCGCCGCATCCTGACACGGCATGTGCTCAGCCCTGCTGTCGGTGATCCAGAGTTGCCCTGGGACAACCGAGACGACTGCCAGTGGGACGGGGAGAGCTGGCCCTGCGCCGACTTGCTCGACTTGGCGCTGCCCTACTCCGACCACCCCGGCTTCCAAGAGAAGTGGCTGCCGCACCAGAACCGGACCAGATAGGGCAGTGATCACCGGACCACGGTCACAAGAACAACCCCACAACGTGCCTCGCGTCTCCTGTTTGCGCAGGTCAGTAGTTGCCCCAGCGGGGAATAGCCGGTGATTTTCAAGCTCAGGGCTCGAGCTGTCCCGGGGCAATGTGCCTACAGCCGACGAGTGGGGATCTCAGTAGGGTGGGCAGGGTGCGAAGCAATAGGCCAGGGAATCATTGCCCGGTTTGCGGGTTCGACCTTGAGTACGCGCCCTGGGGCGAAAGCGGGGGCGTCGCGACCTTCGACATCTGTGGGTGCTGCGGGATCGAGTTTGGGTACGAGGACTCAACGGACATGGGCGTGATCAGGGCCCGCAGCGACTGGATTGCCCGGGGCTACCCGTGGAAGGGGGACGCCGAGGACCAGCCGGGCGACTGGGATCCGGAGGCGCAACTGCGCGAGTCGCTGCCGGTCCCGTGGCCCATGGGTAACCATGGCGCCAAAGCCGCGCAGGATCCAAAGTCGTCCCACTGAGTGTCCAACTGCGCTGCAACGGCCCCGTACCGGGGCGCACAACCACGGATGCTCGCGGATGGTCCGCGCAGCTCGCGGGCGGTTCGGCCGCAGGTCACACGGTCGCTCGCATTGCTTCGGGACGAAGAGTGGTCGTGCCACATCCGTGCCGTACAAGGCGGTAAAAGCCGGGAAACAGCGGTCACTCAAGGGGCCTCGGACAGCAACGAGCCCCCGACCACAATCATTGGTCAGGGGCGGTTCACATGCGGAGAGGGTGGGATTTGAACCCACGGTGACATCGCTGCCACGACGGTTTTCAGGACCGTGTACGGATCGACGCTCCCAAAGCGTCGAGTGCACCCACAGCCGCGTGGATATGAGCCGGGCCGCGACGCAACCGTTCTCCCGCGCACCACCAGGACAGTCGCTCTTCTGTGTCCTCCCTTGGATGCAGGCCCAGGCCATGCTCGGGGCACAGGGGCCACGCCTGCCACAGAAGCTCCATGACGGTCTCCTGCGCGGCATCGGCGACGCTCGCTAGTGCAGAGGCAAGGCTGTCCTGTGAGTTCGGGTCCAAGTGGTTGCCGTGCCACTCGCCGTTGGCCATGGCGACGTGGACATTCTCCGGCTCATCCGCGTCGTAGGACGGAAGGGCCAGCAGCTGCAGGGGTGCCAGATGGGGAAGCGTCACCGCCAAGTCCCGGTTCAGAAGGGCGAGAGCCTGGTCCCACACCGGGTACTCGCCCGGCGAGACGCGGCGAGGCTCAGAGGGGTCGAAAAGAGCGCTCATGAGCACCATTCTCCGCCACGTCAGAGACAGCCCCAATCGCTCAACAGCGCCGCCCCGCCTGCAAAAGCGGCTGACATGAACGACGCTGGACGGTGCGTACACCAGCACCTCTGCCCGGCCGTCGCACCAATCGACGCAAGCCGCCGCAGCAGGCCCGGATTTAACTCCTGGAGCGGGTGTCGCCCGTGAGCGAGGGTCGTCACGGGGCCGTCTCCCGGCCGGCGGTCAGGTGATGCCAGTGGTGGCTGCAGCCGTGGACACGGCATCGTGCCCTGCGTCTGCCGTCCGCGACAGCCAGCAAGGCGATCAGCAGGCGGAAGGCCTCTCCTCGGATGTCTGCCCATCGTCATGTGCCCGAGGCCACCGCCGCATCCCCTTGTCGCGGACTCGGAGCCGGCAGAGCGACGTGCCCTTTGGAGGAGGCCTTCCCCGGCCGGCCTTCGCTCTGGTGGCGGGATCGCAGGTTCGCGCGTGCTGCTGCACTGCGAGCCGAGGATGTGACCAGCGGGGCACGATGGCCCGGGGCCGTCTCTGGGCCGCGGAAGGTGGACCGGCGCTGACCAACGTTGACAACCAGTGACAGCGCCAACGCTGTTCAGCGGGCTGTTCCGTCCGGAGGCCCAGCGCAGCCAAGCGGCCGGTCAGTAGACCGATATGTGCACGTGGTCGAAGTGGTTCTGGGTGATCGAGCCGCGGTCCTCCATGAGTTTCCAGCCCTGTTGGGGGAGGCGGCTGGACCATATGTGCTGCTCGAAGATCACGTACCATATGCCGTATTCGTCCGCGTGCTCGCGGACCCAGGCGACAATGTCGTTGCCGAGATCCTCGGGCTTGCCCGTCACCTTGTGCCCGGCCGGCATGAGCATGAAGTCGCAGGCGCGGCCCAGGGGGTGTTCGCCACCGCCGGCGATGCCGCCGTCCTCGCGGTAGCAGCCGGGGGCGCCGCGGAGGCCGCGGGGGCCGAACTCCGCGACGACGGCGTCGCGGACGGCCGCCATGCGCGGGGTGATGTGGTCGGGGCCCCCGGGGGCCTCCTTCGGCCAGTTGGCCGCGCGGACCTGGGCGGAGAGAGTGGGCCAGACCACAGCGGCCAGTACGAGGGCGCCGATCACGAGCAGCCCGAAAACGGTGCGGCGGACGCTGCGGCCGCGTGTGGTGTCCCGCCCCCTGGTGGTGTTCATCGCCCCCCACAACGCCCGGCACGAGCGTTAAGTGCCCGGTTGAACGCGCGGCGTCGGTGACGCGAATATCACCTACTGCCGAGGGCCGCGCCGGCCGACGCGGGCGTACGCTCCTGGGTTGACCGGTCGACGGCGATCCGGCACACGTACCGCCAGGAGGCGCAGGACAGATGGCCACAGGTCTCACGAGCGACGAGCAGCGCGGTGAGCGGATCGTCGAGGTCTTCGGGACCGCGTTCGGCGAGCTGCTCGCGGCCGATCCGGCCGCCTTCCGCGTCAAGTTCCGCAAGATGGCGGCCTCGGCGTTCGCGTTCTACCGCGGCACGGCCTGCCTGTACTACGCGGACCTCGCCGAGGCGAAGGACGACAGCCCCTTCGTGGACGAGCGCACTTCCCGGGTGTGGATCCACGGGGACCTGCACGCCGAGAACTTCGGCACCTACCTCGATGCCAACGGCCGGCTGATCTTCAACGTCAACGACTTCGACGAGGCCTATGTGGGCCCCTTCACCTGGGACCTGCAGCGCTTCGCCGCCTCCATTGCACTGATCGGCTACAGCAAGGCCCTTGCCGACGACGTGATCTCCGGCCTCGTACGCACCTATGCGACCGCCTACCGCGAGCGCATCCGCGCCCTCGCCCAGGACGAGGCCGTGCCGTCGCTCACCCTGGACACCGCGGAGGGCACCCTGCTGGACGCGCTGCGCCACGCGCGCGCCCGGACGCGGGTGGGCCTGCTGGACTCGATGACCGAGATCCGCGAGTGGGACCGCCGCTTCAGCCCCGACGGCGGCGCCGTCGCACTGGACGAGGCCACCCGCGCCAAGGTGCTGCGGGCCTTCGAGGGGTACTTGGCGACCCTGCCGGAGACCAGCCTGATCAACCCGGACAGCCACCGCGTCAAGGACGTGGTCGGCCGCCGCGGCGTCGGGATCGGCAGCGCGGGCCTGCCCTCGTACAACCTCCTTCTCGAGGGGCACACCGACGCCCTGGAGAACGACGTCGTGATCTACATGAAGCAGGGGCAGACCCCGGCGGTCTCCCGGCACATCACCGACCCCGCGGTGCGCGAGTACTTCCGCCACGAGGGCCACCGCACGGTGATCTCGCAGCGCGCGCTGCAGGCGCACGCCGACCCCTACCTGGGCTGGACCGAGCTGGACGGCGTCGGCCAGCTGGTCGCCGAGGTGTCCCCGTACGCCGTGGACCTGGACTGGTCGGACCTCGACGACCCGGCCCAGATCGAGGCGGTCGTGGCCGATCTCGGCCGGGCGACGGCCGCCATGCACGCGGCGGCGGACGACGAGAGCGGCCACTCCCTGGTGCCGTTCTCGACGGAGGACGCGATCGACGAGGCCATCGCGCGGGACGAGGAGGGCTTCCTGGAGGCGCTCGTGGACTTCGCGCACTCCTACGGGGCGCGGGCCCGCGAGGACCACCAGATCTTCGTGGACCTGTTTCGCAACGGCCGGTTCCCTGGGCTCTGATCCCTGATTTCCGGGGGTTTAGGCAGTGCTTACACACCGGCATGGCACACTCGGCGCCATGGAAGGGACCGGGCCTCAGCTGAGGGCGCTGCGCGCGGGGTGTTTCGCCGCGCTGTGCGTCACGCTGTCCGCGACCGCCCACATCCTGCTGTCGAGGGAGCCCCTGCCGCTGGTGACCACGGCGGGGGCCGCCGTCGGCGTCTTCGCCGTCGCGTACGCGCTCGGCGGCCGGGAGCGCGGCTACTGGCCGATCGCCGGTCTCCTCGTCCCGCTCGAACTGGCCGTGGACACGCTGTTCACGGCTGGCCAGCAGACCTGCTACGGCCCCGCCGGCGGGCCCGTCACGGGCTCGTGGCGCTCCATCAACGAGGCACTGGCCTGCCACGGCGGCGATGTCGGCGGCCCGCTCGCCGGCGCCGCCGGGGGACCGGGCCACTCGGCCTCGCCGTGGCTGCTGCTCGCCGTGCACGTCGCCGTGGGCTTGGCCGCCGCATGGTGGCTGCGCAGCGGCGAGGCCGCGCTGCACGGCCTGCTGCGCACCGTCTTCCTGCCGCTGATGGTCGCCGTGGCCGCCTTCCGCGGCACCGCCCGGCCGCGGGCCGCGGCTCGCCGTCGCGTGCCCGCGGCGGCCGCCGTCGCGCCCGCGCTGCCGTTGCTGCTCCACACCGTCGTACGCCGAGGGCCCCCGGCCGCCTCGTTCGCTCGCTGAACCGAGCCGAGCACGGCCTTTCCACCCCGCACATCCCCTCACGCACGTCACGACGACACGGAGAACCCACCACCATGAGCAAGAGGAACAGCCAGACCGCCAAGACCGCGGCCCGCGAGCGGCTGCGCGCCGAGCGGGAGCGCCAGGCCAAGCGCGACAAGGTGCGCCGCCAACTGGTCGTCGGCGGCGCCGTCGTCGGCGTTCTGGCGCTGGGCGCCGGCATAGCCGTGGCCGTGGTCAAGATGAACGCGCCGTCCTACTGGGAGAAGGCCGCGGACCAGAAGCTGGTCCAGCCCGCCAACTCCACGGGCAAGAACGGCACGTCCATCGAGATCGGCGACGCCAGTGCCAAGCACACGCTGAAGGTGTACGAGGACCTGCGCTGCCCGGTCTGCGCGCAGTTCGAGCAGACCTCCGGCGAGGAGGTCCAGAAGGACGCCAAGGACGGCAAGTACAAGATCTCGTACACGATGGGCGCCTTCCTCGACGACGCCCTCAAGCAGGGCCAGGGCTCGAAGAACGCGCTGAGCGCGCTCGGTGCCGCGCTGAACGTCAGCAAGGACGCCTTCGTGCAGTACCACGCGCTGCTGTACTCCAAGGACGTCCACCCCGAGGAGACCAAGGACGACTTCGGCAGCGACGCCAAGCTGATCGAGATTGCGCAGAAGGTCGACGCCCTCAAGGGCAACAAGACCTTCGAGGACGCCGTCCGCAACGGCACCTACGACAAGTGGGCGCTGACGATGGCCAAGCAGTTCGACACGGACGGCATCACGGGCACCCCGACCGTGAAGCTGGACGGCAAGACGATCGAGAACGTGCAGACCATGACGCCGCAGCAGTTCACGGCGGCGGTGGACGCGCAGATCGGCGCCAAGCAGTAGGCACCGCACCGCACTTGCGGGGCCACCGGCCCCCGGCGACCTGCCGGGGGCCGGGGGGCGAAGTGTTCGCCAACAGTTGCGGCGCGGGGTGCCGGAGAGCGGTTACTGACGCGTAATCTGATCGGCCGTGACCGAGACCTCTGCATCCTCACAGACCTCTCCGAGAACACCCAGCCGCCGTTCGGTGGTCAAGGCCGGCGCCGTGGTGACGGGCGCCGCGCTCATACCCCTCGCCGCCACCGCCGGTCAGGCGGAGGCGGCCTCCGCCCCCGCCTTCCTGCACGGTGTGGCCTCCGGCGACCCGCTGCCCGACGGCATCCTCCTGTGGACCCGTGTGACGCCGGCCCCCGAGGCGGTCCCCGGCTCCGGGCTCGGCCCGGCGACGGAGGTGACCTGGACCGTCGCCACGGACAGGGCGCTGACCTCCGTTGTCGCGACCGGCACGGCCACCACGGACGCCGCCTCCGACCACACCGTCAAGGCCGATGTGCGCGGCCTGCTCCCCGCGACCGACTACTGGTACCGCTTCACCGCGGGCGGCGTGGACTCGCCCGTCGCCAGGACCCGTACCGCCCCGGCCGACAACGCCAGCGCCGCCCGCCTGCGCTTCGGCGTGGTGTCCTGCTCGAACTGGGAGGCGGGGTACTTCGCCTCCTACCAGCACCTGGCCGCGCGCGGCGACCTGGACGCCTGGCTGCACCTGGGCGACTACATCTACGAGTACGCCAGTGGCGGCTACGCCGCCCGCGGCACTGTCGTCCGCCCGCACGCCCCAACGCACGAGATCGTCACGCTGGCCGATTACCGCACCCGGCACGGCCGCTACAAGACCGACACCGACCTCCAGGCGCTGCACGCCGCCGCCCCGGTCGTCGCGATCTGGGACGACCACGAGTTCGCCAACGACGCCTGGTCCGGCGGCGCCGAGAACCACACCGAGGGCGCCGAGGGCACCTGGACCGCCCGGGTGGCGGCCGCCAAGCAGGCCTACTTCGAGTGGATGCCGGTGCGGCCCTCGATCGCGGGCACGACCTACCGGCGGCTGCGCTTCGGCAAGCTCGCCGACCTGTCGCTGCTGGACCTGCGCTCCTTCCGCTCGCAGCAGGCCGGTGTCGGCAGCGGCTCGGTCGACGACCCCGCCCGCTCGATCACCGGGCGCGCGCAGCTGGACTGGCTGAAGGCGGGCCTCAAGGCCTCGGACACCACCTGGCGGCTGATCGGCAACTCGGTGATGATCTCGCCGGTCGCCTTCGGTGCGCTGCCCGACTACCTGCTCGCGCCGCTGGCCAAGCTGCTCGGCCTGCCCGGCGAGGGCCTGGCGATCAACCCCGACCAGTGGGACGGCTACACCGACGACCGCCGCGAGCTCCTGGCGCACCTGCGGGACAACGGCATCCGCAACACCGTCTTCCTGACCGGCGACATCCACATGGCGTGGGCCAACGACGTCCCGGTCAAGGCCGCCACCTACCCGCTGTCGGCGACGGCGGCGACCGAGTTCGTGGTCACCTCCGTCACCTCGGACAACCTGGACGACATCCTCAAGGTCGCCCCGGGGACCGTCTCCCCGATCGCCGAGGCCGCCGTCAAGGTCGCCAACCGGCACGTGAAGTGGGTGGACATGGACTCGCACGGCTACGGCGTGCTGGACATCACCAGCGAGCGGGCCCAGATGGACTACTACGTCCTGTCCGACCGGACCAGCGCCAACGCGACCTCCACATGGGAGCGTTCGTACCGCACGCTGTCCGGCACCCAGAAGGTGGAGCGGGCCGACTCGCCGGTGCGCTGAGCGCCCCCCTGAGCGCCCTCTGACCGCCGCCTGAGTGCCGGTCGCCGGCCGGCGCGTCCGGATTCCGCATCCGGACGCGCCGCCCGGCCCGGCACCGGCCCGGGTACGGTCCGCGGCGCGGACCCGGGTCCGCCGTTCCGGCGACATCCGCTACGCCTCCCCGGGCACGCCGATGGGGCGGGGAGGGGGAAGGCGCCCGGGCCGCCCTCCCCCGCACCGGCCCTGTCGTCGGTGCCGTACGCGGTCACCCGCCCGGCGCGGACCGTCCCGGCCGTGGTTGTCGGACCCCCGGCGTAGGATTCCCCTCGCCGCCAGATGACCACCGATGCCGGAGGTGTCGCTTCCCGTGACCACGCCCTTCACCCATCTGCATGTTCACACCCAGTACTCGCTGCTGGACGGAGCGGCGCGGCTGAAGGACATGTTCAAGGCCTGCGGTGAGATGGGCATGACGCACATCGCCATGACCGACCACGGCAACCTGCACGGGGCGTACGACTTCTTCCACCAGGCCAAGGGTGCCGGGATCACGCCGATCATCGGCATCGAGGCGTACGTGGCGCCGGAGTCCCGGCGCAACAAGCGGAAGATCCTCTGGGGCCAGCCGCACCAGAAGCGGGACGACGTCTCGGCCTCCGGTTCGTACCTGCACAAGACGATCTGGGCGGCGAACCGGACGGGGCTGCACAACCTCTTCCGGCTCTCCTCCGACGCCTACGCCGAGGGCTGGCTGACGAAGTACCCCCGGATGGACAAGGAGACCATCGCCCAGTGGTCCGAGGGCCTGATGGCCTCCACGGGGTGCCCCTCCGGCGAGGTGCAGACCCGGCTGCGGCTCGGCCACTTCGACGAGGCGCTGAAGGCGGCGGCCGAGTACCAGGACATCTTCGGCAAGGAGCGCTACTTCCTGGAGCTGATGGACCACGGCATCGAGATCGAGCGCCGGGTCCGCGACGGGCTGCTGGAGATCGGCAAGAAGCTCGGCATCCCGCCGGTCGTGACCAACGACTCGCACTACACGTACGCCAGCGAGGCCGACGCCCACGACGCCCTGCTGTGCATCCAGACCGGCAAGAACGTCTCCGACCCCGACCGCTTCCGCTTCGACGGCACGGGCTACTACCTCAAGACGACGGACGAGATGCTCGCCATCGACTCCTCCGACGCCTGGCAGGAAGGCTGCCGCAACACCACACTGCTGGTCGCGCAGCAGGTCGACACCGAGGGCTGGTTCCAGGAGAAGAACCTGATGCCCCGCTTCGACGTGCCCGAGGGGTACACCGAGGTCACCTGGTTCCGCGAGGAGACGCTGCGCGGCATGCACCGCCGGTACCCCGGCGGCATCCCGGACGACCGGATGAAGCAGGCCGAGTACGAGATGGACACCATCATCCAGATGGGGTTCCCCGGCTACTTCCTCGTCGTCGCCGACTTCATCATGTGGGCCAAGAACAACGGCATCGCCGTCGGCCCCGGCCGCGGCTCCGCGGCCGGCTCGATCGTGGCGTACGCCATGGGCATCACCGACCTCGACCCCATCGAGCACGGCCTGATCTTCGAGCGCTTCCTCAACCCCGAGCGCGTCTCCATGCCCGATGTCGACATCGACTTCGACGAGCGCCGGCGCGCCGAGGTGATCCGCTACGTCACCGAGAAGTACGGCGCCGACAAGGTCGCCATGATCGGCACCTACGGCACCATCAAGGCCAAGAACGCCATCAAGGACTCGGCCCGCGTCCTGGGCTACCCGTACGCGGTCGGCGACCGGCTCACCAAGGCGATGCCCGCCGACGTCCTCGGCAAGGGCATCCCGCTCAACGGCATCACCGATCCCACGCACCCGCGCTACAGCGAGGCCGGCGAGATCCGCGGGATGTACGAGAACGAGCCCGACGCCAAGAAGGTCATCGACCTCGCCCGCGGTGTCGAGGGCCTGGTCCGGCAGATGGGCGTGCACGCCGCCGGCGTGATCATGTCCAGCGAGACGATCACCGACCACGTCCCGGTCTGGGTGCGGCACTCCGACGGCGTCACCATCACGCAGTGGGACTACCCGAGCTGCGAGTCGCTCGGCCTGCTGAAGATGGACTTCCTCGGCCTGCGCAACCTCACGATCATGGACGACGCCGTCAAGCTGGTGAAGGCCAACAAGGGTGTCGACATCGAGCTGCTCGCGCTGCCGCTGGACGACCCCAAGACCTTCGAACTGCTCGGCCGCGGCGACACCCTGGGTGTGTTCCAGTTCGACGGCGGCCCCATGCGCTCCCTGCTGCGCATGATGAAGCCCGACAACTTCGAGGACATCTCCGCCGTCTCGGCCCTCTACCGGCCGGGCCCGATGGGCATGAACTCGCACATCAACTACGCCCTGCGCAAGAACAAGCAGCAGGAGATCACCCCGATCCACCCGGAGCTGGAGGAGCCTCTCAAGGAGGTCCTCGACATCACCTACGGCCTGATCGTGTACCAGGAGCAGGTGCAGAAGGCCGCCCAGGTGCTCGCCGGGTACTCGCTGGGCCAGGCCGACCTGCTGCGCCGCGCGATGGGCAAGAAGAAGCAGGAGGTCCTGGACAAGGAGTTCATCCCCTTCCAGAAGGGCGCGCGCGAGCGCGGCTACTCCGACCAGGCCATCCAGGCGGTGTGGGACGTGCTGGTCCCCTTCGCCGGCTACGCGTTCAACAAGGCGCACTCCTCCGCGTACGGCCTGGTCTCCTACTGGACCGCCTACCTCAAGGCCAACTACCCGGCCGAGTACATGGCCGCGCTGCTCACCTCGGTGCGCGACGACAAGGACAAGTCGGCGATCTACCTCAACGAGTGCCGCCGCATGGGCATCAAGGTGCTCCCGCCGAACGTCAACGAGTCGGACGCCAACTTCACCGCGCAGGGCGACGACGTGATCCTGTTCGGCCTGACGGCCGTCCGCAACGTCGGCCAGAACGTGGTGGACTCGATCATCCGCTGCCGCAAGGCCAAGGGGAAGTACAGCGCCTTCCCCGACTTCCTCGACAAGGTCGAGGCCGTCGTCTGCAACAAGCGCACCGTGGAATCGCTGATCAAGGCGGGCGCCTTCGACGAGATGGGCCACACCCGCAAGGGCCTGACCGAGCACTACGAACCGATGATCGACAACGTGGTCGCGGTCAAGCGCAAGGAGGCCGAGGGGCAGTTCGACCTCTTCGGCGGCATGGGCGACGACGCCGCGGCCGACGAGCCGGGCTTCGGGCTCGACGTCACCTTCTCCGACATCGAGTGGGACAAGACGTATCTGCTCGCGCAGGAGCGGGAGATGCTCGGTCTCTACGTCTCCGACCACCCGCTCTTCGGGATCGAGCACGTCCTCAACGACAAGGCGGACGCGTCCATCGCCGCCCTCGCCGGCGACTACTCCGACGGCTCGATCGTCACCATCGGCGGCATCATCTCCGGCCTCCAGCGGAAGATGACCAAGCAGGGCAACGCCTGGGCCATCGCCACCGTCGAGGACCTCGGCGGCTCCATCGACTGCATGTTCTTCCCCGCCACCTACCAGTTGGTCTCGACCCAGCTGATCGACGACGCCGTGGTCTTCGTCAAGGGCCGCCTGGACAAGCGCGAGGACATCCCGCGGCTGGTCGCGATGGAGCTGATGGTCCCCGACCTCAGCGACGCCGGCGCCAACGCGCCCGTGACGATCTCCATCCCGACGGTCAAGGTGACCCCGCCGCTGGTCGCCCGGCTCGGCGAGGTGCTGGCCAGCCACAAGGGCAGCACCGAGGTACGGGTGCGGCTGGAGGGCGTCCGTTCGACCACCGTGCTGCGGCTGGACCGGCACCGGGTCACTGCCGACCCGGCGCTCTACGGTGACCTCAAGGCCCTCCTGGGCCCCGCCTGCCTCGGCGCGGCACAGCAGGCGAGCTGATCGCCGGCTTCCGCCCGATCACCCTCCGTACACAGGGAGAAGACGATCAAGGGTGGCACCCCCGAGCGGGATGCCACCCTTGATCACTGACGCCCGGCGCTAGTTGTGGCCGAACTTCTTCTGCCGCTTCTGCGACACATGCGGCTCGGCGCCGGGGGCCGTCATCGTCATGTGCTCGCGTCCGGAGCCCTTCGCGTGCTCTTCGGTGGTCGCGGAGGTGCTGCGCTCGGACCGCTGGCCGGTGCGCTCGCCCCGGTTCTTGTTCTTGCCCACGATGTTCCTCCTTGGGGGAAATCACGGAATGGGCCGCACTCAGGCTTGCACGGGAGTACGAAGGTCGCATTTCGGGCAGTTGCCCTGTGTGGCGCGCCGGTGATCGCCCAACAGGTCACAACGAGCCGGTGTTCGGGCAGACTCGGGGAAACGTCGGGGGGACGGACGACAGGACTCCGGAAAAGAGGGTGAGACCGATGGACCGCTGCGTCGTCCTGGTGGACGCCGGTTACCTGCTCGGCGCCGCCGCGAGCCTGCTCGCCGGAGAGCCCTCGCGCTCCCGGATCCTGGTCGATCACGCGGAAGTCGTCGCGGGCTTGCGTGAACGCGCCGAGAAGGAGACCGGGCAGCCACTGCTGCGGATCTACTGGTTCGACGGCGCCCCCGACCGCGTACCGCAGCCCGAACACCGGCGGTTGCGGGTCATGCCACGCGTCACCGTGCGGCTCGGCGCGCTCACCCGCACCGACGGACGCTGGGCCCAGAAGGGCGTGGACGCCGCCATGCACGCCGAACTGTCCGAGCTCGCCCGCAACCGGGCCTGCTCCGACGTCGTGCTCGTCACCGGCGACGGCGACCTGCTGCCCGGCATGATGTCGGCCAAGGAGCACGGCGTCGCCGTCCACCTGTGGGCCGTCCAGGCCGCCGACGGGGACTTCAACCAGTCCGAGGACCTGGTCGCCGAGGCCGACGAACGCCGTGTGCTGGACCGCGAGTGGATCACCCGCGCGATCCGGGTCCGGGAGCCCGCCGGGGTCTGCGCACCGCCCACCCCGCGACCCGAGATCGCCGCCATTCTCTCCGCCCCGCTCCCCGAACCCGCACCGGCCGCCAAGCAGCCGCCCGCGGCACCCGAGGAGCCGCCGCCCGCGGCCGAGCCCGCCGTGGCCGTCGCCGCGCAGAACGGCTCGGGACTGCTCGCCGATCCCCCCGCGACCGTCGGCAAGGGCCTCGTGCCCACCCCCAAGGACCTCGCCGGGCTCGTGCACCGCGGCCACTCCGCCCCGCACCCCTCCTCCGCCGCGGCCGGCGCCACCCTGCGCTGGTCCTCCGACCGCGGCATGATCGGCGGCAGCGACGCCGTGGACGCGGGGCTGCCCACCCTCGCCCAGCTCACCAGCGCCGAGCAGCGCTGGGCCGACCGCGAGGAGGACATCACCGCCGTCAGCGGCGACCCCTACGAGGTAGGACAGGTCTTCGCCCGGCGCTGGATCGCCCGGCTCACCGAGGGCCTGCACCTCCAGCTGCTGTCCGCCGAGTACCCCCGCGTCCCGCACCGCATCGACGGCGAGCTGCTGCGCTACGCCGCCCGCTTCGGACTGCTCGCCCACAAGGACGACCAGATCGACGAGCACGACCGTTACGCCATCCGGGCGGGCTTCTGGCGCGAGGTCGACGCCCGCGCGGTCGTCCCCCGGCCCCCCGTCGCGGAGTGAGGGTGCCCCGGACCGACCCTGGGGCGCATACCGCCCGGGATGGAGCGTAGTCTCGACCCTCGTGAGTACCGGCACGGGACAGGACACCGCCGCACGCACGGCGGTGGTCGTGACCGTGCGCGGACTCGTCAAGACCTATCCGGCCGGGCGCGGACGCCGCGCGGCCGCGAAACCGGCCGTGCGGGCCAACGACGGCATCGACCTCGACATCCGCGGCGGCGAGATCTTCGGCCTGCTCGGCCCCAACGGTGCCGGGAAGACCACCCTGGTGCGGCAGTTGACCGGCCTGCTGCGCCCGGACGCCGGGAGCGTCGACCTCCTCGGCCACGACCTGGTGCGCCACCCCGAACGGGCCTCCCGGCTCATCGGCTACCTCGGGCAGGAGTCCAGCGCCCTGGACGAGCTCACCGTCGCCCTTGCCGCCGAGACCACCGGCCGGCTGCGCGGACTGGACGCGCACTCAGCGCGCGCCGAACGCGACGCCGTCCTGGAGGAGCTGGGGCTGACCGGACTCGCCGGGCGCCCGCTGCGCAAGCTCTCCGGCGGACAGCGCCGGCTGGCCTGCCTGGCCACCGCGCTGGTGGGGGAGCGGCCACTGCTCGTTCTCGACGAGCCGACGACCTCCATGGACCCGGTCGCCCGGCGCGCCGTGTGGGCGGCGATCGACCGGCGGCGGGCCGAGCGCGGCGTCACCGTCCTGCTCGTCACCCACAACGTGCTGGAGGCGGAGACCGTCCTGGACCGCGTCGCGGTCGTCGACGAGGGCCGTGTCATCGCCTGCGACACCCCGGCCGGCCTCAAGGCGCTCGTCGCCGACGAGGTGCGGCTCGACCTGGTCTGGCGTGACGAGGCCCCGCTGTCGGTGCCCGGCATCGCGGGGCTGCGCGAGAGCGCGCGGATCACCGGGCGGCGCTGGACGCTGCGGCTGCCCCAGGAGCGCGCCCGCGCCGTGGTCGCCGAGGTGACCGGCGGACCGGCCTTCGCCGCGCTCGACGACTTCACGCTGGCGACACCGAGCCTGGAGGATGTCTACCTGGCCCTCGGCGGCCGCCGGAAGGGGCTGGTCAAGGCGTGAACGGCGGCAACAGCGGCGACGGAGCCATGAGGGGAACGGCCGTGTACGAGATCCCGGACGGACGCGCGGGGGAACGGGGCGGCGCGGCGTGACCATCCTCTCCGCGGGCGCGGACACCACCGCGGCGGCGCGTACGGCGGCCCCCGCGGCCCCCCTCGCCGGCGCGCCCGCACCGCTCGCCCCCCGTGCCCGGCTGATCCCGGCGATGATCGCGGTCTACCGGGCCCAGCTGTCGCGCGCCCGGGTCGCGCGCATCCCGCTGCTGTTCGTCGCGACGTTCCAGTCCGTCGGGATCATGGTGCTCATGCGCGGCGTCGTGCACGGCGGCGCGGCCGCCCGCGCGGTGGTCGCCGGCTCCAGCGTCCTCGTCGTCGCCTTCGTCGCGCTCAACCTGCTCGCCCAGTACTTCGGCCAGCTGCGCGCCTCCGGGGGCCTCGACCACTACGCGACGCTGCCCGTGCCGCCCGCGGCGGTGGTGCTCGGCGCGGCCGGCGCGTACGCGTCCTTCACGGTCCCCGGGACCCTGGTGACCGCCGCCATCGGCTGCGGCCTCTTCCAGCTCCCGTTCACCCATCTGTGGGTACTGGCCGCCGTCATTCCGCTGGCCGGCGCCGCGCTGTCGGGACTCGGGGCCGCCCTCGGGCTGCTGGCACCGCGCCAGGAGCTGGCCACGCTCGCCGGACAGCTCGGCATGTCCGCGGCGCTGCTGCTGGGCGTCCTCCCGGCGGGCAACCTGCCCGCGCCGATCGGGTACGTGCGCGACCTGCTGCCGTCCACGTACGGGGTCGAGGCGTTCATCCGCAGTTTCGACGCCCACCCGCACTGGCCGGCCGTGATCGGCGACCTGTCGGTGTGCGCCGCCGTCGGCCTGGCCTCGCTGGCCGTGGCCACCTGGGCCTACCGCAGGGCCGCCTGCCGCTGAGGGGCTGATGACGCGTCGCGCGGGTGTACCTGGCACGATGGCAGGGTGACCGCACCTCTGACGCCGCACGACCACTGGCCCTCCATGCCGCTGCCGTCGCCCAAGGACGACGACTCGCGCATGGCCCCCGCGCAGGAGCTCAGGAACGGCGCACTGACCGCCGTGCTCGTGGCGGTGGCGGGGGTGCTGCTCGGACTGCTGTGGCTCTGGCTGGCGCCCCGGGTGCCGCTGATCTCCGACGGCAAGGCGGTCTACCTGAAGGACACCGAGGGCGAGCAGGCCGTCGGCGGAGACGGCACCTTCGTGCTGCTCGGCCTCGGCATGGGCGTCCTGACCGCCGCCCTGGCCTTCTGGCGGGTACGGCGCGGGGGAGTGGGCGTGGTGTTCGGCCTCGCCGTGGGCGCCCTGCTCGGCTCCGTGATCGCCTGGCGGCTGGGGGTCTGGCTCGGCCCCACCTCGGACCTGATAGCGCACGCCAAGGCCGTCGGCCCGAAGAAGGTCTTCGACGGCCCCCTCCAGCTCCAGGCCAAGGGCGCCCTGCTGGCCTGGCCCGTGGGCGCCGTCCTCACGCACCTGCTGCTGACCGTGGGCCTCGGCCCGCGCGACCCCGAACCCCCGCTCATGCCGTACTGGGACCACCCCGGGCAGCACCTGCCCCCGAAGGACTGACGCGGCCCGCTCAGCCCCGGCCGATCGGCGCGGTGACCGCGTCCGTGAGCCTGACCAGGTCCTGCGGGGCCAGCTCGACCTCCAGACCGCGCTTGCCCGCCGAGACGAAGACGGTGGCGTGCTCCAGGGCAGAGGCGTCCACGACGGTGCGCAGCCGCTTGCGCTGCCCCAGCGGGGAGATACCGCCCCGCACATAGCCCGTCGTACGCTCCGCGGCCGCCGGGTCGGCCATCGCCGCCCGCTTGCCGCCCGCCGCGGTGGCCAGCGCCTTGAGATCCAGCGAACCGGCCACCGGGACGACCGCGACCGTCAGTGCGCCGTCCACGTCCGCGACGAGGGTCTTGAACACCCGGTCCGGAGAGGTGCCGAGCGCCTGCGCCGCCTCCTCGCCGTACCCCAGTTCCGAGGCGGGATCGTGCGCGTAGGCGTGCACGGTGAAGACGGCGCCCGCCTTCTCCAGGGCGACGGTGGCGGGCGTACCGCCGGACGGCGACTGCTTCTTCTTGGCCATGATGAATTGACGTCCCGTCAGTTCAGGCTCGGAGCCTGGCGGGTGAGGTCCACGGCGGGCAGGGTGCCCAACTTGTCGATGACCGCCGCCTCCCGGCGCAGAATCCGCAGTTCCTGCTCCAGCCGGCTCGCGGTGTCCGCGGCCTCCAGCAGCCGCTGCTTGGCCGGGGTGTCGACGACGGCCGCCGCGGCCACCAGGTACGACAGCACGGTCGGGTCGTCCGGAAGCTCCTGCACGCCCGCGATGCTGGACTCGCGCGCCCCGGCCAGCCGCTTCTGGTAGGTGCGGAAGGCCCGCGCGACACCGGCCGCCAGCGCGCCGGAACCGCTGCCGTTCTCCTCCGGCACCTCCTCGACCTCGCCGACGAGGTACGGGCCCGAGGTGTCCACCGACACCAGCCGGAACCGGGTCGTGCCGGTCGCCACGACCTTGAAGCCGCCGCCCTCGCGCTCACCGATCGTGGCCGCCTCCGCGGTGCAGCCGACGGTGAACAGCGACGCCGCCGGATCCGGGCCGAAGCCCGCCGCCGCGCCGTCCTCCTCGCCCGCGGGGGCCACCTCGTGACCGTCCCGGATCGCCACGACCCCGAACCGGCGCGGCTCCTCCTCCGGGAGCTCCAGCAGGGCGCGGAAGAGGGCGCGGTAGCGCTCCTCGAAGACGTTGAGGGGGAGCACGAGGCCGGGGAAGAGGACGGAGCTCAGGGGGAAGAGGGGGAGACGAGCGTTCACGACGAGCAAGCCTAGGCCCTTCGGGCCGGCTTTCCGGTCCTGGCCTTTTCCCCACCCTCCCGCCCTCCCCCAACCTTCGGCCGGGGGTGCCCCCAGCCCTGTGAAGTCACGCGCCCCGACGCGCGTTGTTGGGGGGCCGGGTTCGGGGCCTCCGGGGCTGCCATTCTGGACAGCACATTTAGGTGCCTCAAGCACTGTCTGCTGCGCACTCCGGGTTGTGCACCCAAATATGCTCCACAGTCCAGAACGCCACCCTCCCCCAGCTACCGCTGGGAGGTGCCCCCAACTCCCCCGCCCCCTCAGGTTTCGCCATGCGCCTGATCCCCGGTGGGTGGGTGAAGGGGCGGTCCGGGGTGGTCGCAAGTGCTCTCTGACCCCCCACCGGCCGTAGGTCGCCCCAGCGACCCGGGAGGGGGTGTGGCGGGGTGCGCCCGGAAGCGACGAGCGGTGACCGCGTGGTCGATGCCGGACGATGTGGGGCCGACCCGCGAGCGCTGAGGACGTACCCCGGCGCGGCACCGACCCCACGGCAAACGGAGCGGGGCCCGCACTTACCGTGCCGGGCACTCGGGCGGGAGGGCGGGGGAAAGACCTGGCCCGGAAACGTCAGCCGCGGCGCAGAAGCCGCGACGCACCCGCGGCCACCGTCGTCGCCAGGATCCACCCCAGCATCGTCAGGAACGCCGCCGCCCACTGGGCACTCCCGCTGAGGCGCCACGCGTTGTCCTGCCCGAGGTTGATGACCGGCAGCAGCAGGTCGAGGGCGAACAGGGGGGCGTTCCAGTTCGGGAAGGCGCCGCTGTCGACGGGCCTGGGTGCGCCGTGGACCTGGAAGTAGACCGCCCCGATCGCCCAGAGCAGGGCCATCCAGATCGCCGCGCGGCCGGGGCGGTAGCCGTAGCCGACGGTGATGTCCTGGAGGAAGCCCCAGAGCTTTCCGGCGACGGGGAGGGTCTCGCGGCGCCGTCGCTGCTTGGCGAGCTGGACCTCGCGGGCGTCGGAGTCCTCGCCGCCGGCGCGCAGGGCGGCGGACAGCTGCTCGTACGGCTCGGGGCTGTACTCGGGGGTCGCCGCCGCGAGCCAGCCGATGCGGGCGCGGAGCGGGAAGGAGCCCTCGGGTGTGAGGGAGCCGTAGGTGAAGCCGGTCAGGTCCATGCCGCCGGTGCCGGGCCAGCAGGTGCGGTTGTCGGTGAGGTTGCCGACGCGGGCGGCGGCCAGTGAGACCGTGCCGGTCGGCGGCTGGTCGAGGGTGATCCGCAGTTCCGGGGTCTGGACGCGGCGCAGCGACAGCTGCTGGCCCTCCGCGAGCCGGAAGCGGGCGCGGTGGATGATCACGCCGTTGCCGAAGCGCCCGTCGTCGAGGCGGACCCCGCCGTCGCTGCTGAAGGGCCGGACGCCGCCGGAGCTGAGGTAGAGGGTGTGCTCGACGGTCACGCGGGCGGCGTTGAGCGCGTAGCGGCCCTCGGGGTTGCGCAGCCGGCTGCCGCGCAGGCTGAGGCGGCCGCCGATGCGGGCGCTGCGCAGGCTGATCTCGCCGGTCGCCTCCATGAGTTCGGCCTCGACGTCCTGGGCGACGCTCAGGCCGTCGGCGGCCAGTGCCCGCCCGTGCCGGTCCTTGCGCAGGGTGATCTGGTTGAGCAGCAGGTCCGTGCCGATGTGGGCGTCGGTGAGCCGTACGCCGCCCTCGATGGTGCACTGCGGCAGGTGCAGGTCGCCGGAGGTGTGCAGCCGGGCGGCCTCCAGTCGCGGTATGGCGCAGCGCACCATGCGCAGGGTGGTGAAGCTGCACTCCGCGAGCAGCACCTGCTGCTCGAAGCGGCAGTCGTGCAGTTCCACGTACGGCACGACCGTGCCGCCGGAGAGGTTGAGCTGCCCGCTGATCTGCGCGCCGGACAGCTTCACGCAGGAGACACGCCCGGAGGCGGCGGGCGGTCCGTCCAGCAGGAGCCGGGCGACGGTCTCGGCGCGCACGGTGCGGTCGGGGCCCCAGAAGCGGTCGGCGGCCGGGTCGTCGCGCTCGGGTATGCCGGTGCGCAGGTCGTACAGCTCGCCGAGGCGGAAGGCCCGCCACAGGCCCTGTTCCACCGGGGTCCAGTCGTGCGGCGGCGCGATGTCCGGCGGCTCGGTCACCGGGTTCCCTCCCCTTGCTGGCGACGACGACGGAAACGGTAGCGGGGATGATCACCCCTGGGGAGCCGTACGCGTATCAGGGACTGATACTCGGCGAAGCCGCGGTGGCCGGTTCTCTACACTTGGGAGGGTGATCTCCCGAATCGATCTGCGCGGTGACGCCTTCCCCGAGGACGGCATCGACCGCGATCTGCTGCCCCGTGCCGAGCTGGACGTCGAGGCCGCCCTGGAGAAGGTGCGGCCGATCTGCGACGACGTGAGGCATCGCGGCACCGCGGCACTGATCGACTACGCGCAGAGGTTCGACGGGGTCACCATCGACCGGGTACGGGTTCCGGCCGGGGCGCTGACCCGCGCCCTGGCGGAGCTGGACCCGAAGGTGCGGGCAGCGCTGGAGGAGTCGGTCCGCCGCGCCCGGCTCGTCCACGGCGAGCAGCGCCGCACCGACCACACCACGCAGGTCGTGCCGGGCGGCACGGTCACCGAGCGCTGGGTGCCGGTGGAGCGGGTGGGGCTGTACGTGCCGGGTGGCCGCTCGGTCTACCCGTCGTCCGTGGTGATGAACGTGGTTCCCGCCCAGGAGGCCGGGGTCGGCTCGATGGCCGTCGCCTCGCCGCCGCAGAAGGACTTCGGCGGTCTGCCGCACCCGACGATCCTCGCCGCGTGCGCGCTGCTCGGCGTGGACGAGGTGTACGCGGCGGGCGGCGCCCAGGCCGTCGCGATGTTCGCGTACGGCACCGAGGAGTGCCGTCCGGTGAACATGGTCACCGGCCCCGGCAACATCTGGGTCGCCGCTGCCAAGCGCCTGCTCAAGGGCCGTATCGGCATCGACGCGGAGGCCGGTCCCACCGAGATCGCCATCCTCGCCGACGCCACCGCCGACCCGGTGCACGTCGCCGCCGACCTGATCAGCCAGGCCGAGCACGACCCGCTGGCCGCGGCCGTCCTGGTCACCGACTCCGTCGACCTCGCCGAGGCGGTGGAGAAGGAGCTGGAGCGCCAGGTCGCCGCCACCAAGCACGTCGAGGACCGGATCGCCCCGGCCCTGTCCGGCCGCCAGTCCGGCATCGTGCTGGTCGACGGGATCGAGCAGGGCCTGCGAGTGGTGGACGCCTATGCGGCCGAGCACTTGGAGATCCAGACCGAGAACGCGAGGGCGGTCGCCGCCCGGGTGCGCAACGCGGGCGCGATCTTCGTCGGCGCGTACGCCCCCGTCTCGCTCGGCGACTACGCGGCCGGGTCCAACCACGTCCTGCCCACCGGCGGCTGTGCCTGCCACTCCTCGGGCCTGTCGGTGCAGTCGTTCCTGCGCGGCGTCCACGTCGTCGACTACACGCGCGAGGCGCTGGCGGAGGTCGCCGGCCACGTGGTGACGCTCGCCGACGCCGAGGACCTGCCGGCGCACGGCGCGGCGGTGCGGGCACGATTCGACTGGACGGTACCGGGCTCGTGACCGGCATCGACGACCTGCCCATCCGGGACGAGCTGCGCGGCAAGTCCCCGTACGGAGCGCCCCAACTCGACGTCCCCGTACGCCTGAACACCAACGAGAACCCGTACCCGCTGCCCGAGGCGCTGGTCGAGCGGATCGCCGAGCGGGTCCGCGAGGCCGCCCGCGACCTCAACCGGTATCCCGACCGGGACGCGGTGGAGCTGCGCACCGAACTCGCCAAGTACCTGACCCGCACCGCGGGCCACGCGGTGGGGCCGGCCAATGTGTGGGCCGCCAACGGCTCCAACGAGGTCATCCAGCAACTGCTGCAGACCTTCGGCGGCCCCGGCCGCACCGCGATCGGCTTCGAGCCCTCGTACTCGATGCACGGCCTGATCGCGCGCGGCACCGGCACCGGCTGGGTGGCCGGGCCCCGCGAGGACGACTTCACCATCGACGTGGCCGCCGCGGGGAGGGCCGTCGCCGAGCACCGGCCGCACGTGGTGTTCATCACCTCGCCCAACAACCCGACCGGCTCCGCGGTCGCGGCCGACACCGTGCTGGCCCTCTACGAGGCCGCGCAGGCCGCCCGCCCCTCGCTGGTCGTGGTCGACGAGGCGTACGGCGAGTTCAGCCACTCCCCGTCGCTGCTGCCGCTGATCGAGGGCCGCCCCCACCTGGTGGTCAGCCGCACCATGTCCAAGGCCTTCGGCGCCGCCGGCCTGCGCCTGGGCTATCTCGCGGCGCACCCGGCGGTCGTGGACGCGGTGCAGCTGGTGCGCCTGCCGTACCACCTGTCGGCGGTCACCCAGGCCACCGCGCTCGCCGCGCTGGAGCACACCGATACCCTGCTCGGGTACGTCGAGCAGCTGAAGTCCGAGCGGGACCGCCTGGTCGGGGAACTGCGGGGGATCGGGTACGAGGTCGTCGACTCGGACGCCAACTTCGTGCAGTTCGGACGCTTCGAGGACAGCCACCGGGCGTGGCAGTCGATCCTCGACCGCGGCGTCCTCGTCCGTGACAACGGCGTACCGGGGTGGCTGCGGGTCACCGCGGGCACCCCCGCCGAGAACGACGCGTTCCTCGAAGCGGTGCGCGAGCTGAAGAAGGAGCGGTAACCACATGACACGCGTCGGCCGCGTGGAGCGCACGACCAAGGAGACCTCCGTCGTCGTCGAGCTCGACCTCGACGGCACCGGCAGGACCGAGATCTCCACCGGAGTCGGCTTCTACGACCACATGCTCGACCAGCTCGGCCGCCACGGCCTCTTCGACCTCACGGTCAAGACCGAGGGCGACCTGCACATCGACACCCACCACACCATCGAGGACACCGCCCTCGCGCTCGGCGCCGCCTTCAAGCAGGCGCTCGGCGACAAGGTGGGCATCTACCGCTTCGGCAACTGCACGGTGCCGCTGGACGAGTCCCTCGCCCAGGTCACCGTGGACCTCTCCGGCCGCCCCTACCTGGTGCACACCGAGCCGGAGAACATGGCACCGATGATCGGCTCCTACGACACGACGATGACCCGGCACATCCTGGAGTCCTTCGTCGCCCAGGCGCAGATCGCCCTGCACGTCCACGTGCCGTACGGGCGCAACGCCCACCACATCGTGGAGTGCCAGTTCAAGGCGCTGGCCCGGGCCCTGCGCTACGCCTCCGAGCGCGACCCCCGCGCCGCGGGCATCCTCCCGTCGACGAAGGGCGCGCTGTGACCAAGCCGGCCATCCTGTTCATCCTGTTGGGCCTCTTCCTGGCCGGCGGCGTCTACTCGTTCTGGAAGCAGAAGATGCCCAAGGGCGTCATCGTGCTGCTCGGCATCGGCTCGGCCATGTCGCTGGTGTCCGGCCTGCTGCGGCTGTAGGGGGTTCGCGCAGATGAGCAAGGCCGCCAGGAAGGTCGTGGTCCTCGACTACGGCTTCGGCAATGTGCGTTCCGCGGAGCGGGCGCTGGCCCGGGTGGGCGCGGACGTCGAGATCACCGCCGACTTCGGCAAGGCCCTGGACTCCGACGGGCTGCTCGTGCCCGGCGTCGGCGCGTTCGCCGCCTGCATGGCGGGGCTGAAGGCGGTGCGCGGCGAACAGGCCATCGGCCGCCGCCTCGCCGGCGGCCGCCCGGTGCTGGGCATCTGTGTCGGCATGCAGATCCTCTTCGCGCAGGGTGTCGAGCACGGCGTGACCACCGAGGGCTGCGACGAGTGGCCCGGCACGGTCGAGCCGCTGCGCGCGCCGATCGTGCCGCACATGGGCTGGAACACCGTCAAGGCGCCCGGGGACTCGCAGTTGTTCGCGGGGCTCGACGCCGACGCGCGGTACTACTTCGTGCACTCCTACGCGGTGCGCTCGTGGGAGCTGGAGACCGGCAACCCGGCCATCAGGGCTCCCAAGGTCACCTGGGCGACGCACGGCGAGCCGTTCGTCGCCGCGGTGGAGAACGGCCCGCTGTGGGCCACCCAGTTCCACCCCGAGAAGTCCGGCGACGCCGGCGCCCAGTTGCTGTCCAACTGGCTCGACACCTTCAAGGACTAGGACCCGACGCCGTCATGAGCACGACGCACCGCCTCGAACTCCTCCCCGCCGTCGACGTCCGCGACGGTCAGGCAGTCCGCCTCGTCCACGGGGAGTCGGGCTCCGAGACGTCCTACGGCGACCCGATGGCCGCCGCCCTCGCCTGGCAGCGGGCCGGCGCCGAGTGGCTGCACCTGGTCGACCTGGACGCCGCCTTCGGCACGGGCGACAACCGCGCCCGGATCGCCGAGGTCGCCGGCTCCATGGACATCAAGGTCGAGCTGTCCGGCGGCATCCGCGACGACGAGACGCTGGCCGCGGCGCTCGCCACCGGCTGCACCCGGGTCAACCTCGGCACCGCGGCGCTGGAGACCCCCGAGTGGGTCGCCAAGGTCATCGCGGAGCACGGCGACAGGATCGCGGTCGGCCTGGACGTCCGCGGCACCACCTTGCGCGGCCGCGGCTGGACCCGTGACGGCGGCGACCTCTACGAGACGCTGGCCCGCCTGGACTCCGAGGGGTGCGCCCGGTACGTCGTCACCGACATCAACAAGGACGGCACCTTGCAGGGCCCCAACCTGGAGCTGCTGAAGAACGTGTGCGCGGCCACCGACCGGCCGGTCGTCGCCTCCGGCGGCGTCTCCTCCCTCGACGACCTGCGGGCCATCGCCTCCCTGGTGCCGCAGGGCGTCGAGGGCGCCATTGTCGGGAAGGCGCTCTATGCCGAGGCGTTCACCCTGGAAGAGGCCCTGGAGGCGGTGTCCCGATGACGGAAACCCCCGACGACGTACGGCGGGTGCACAGCGACAGCCCCTGGGAGGAGCAGTTCGGTTTCGCACGCGCGGTCGCGGCGGGGGACCGTGTCCACGTCGCGGGCACGATGCCGTTCGAGGGCACCGTGCTCTTCGGCGAGGGCGATCCGTACGAGCAGGCGAAGGTCGCGTTCACCAAGGCCCTCGCCGCGCTGGAGGCGTTCGGACTGGACGCCGACTCCGTCGTCCGCACCCGCATGTACCTCACCCACACCCATGACGTGGAGGAGGTCGGCCGGGCGCACAAGGAGTTCTTCGACCGCGCCCGCCCGGCCACGACGATCGTCGTGGTCTCGGGGTTCATGGACCCGCGGGTCCTGGTCGAAGTCGAACTGGAAGCATTCCGAGGAGCCCGAGCGCAATGACCCTGGCGGTCCGAGTCATCCCCTGCCTGGACGTGGACAACGGCCGGGTAGTCAAGGGCGTCAACTTCCGCGACCTCCGCGACGCCGGCGACCCCGTCGAGATGGCCAGGCTGTACGACGCCGAGGGCGCGGACGAGCTCACCTTCCTCGACATCACCGCGTCCTCCGGCAACCGCGAGACCACCTACGACGTGGTGCGGCGCACCGCCGAGCAGGTCTTCATCCCGCTCACCGTCGGCGGCGGCGTGCGCTCCGCCGAGGACGTCGACAAGCTGCTGCGCGCCGGCGCCGACAAGGTGGGCGTCAACACCGCCGCCATCGCCCGGCCCGAGCTGATCCGCGAGATCGCCGAACGCTTCGGCCGGCAGGTCCTCGTCCTGTCGGTGGACGCCCGCCGCACGGACGCCGGCACCCCGTCCGGCTTCGAGGTCACCACGCACGGCGGCCGCCGGGGCACCGGCATCGACGCGGTGGAGTGGGCGCACCGCGCGGCCGAACTCGGCGCGGGGGAGATCCTGTTGAACTCCATGGACGCCGACGGCACCAAGGACGGCTACGACACGGAGATGATCGCCGCCGTGCGCAGGCTCGTCACGGTCCCCGTCATCGCCTCCGGCGGCGCCGGCGCGCTCTCCCACTTCGCCCCGGCCGTCGCCGCGGGCGCGGACGCGGTCCTCGCCGCCTCCGTCTTCCACTTCGGCGACCTGCGTATCCGCGAGGTCAAGCAGACGCTGCGCGAGGCCGGCCGGCCCGTCCGCTGATCCGCCCCCGGCGGACAACTCCCGGAAAAGCCCGCGCCGTTATGCGCACGACCAGTTGCGCAAATTATCTTGCGCAACTTTTCTTTTGTATCTAGTCTCCGGGACATGGCAGAGCCCACGCCCCCCGACGGCACCGCGGACGCCCCGCACCGGATCACCGACCTCGACGCGCTCAAGGTCTTCACGCACCCGCTGCGGATCAAGCTCTACCGCGCGCTGTTCACCGCCCGCACCGCCACCGCCTCCCAACTGGCCGACCAGGTCGACGAGGCCGTCTCGCTGGTCAGCTACCACCTGCGCAAGCTCGCCGCGCACGGCTTCATCGCCGAGGCCCCCGGGCAGAGCAGCGACGCCCGCGAACGCTGGTGGAAGGTCACCACCGAGCGCGGAATCACCTTCCGCTCCTCGGACTTCGTCGACCGCCCCGAGGGCGCGGCCGTGATGGGCGAGGTCACCCGCCACCTGCTCGCCACCCGGTACGAGCGCTACGCCTCCTACCTCGACCAGCAGCACGCCTGGGGCAGGGAATGGTCGGACGCCGGCTTCAGCTCCGAGTACCTGCCCCGCCTGACGGTGGAGGAGACCCGCCGACTCGGCGCGGAACTCCACGAACTGATGACGCGGTGGACCGACCGGGCGCGCGCCGCCGAGGACGCCGGCGACACCGCGGGCCGCGAGCACGTCGCCGTGCACCTGTACGGATTCCCCTACCGGCCCTGACCCCGGCACCAGCCGACGAAGGAGGCGACCGCATGGCGGCCCCCGGAATCTCCGCACCGCCCCTTGCCCCGCCCGGCCTCCCCGCCCACCGGGACGCCAACGTCCTGCGCTGGCTGGCCGCGTTCACGGCCTCGCTCATCGGCGACGCCATGTGGTTCCTCGCCCTGTCCTGGGCCGCGACACGCGCCGGCGACCCCGGACGGGCCGGACTGGTGCTCGCGGCAGGCGCGGTGCCGCGCGCCGTGCTGATGCTCGGCGGGGGCGTGCTCGCCGACCGCTTCGGCCCGCGCCGCATCGTCATCGGCAGCGACCTGACGCGCTGCGTGGTCATGTTCGCGGCGGCCGCGCTGCTCGCCCTCACCACGCCGGGACTGTGGGCCCTCGCCGTGATCGCGCTGCTCTTCGGCGCGGTGGACGCCGTCTTCCTCCCCGCCGTCGGCGCCCTCCCGCCCCGCATCACCGGCCCCGGCCAACTGGGCCGGCTCAACGGGATGAAGGGCATCGCGGTCCGCGTCGGCAGCGTCGCCGGCGCCTCGCTGGGCGGCACCGCCGTCGCGACGGGCGGCCCCTCCGTCGCCTTCGCCGCCGCGGGCACCCTCTTCGCCGTCTCGCTCGCGCTGCTGGCCGCCGTCCGCCTGGCGCCGCTGCCGCCCGACGACCTCGGGGCAGAGGGCCGGGCCGCCACGCCCTGGAAGGACCTGACCGAGGGCCTGCGCTACATACGCCGGCGCCGCGTGCTCGCCGCCCTCATGACCGTCATCGCGGTGGGGGAACTCGGCTTCGCCGGCCCGCTCAACATCGGCCTCACCCTGCTCGCCGCAGAACGCGGCTGGGGCGCCGCGGGGCTCGGATGGATCGTCAGCGGATTCGGCGCCGGCGCGGGCGCCGCCTCGCTGCTGCTGACCGTACGCGGGCGGCTGCCGCGCGCCGGACTCGCCCAGTCCTGCTGCCTCGGCGTCGGAGCGGTCGCCGTCGCGCTGCTCGCCTTCGTGCCGGCCCTGCCCGCGGCGGTCGCCGTCGCGGCCGTCGTCGGCCTCGTGGCCGGATTCAGCGGCGCGCTCTGCGGCGCCCTGCTGCAGACCGTCACCGAGGGTCCCTACCTCGGCCGGGTCAGCTCCGTCGCCGCGCTGTTCTCCCTCGGCATCGCACCCCTGAGCTTTCCGCTGACGGGCGCCGCCATCGGCGCCTGGGGCGCCCGGCCGGTGTTCGTCGCGAGCGCGGCGGTCGCGGCCGCGGGAGCCCTCCTCGGGCTCGCCGCGCCCGCGCTGCGCCGGGCCGAACTCGCCGACAGGTCCTAGCCCGAGATACCGAGCCGGGCCTCGTACAGCCGGCCCACGGCATCCTTGTCGCCCTCGGTCTCCACCTGGGCCGCCTCCTGCCGCCCGAAGGCGAACAGCAGCAGCTCCGCCGGCTCGCCGGTGACCGTCACGACCGGCGTGCCGCGGTGTGCCACCGCGGTCTGCCCGTCGGGGCGGCGCAGCACGACGCCGACCGGCGCCTTGCGGCCCAGCAGCCGGGCGGAACGCTCCAGGCGGGACCAGAGCAGGTCGGCGAAGACCGGGTCCAGCCGGCGGGGCGACCAGTCCTGCTGGGCCCGGCGCACATCCTCGGAATGGACGAAGAACTCAACGGTGTTGGCCGCTTCGTCGATCTGCTTGAGGGCGAACGGCGACAGCCGCGGCGGCCCGGTGCGGATGAGCTGGACGAGTTCCTCGTACGGCTTGGCCACGAACTCCTGGCGGATCCGCTCCGACCGGGCCGCGAGCTGCGGGATGACCACGCTGGCCGAAGCGTCGCTGCGCCGTTCGCGGACGACGATGTGCGCGGCCAGGTCGCGGGTGGTCCAGCCCTTGCAGAGGGTGGGCGCGTCGGAGCCGGCGCTCTCCAGCAGGTCGGCGAGGAGCAGACGTTCACGCTGGGCATGAGTCGACATGCCGTCAGCCTACGTCGGCTCCCCGCCCACGGGCAGCACCTACGAGAGCGGTTTGGTCAGCTTCTCGCCATCGGGCTTGTTGCTGAGCGTCAGGGAGCAGGAGACCGTGTCCTTGCCCTGCACCTGGTACCCGGCCAGCTTCGGGTAGAGCGCGTAGTAGTAGAACGTGCGGCTGTCCGTGATGTGGTCCAGGCGCTTGCCGGCGTCCGCCTCGCAGAGCTTGAGGACCTTCGTCTTCAGCGCGGCCTCGGTGGCATAGGTGCCGGTGATCTTCTCGTGGGCGATGACCTCGGCGTCGTGCGGGCCGTTGCAGGGGACCGGCGTGACCTCGGTGACGCTGCTGTCCAGCCCGGGGTCGTTGAAGCACTGGCCCACATCGAGCACCACGTACTTGCGGAACGTCTCCCCGGGCGCCGGCGAGGTGCCGGTGTCCGTCGGGTCCGTGGGTTGCGACGAGGTCGTGGCCGAGGCCGCCGGGCTGCTGGAGGACGCCGCCGCGTCCTTGCCGTCGTCGCCACCGCCCAGTGCCACCGCGAGACCGCCGACGATCACCGCGATCAGCACGACCGCCCCGATGACCAACGCCGCGATCTTCGCCCCGCCGCCGCTGCGCGGAGGAGGCTGCGGGGGCGGATAGCCGCCGTAGCCACCCGGCTGCGGCTGCTGCTGGTAGGGCGCCTGCGGCGCCTGCTGGGGCTGGTACGGCTGGGGCTGGTAGGGCTGAGGCTGCTGCGGCTGGTGCTGCGGCGGACCGAAACCCCCGGGGGGCGGCCCGAAACCGCCGCCCTGGCCGGAGCGCGGGTCGTCGGGAGGGGGCTGCGGAGGAAAACTCATGGACGAAGCATGCCCCATACGGGTGATCGTCGTGTGTGCGGGAGCCGAAGTACGGCCTGCCCGGACGCGGCAGAATGGAGGGCATGGAATCCCCGCTCGACCCCGCCCTCGCCGCCCGCCTCAAGCGCACGTCCGACGGGCTCGTCCCGGCCGTCGCCCAGCAGTACGACACGGGTGAGGTCCTCATGCTCGGATGGATGGACGACGAGGCGCTGCACCGCACCCTGACCACCGGCCGCTGCACCTACTGGAGCCGCAGCCGCCAGGAGTACTGGGTCAAGGGCGACACGTCGGGGCACGTCCAGCACGTCAAGTCGGTGGCCCTGGACTGCGACGGCGACACGATCCTGGTGAAGGTCGACCAGATCGGCGCGGCCTGCCACACCGGCGACCGCACCTGCTTCGACGCGGACGTGCTGCCCCTTTCTTGAGGGGCTCGGTTCGCCTCCGGGTCGCTGAGCCGCTGCCGGGGGCACCTCCCAGCGGTAGCTGGGGGAAGTCGACCATGCTCAGCCGCTCGTTCCTCACGGCCTGCGCGTGCTCTCCTTTTCGGCAGCGGCCGCTCCCCCTTCGGCTCACTCGCCGGGGCACCTTCCAGCAATGTGCCGGGGGAGCCCGACGACCGGGCCCAGCCGGACCGCGACAAGCGGCGCCAGGGCAACCCGGGGGAGGGGGACGCTCCGGGCACGCTTCGGCCCCCCGCGCCGCGGGAACGCGCCGCGCGGAGCGGAACCGCCGGGGCACTAGGCTGCGGGGCATGACCACGGGCACTGTCACCCCCGACCTCGATACGTTCCGCAAGCTGGCGATGGACCGGCGGGTGATTCCGGTCAGCAGGAAGCTGCTGGCCGACGGGGACACCCCGGTCGGGCTGTACCGGAAGCTGGCGGGTGAGCGGACGGGGACGTTCCTGCTGGAGTCGGCGGAGAACGGGCGTTCCTGGTCGCGGTATTCGTTCGTGGGCGTGCGCAGCGCGGCGACGCTGACCGAGCGGGACGGGCAGGCGCACTGGCTGGGGACGCCGCCCGTGGCGGTACCCCGGGGCGGCGATCCGCTGGAGGCGCTGCGGGCCACGACGGAGGCGCTGCACACGCCGCGGGACCTGCACGAGGACGCGGGGCTGCCGCCGTTCACCGGCGGGATGGTCGGGTACCTGGGGTACGACGTGGTGCGCCGGCTGGAGCGCGTGGGGGACCACGCGCGGGACGATCTGGGGCTGCCCGAGCTCACGATGCTGCTGACCTCCGACCTTGCGGTGCTGGACCACTGGGACGGCTCCGTGCTGCTGATCGCCAACGCGATCAACCACAACGACCTGGACACCGGGGTGGACGAGGCGTACGCGGACGCCGTGGCGCGGCTCGACGCGATGACCGCGGACCTGTCCCGGCCGGTGGACACCGCGCCGGTGGAACTGCCCCCGTCACGGCTCCCGGAGGAGATCACGGCGCGCTTCGGCGGCGCCGCGTACCACGGGGCGGTGGAGCGGACGAAGGAGTACATCAGGGCCGGCGACGCGTTCCAGGTGGTGCCGTCGCAGCGGTTCGAGACGCCGTGCCCGGCGAGCGCGCTGGACGTGTACCGGGTGCTGCGGGCCACCAACCCCTCCCCGTACATGTACCTGTTGCGGTTCGAGGGCTTCGACGTGGTGGGGTCGAGCCCCGAGGCGCTGGTGAAGGTGGAGGACGGCCGCGCCACGGTGCACCCGATCGCGGGCACGCGCCCCCGCGGTGCGACGCCTCGTGAGGACCAGGCGCTGGCCGACGAGTTGCTGGCCGACCCCAAGGAGCGGGCGGAGCACCTGATGCTGGTGGACCTGGGCCGCAACGACCTGGGCCGGGTGTGCGAGCCGGGCAGTGTGGAGGTCGTCGACTTCATGTCGATCGAGCGCTACAGCCACGTGATGCACATCGTCTCGACCGTCACCGGCACCCTGGGGGCCGGCCGCACCGCGTTCGACGTGCTGACGGCGTGCTTCCCGGCCGGGACGCTGTCGGGGGCGCCGAAGCCGCGGGCGATGCAGATCATCGACGAACTGGAGCCGACGCGCCGCGGGTTGTACGGCGGCTGCGTGGGCTATCTGGACTTCGCGGGCGACTCGGACACGGCCATCGCCATCCGCACCGCGCTGCTGCGCGACGGCACGGCGTACGTCCAGGCGGGCGCCGGCATCGTCGCCGACTCCGACCCGGTCTCGGAGGACACCGAGTGCCGCAACAAGGCGGCGGCGGTGCTGCGCGCCGTGGCGACGGCGAACCGGATGGGCGCGGGGGCGTAGCCCCGCGTACGCGGGCCGCGGGGCGAGGGGGGATAGTGGTGGGATGACCAGCGCCGTACCCCAGCCCCGTGCCGATGCCGATGCTGCAAGCACGGCCGTGCCCCCCGGGCCGCACCGCGCGGGCGGCCGTCGCAGCATGGCCGTCGCGCTGGCGGGCGGAGCGCTGGGCGCGGCGCTCGTACTGCTGGCCGCGGGCAAGACCTGGCAGCACGGTTTCGCCGGTGCGGCGGGTGCCGGGGTGGCGGTGCACGCCGACGGCAGCCAGGTGACGGCGGTGCCGGGCGCACTGGCACTGGTGGGACTGGCCTCGCTGGTCGCGGTCTTCGCCGTGCGCGGGGCGGCCCGCAGGGTCGTGAGCGCGCTGCTCGCGCTGTGCGGGGCGGGCGCCCTGCTTGCCGCACTGCTCACCACCGGGGACGCTTCCTCGCTGGACGCCGCCGCGGCCGCCGCCAGCGGACTGACCCGGGCCACCGCGACGGACACCGCCACCACCGCCTGGCCCGCCGTGTCGGTCGTGGGCGGGGCGCTGCTGCTGCTCGCCGGGGTCACGGCCGTCCTGCGCGCCGCGGCCTGGCCGGGGATGTCGAGCCGCTACGAGCGGGACGGCGGAGCGGCGGCCCGCCCCGCCGGGGCCCGGAAGGCCCGGACCGCCGACGGCGAGGAGCGCCCCGAGGACATCTGGAAGGCGCTGGACCGCGGCGAGGACCCCACCGACGCGCGCTGACGCGCCGGGCCACCCCCCGCGCGCGGAGCGTGAGCGGAACAGGGGACAATGGGCCGCGACGCGTGCCATCGCGCGGCGAACGACCAAACGAACCTTCAGTAGAACGACTTGGGAGCACTCATGGCGGGCAACAGCCACGGACACACCCCTGCCGCCTGGACCGGCGTGATCATCGCCTTCATCGGCTTCTGCGTCGCGGGTGCTTTCGTCGTCCTGGCGGAGCCGATCGGCATGTTCGCGGGCCTGGCCCTGGCCGCGGTGGGCGGTCTCATCGGCCTCGGCATGCGTGCCGCCGGTCTGGGCAAGCCGGTGGCGGGCAAGGCCGCGCGCGGCTGACCTGCCGCACCACGGCACCGGAGCCGCCCCGGCCGTGCGCCGCGGGCGGTTTCGCCGTTTCCACGCCGACCCCGGGTGTTCCCCAGCGGCCCGGCGCGGGACAATCGGCGGGTGACCGAGACCGCCATCACACCGAAGGCGAGCGCCCTCGCCGCCCCGCTGGGCCTGCTGGGCGGCGTCGCCGCCGCCTTCGCCTACGTCGGGACCGTCGACCCCAACCACCCCGGGCACTACCCGGTCTGCCCGCTCCTGCACTACACGGGCCTGTACTGCCCGGGCTGCGGCGGGCTGCGCAGCGCGTACGCGGTGGCGCACGGTGACTTCGGGACCGCGTTCGGCCTCAACGCGGTGGCCGTCGTCATGTACCTCGTCTTCGCCGTGGCGATGGTCGTCTGGATCTCCCGGGCGCTGCGGGGGCGGCCGTTCTCGGTCAACCTGCGGCCGGCGCACTGGTGGGCGGTGGGGGCGGTCGTGGTGGTCTTCACCGTTGTCCGGAACCTGCCGTTCGGGGCCGCGCTGGCGCCCTGACGGCGGCTGCCTGTGCCTGTCCGTGGCTGTCTGGGCCTGTCCGATCTGTCCACCTGGTGGTCGTTGGTTCCGCCGGATGCGGGTCCGGCGGCCCCCGGCGGTTACCATCGCAGTGCTGGTGGAACATCTCACTGGCTTGATCGTTTCGCTTTCGGAAGGGGTCCCCTCGCGTGAGTGTGCTCGACGAGATCATCGACGGCGTCCGCGAAGACCTCGCCGAGCGGCAGGCCCGGGTCTCGCTCGACGAGCTCAAGCAGCGCGCCGCCAAGGCGCGTGACGCGAAGGACGGCGTGGCCGCCCTGCGCGGCGAGGGCGTCACCGTCATCTGCGAGGTCAAGCGGTCCAGTCCCTCCAAGGGCGCCCTCGCCGCCATCGCCGACCCGGCGGGCCTCGCCGCGGACTACGAGGCGGGCGGCGCGGCGGTCATCTCGGTCCTGACCGAGCAGCGCCGCTTCGGCGGCTCGCTCGCGGACCTGGAGGCCGTGCGGGCCAAGGTCGACATCCCCGTGCTGCGCAAGGACTTCATTGTCACCGCGTACCAGCTGTGGGAGGCGCGCGCCTACGGTGCCGACCTCGCGCTGCTGATCGTGGCCGCGCTGGAGCAGGACGCGCTGGTCTCCCTGATCGAGCGGGCCGAGTCCATCGGGCTCACCCCGCTGGTCGAGGTGCACGACGAGGACGAGGTCGCCCGCGCCGTCGACGCCGGCGCCCGGGTCATCGGCGTCAACGCGCGCAACCTGAAGACGCTGGAGGTCGACCGGGGCACCTTCGCCCGGGTCGCGCCGGAGATCCCCGACCACATCGTCAAGGTCGCCGAGTCCGGCGTCCGCGGCCCGCACGACCTCATCGCCTACGCCAACGACGGCGCCGACGCCGTGCTGGTCGGCGAGTCGCTGGTCACCGGCCGCGACCCCAGGACCGCGGTCGCCGACCTCGTCGCCGCCGGGGCCCACCCCGCGCTGCGCCACGGACGGGGCTGACGGCCCGCATGAAGACGTACGCGCGACTGGCCCGGGGCTGCCGTCCCCGTGGCTGCCGCGCGCCCGCGCGGCGCATTCTCGGGCGCCGCGTGCGGTACCACATCGGCTGCGAGCCGGGGCAGATCAACGGTCGCCGATGGCGCTGACGGCTGCGCCGTCCTCCTGACCGGGACGCGGACGCGACCGGTGGCGACCCGCCGCCGGACACCGCCCGCCGCTGCCCGGGTTCCGGACGCGCGCACCGCCGCGGGCGGCGCGATCCGCGCGGCGACCGCCGTAACGTGACCATTGGTACGCGAGACTCTGGGGGCTGCCGACGCGCCCCCGAAGGAGCCGAGAAACGTCATGCCCGAAGACTTCTTCATTCCCGACCCCGAGGGCCGGGTGCCCAGCGCCGAGGGCTACTTCGGCCGGTACGGCGGCAAGTTCATCCCGGAGGCGCTCGTCGCCGCCGTGGACGAGGTCGCCGTCGAGTACGACAAGGCCAAGTCCGACCCGGCCTTCGCCGCGGAGCTGAACGACCTGCTGGTGCACTACGCCGGCCGCCCTAGCCCGCTCACCGAGGCGGCGCGGTTCGCCGAGCACGCCGGCGGCGCGCGGATCTTCCTCAAGCGCGAGGACCTCAACCACACCGGCTCGCACAAGATCAACAACGTGCTGGGCCAGGCGCTGCTCACCAAGCGCATGGGCAAGACCCGGGTGATCGCCGAGACCGGCGCCGGCCAGCACGGCGTGGCCACGGCGACCGCGTGCGCGCTGTTCGGCATGGAGTGCACGATCTACATGGGCGAGATCGACACCGAGCGCCAGGCGCTGAACGTCGCCCGCATGCGCATGCTGGGCGCCGAGGTCGTCTCGGTGAAGTCCGGCAGCCGCACGCTGAAGGACGCGATCAACGAGGCGTTCCGCGACTGGGTCGCCAACGTGGACCGCACGCACTACCTGTTCGGCACCGCCGCCGGCCCGCATCCCTTCCCGGCCATGGTGCGCGACTTCCACCGCGTCATCGGCGTCGAGGCGCGCCGGCAGATCCTGGAGCGGGCCGGCCGGCTGCCCGACGCGGTCGCCGCGTGCGTCGGCGGCGGGTCCAACGCCATCGGCCTGTTCCACGCCTTCATCCCCGACGCGTCGGTGCGCCTGGTGGGCCTGGAGGCGGCCGGCCGCGGCGTGGACTCCGGCGAGCACGCCGCGACGCTCACCAAGGGCGAGCCCGGCATCCTGCACGGTTCGCGCTCCTTCGTCCTCCAGGACGACGAGGGGCAGATCACCGAGCCGTACTCGATCTCGGCCGGACTGGACTACCCCGGCATCGGCCCGGAGCACGCCTACCTCAGGGAGACCGGCCGCGCGGAGTACCGCCCGGTCACCGACGACGAGGCCATGCGGGCGCTGCGCCTGCTGTCGCAGACCGAGGGCATCATCCCGGCGATCGAGAGCGCCCACGCCCTCGAGGGAGCGCTGCAGCTCGGCCGTGAACTCGGCGAGGACGGCCTGATCCTGGTCAACCTCTCCGGGCGCGGCGACAAGGACATGGACACCGCGGCCCGCTGGTTCGGGCTGTACGACGGGGCCGAGGGGGCCGAGAAGTGAGCGGGCGGATCGAACTGCTGGACCGGACCCTGGCCGCCGCGAAGGCCGAGGGGCGGGCGGCGCTGGTCGCCTACCTGCCGGCGGGCTTCCCGACGGTCGACGGCGGCATCGCGGCCGTCAAGGCGGCCCTGGAGGGCGGCGCGGACATCGTCGAGGTGGGCCTGCCGCACAGCGACCCGGTGCTCGACGGCCCGGTCATCCAGACCGCCGACGACATCGCGCTGCGCGGCGGCGTCCGGATCAAGGACGTCATGCGCACGGTGCGCGAGGCGCACGCCGCGACCGGCAAGCCGGTCCTGGTCATGACGTACTGGAACCCGGTCGACCGCTACGGCGCCGAGCGCTTCGCCACGGAGCTCGCCGAGGCGGGCGGCGCGGGCTGCATCCTGCCGGACCTGCCCGTGGAGGAGTCCGAGGGCTGGCGCAAGGCGGCCGAGCAGCACGGGCTGGCCACCGTCTTCGTCGTCGCGCCGAGCAGCCGGGACGAGCGGCTGGCGAAGATCACGGCGGCGGGCACCGGCTTCGTCTACGCCGCCTCGCTGATGGGCGTCACGGGCACCCGGGCGAGCGTCGGCGCCGAGGCGGCCGAGCTGGTGGGCCGCACCCGGGCGCAGACCGCACTGCCGGTCTGTGTGGGCCTCGGCGTCTCCAACGGGGAGCAGGCGGCCGAGGTCGCCGGCTTCGCCGACGGTGTGATCGTCGGATCGGCCTTCGTCAAGAAGCTGCTGGACGCGCCGGACCTGGAGCAGGGCCTCACGGCGGTGCGCGAACTCGCCGCCGACCTGGCCAAGGGCGTCCGCCGCTGAGGGCCGGCGTCGCCCGAACGGGCGAATTACGGCCGGGGGCGCGCGCAGGTGCGCCCCCGGTTCGTTGTCCCGGGGTGTGAGCGAGAAGAACCGTGAAGGAAAGCGCACCGCCCGCGAGCGGCTGCAGGAGCAGCGTGCGCAGGACCAGCGCCGCCAGAAGCGCAAGAGGACGGCGATCGTCGCCGGGTCCGTGGTCGGGGTCCTGGTGATCGGCGCCGTCATCGGGGTCCTGGTGGCCAACAGCGGGGGCGACTCCGAGGAGGCCGCGGCAGTCTCCCCGGCGGGCGCGACGGGCGAGAACAAGCTCGTCATCCCCACCGGCGCGAGCGACGCACCGTCCACGCTGACCGTGTACGAGGACTTCCGCTGCCCGGCCTGCGGCGCCTTCGAGCAGGGCTACCGCGACACCGTGCACGCCTTGGAGGACAAGGGCCAACTGAAGGTGGACTACCACCTGGTCCGGATCATCGACGGCAACCTGGGCGGCACGGGCTCGCTCAACGCGGCCAATGCGGCGGCCTGCGCGCAGGACCAGAACAAGTTCCGCGCGTACCACGACGTGCTCTACCGGAACCAGCCGCCGGAGCAGGACGACAAGTTCGCGAGCAAGCCCTACCTGCTGCAGCTCGCCGGCCAGGTGCCCGGGCTGGTGACCCCGGCCTTCACCACCTGCGTGAACAAGGGCACGTACGACGACTGGGTGAACAAGAACAACAGCGCCTTCTCGTCGTCCGGTTTCAACTCCACCCCGACCGTGCTGCTCAACGGGAAGAACATCTACGGGGCCGAGGCGGCGCCGCTGACCCCGCAGAAGCTGGAGCAGATGGTCGCCGAGGCCAACAAGGGCAAGAAGCCCGGCACGGTCACCCCGAGCGCGACCCCGCCCAGTGCCCCGGCGAGCGGCTCGGCCGCCGCGTCCGGCACGGCGTCCGCCCCGGCCTCCTCCGCCCCCGCGAGCCCGCCCGCGAGCAAGCCGGCGACCCCCTCGGCGACCGGCTGAGGCCCGCCGGTACAGCAGCCCGTTATTCAGCCGTTGCCGGGCGGGTGCCCGCCGTACCCGCCCGGCACGGTAGCGTCGGTCGTGCCATGGAATTCATCGCCTTCATTCCCAGCCCGTCGCGCGGGGTGATCCACCTCGGACCTGTACCGCTGCGCGGCTATGCCTTCTGCATCATCATCGGTGTCTTCGTAGCCGTCTGGCTCGGCGGCAGGCGATGGGCCGCCCGCGGCGGACAGAAGACCACGATCGCGGACATCGCCGTCTGGGCGGTGCCGTTCGGTCTGGTCGGTGGCCGTCTCTACCACGTGATCACCAGTTACGAGCTCTACTTCGGTGAGGGCAAGCACTGGGTGAACGCGTTCAAGATCTGGGAGGGCGGCCTCGGTATCTGGGGCGCGATCGCCCTCGGCGCCCTGGGCGCGTGGATCGGCTGCCGGCGCCGGGGCATCTCGCTGCCCGCGTACGCCGACGCCGTCGCCCCCGGCATCGCCTTCGCCCAGGCCATCGGCCGCTGGGGCAACTGGTTCAACCAGGAGCTCTACGGACGGCCGACCGACCTGCCGTGGGGGCTGAAGATCGACAGCGCCCACCGGCCGGCGGACAGCCTGGGCGTCGCCACGTACCACCCGACGTTCCTGTACGAGTCCCTGTGGTGCGTGGGCGTGGCCCTGCTGGTGATCTGGGCCGACCGCCGCTTCAAGCTCGGCCATGGCCGTGCCTTCGCGCTGTACGTCGCGGCGTACACCGTAGGCCGCTTCTGGATCGAGTACCTGCGCGTCGACGACGCCCACCACATCCTGGGTCTGCGGCTCAACGACTGGACGTCGATCGTCGTCTTCGCCGGGGCCGTCGCTTACATGATCGTCTCCGCGCGGCTCCGTCCGGGCCGTGAGGAGAACGTCGAGCCGGCGCCCGCCACCGAGGGCGAGGCGGAGGACAAGGACGGCAAGGACGGCAAGGGTGCCGAGGCCGACAAGGGTGCCGAGGCCGGCAAGGACGGCAAGACCGATCTGACCAAGCCCGAGGCCGCCGATGCCGAGGGGACCGACACGACCCACGCGACCGACGCAGCCGCCGAGGACGACGAGCCGCAGGAGTCGGCGGAGGCCGGGGCCACGGCCCGGGCCGAGTCCGCCAAGAACGGCTGATCCCGGCAGACACCGACGCCGTACCGCGGCGCCGCCAGGGGCACGTCCCCGGGCGGCGCCGCGGTCGTTTCCGCAGGTAGGGGAGGCTTTCCTTGCTGGAAACGCAGGGAATCCGGGCGTACGGTCGAGGCGTTCCCAGGGAGGACGCGGGCGGTCGCCACCCGCGGGAAGGAGAACGCGGGCCATGTCGGCAGCCGTGGAGAGCAGCGAACTGGAGCGGAACGCTCCCTATCACGTCGCGCACCACACCCATCGTGATGTGAGCGGCGGCTGGCTGCGGCCCGCGGTGTTCGGCGCGATGGACGGCCTGGTCTCCAACCTCGCGCTGATGACCGGCGTCGCGGGCGGCAATGTCGCCCCGTCGACCATCGTGATCACCGGGCTGGCCGGTCTGACCGCGGGCGCGTTCTCGATGGCGGCGGGCGAGTACACCTCCGTGGCCTCCCAGCGCGAGCTGGTCGAGGCGGAGCTCGCCATAGAGCGCCGGGAGCTGCGCCGTCATCCGAAGGACGAGCTGCGGGAGCTCGCCGAGCTGTACGTCGCGCGCGGCGTGGAGCCGGAGCTCGCCTACGAGGTGGCCCGGCAGATGTCCCGGGACCCGGAGCAGGCGCTGGAGATCCACGCCCGCGAGGAGCTGGGCATCGACCCGGGCGACCTGCCGTCGCCGCTGGTGGCGGCGGGCTCGTCCTTCCTGTCCTTCGGCATCGGCGCGCTGC
This sequence comes from Streptomyces sp. NPDC046977, assembly GCF_040644455.1. Classification (NCBI taxonomy): domain Bacteria; kingdom Bacillati; phylum Actinomycetota; class Actinomycetes; order Kitasatosporales; family Streptomycetaceae; genus Streptomyces; species Streptomyces sp. NPDC046977. The sequence goes on from NZ_JBEYWO010000025.1 coordinate 79,444, forward strand.
TCCCGGTGCTGCCCTACCTGCTGGGCGCCACCGTGGTGTGGCCCGCGGTGGTCGTGGCGCTGATCGGGCTGTTCCTCTGCGGTGCGGCTGTGGCCCGTGTGACGGCACGCAGCTGGTGGTTCAGCGGTTTGCGGCAACTTGTCTTGGGCGGAGCGGCCGCCGGGGTTACCTTCGTTCTGGGCGCGCTTTTCGGAACCGCCGTCGGCTGAGGCGGGACCGAGCCACGAACCACTTGTTACCCGCTCGTTTCAGCGCGACCAACACAGGGCATCAGTCTGTGGCGCCGCGGGCAGTGTCGCCTGCGTCTCACGTGAGCGATGCTGGCCCCGAACTGCCTGCTCGTAGCGCTGCTTAGTCCACATGATGGAATCCGCTATCCACTTTTCGGTCATCGGGCCATCATGTAACCTGCACGAAATCGCAGAGGGCCAACGTCGTCCCTAGCGCGCATGCATATGCCAGATGACGACGACGGGAGAGCCGACCAGATGCGTCCTGTTCTGCACCGGCCTACACACCTCCAGGCCGCCGCCTCCGGTTCCGGCCGGGCCCACATGGACGGGCGTCCCGCCGCCCAGGGGCTGTACGACCCCCGCAACGAGCACGACGCGTGCGGCGTCGGCTTCGTGGCCACCCTCACCGGCGAGGCCGACCACGCGCTCGTGGAGCAGGCGCTGACGGTGCTGCGCAACCTGGAGCACCGCGGGGCCACCGGCTCCGAGCCGGACTCCGGCGACGGCGCGGGCATCCTGATGCAGATCCCGGACGTGTTCCTGCGCGAGGTCGCCGCCGAGCGCGGCTTCGAGCTGCCGGACGCCGGCCACTATGCCGTCGGCATGGCCTTCCTGCCCGTCGAGGACGAGGACCGCCGCAAGGCCGTCGAGTCCATCGAGCGCATCGCCGCCGAGGAGGGCCTCACCGTCCTCGGCTGGCGCGAGGTCCCGACCGACGCCGCGGGCCTGGGTGCCACCGCGCGCTCGACGATGCCGTACTTCTCGCAGCTCTTCGTCGCCGACGCACAGGACGCCGCGAGGGCCGGGATCGAGCTCGACCGCCCGTCCTTCGTGCTGCGCAAGCGCGCCGAGCGCGAGGCGGACGTCTACTTCCCGTCGCTGTCCGCCCGGACGGTCGTCTACAAGGGCATGCTGACCACCGGCCAGCTGGAGCCCTTCTTCCCCGACCTGTCCGACCCGCGCGTCGCCACGGCCATCGCCCTGGTCCACTCGCGCTTCTCCACCAACACCTTCCCCAGCTGGCCGCTGGCGCACCCGTACCGCTTCGTCGCCCACAACGGTGAGATCAACACCGTCAAGGGCAACCGCAACTGGATGCGCGCCCGCGAGTCGCAGCTGGCCTCGGAGCTGTTCAGCGGGGACCTGGAGCGGATCTTCCCGGTCTGTACCCCGGACGCCTCCGACACGGCGACCTTCGACGAGGTGCTGGAGCTGCTGCACCTCGGCGGCCGCTCGCTGCCGCACAGCGTGCTGATGATGATCCCCGAGGCGTGGGAGAACCACGGCTCGATGGACCCGGCCCGCCGTGCCTTCTACCGCTACCACTCCACCCTCATGGAGCCCTGGGACGGCCCGGCCTGCGTGACCTTCACCGACGGCTCCGTCGTCGGCGCGGTCCTGGACCGCAACGGCCTGCGCCCCGGCCGCTACTGGGTCACCGACGACGGCCTGGTCGTGCTCGCCTCGGAGTCCGGCGTCCTGGACGACATCGCCCCGGAGCGGATCGTCCGCAAGGGCCGGCTGCAGCCCGGGAAGATGTTCCTGGTCGACACCGTCCGGCACCGGATCATCGAGGACGACGAGATCAAGTCGCAGCTCGCGGCCGAGCACCCGTACGGGGAGTGGCTGGACGCCGGCCTGATCCACCTCGACGACCTGCCCGAGCGCGAGCACATCGTGCACACGCACGCCTCGGTCACCCGCCGCCAGCAGACCTTCGGCTACACCGAGGAGGAGCTGCGCGTCATCCTGGCGCCGATGGCCAAGACCGGCGGCGAGCCGCTGGGCTCCATGGGCACCGACTCGCCGATCGCGGCGCTGTCCGAGCGGCCCCGGCTGCTCTTCGACTACTTCACCCAGCTGTTCGCGCAGGTCACGAACCCGCCGCTGGACGCCATCCGGGAGGAGCTGGTCACGTCGCTGATCAGCGCCGTCGGCCCGTCCGGCAACCTGCTGGAGCCCTCGCCGGCCTCCTGTCGCAACATCACCATGCCGTTTCCGGTGATCGACAACGACGAGTTGGCCAAGCTCATCCACATCAACGCCGACGGCGACCTGCCGGGCCTGAAGGCCGCGACCCTGTCGGGCCTGTACCGGGTCTCCGGCGGCGGCGAGGCGCTGGCCGCGCGGCTCACCGAGATCTGCGCCGAGGCCGACGCAGCCATAGAGGCCGGCGCCCGCTTCATCGTGCTGTCCGACCGGCACTCCGACGCCGAGCACGCGCCGATCCCGTCGCTGCTGCTCACCTCGGCCGTCCACCACCACCTCATCCGCACCAAGCAGCGCACCCAGGTGGGCCTGCTGGTCGAGGCCGGCGACGTCCGCGAGGTCCACCACGTCGCCCTGCTCATCGGTTACGGCGCCGCCGCGGTCAACCCGTACCTGGCCATGGAGTCGGTCGAGGACCTGTTGCGCGCGGGCACCTTCATCTCCGGCATCGAGCCCGAGACGGCCATCAAGAACCTGATCAAGGCGCTGGGCAAGGGCGTGCTGAAGGTGATGTCCAAGATGGGCATCTCCACCGTCGCCTCCTACCGCGGCGCGCAGGTCTTCGAGGCGATCGGCCTGGACGGCGAGTTCGTCGACACCTACTTCCACGGCACCACCAGCAAGATCGGCGGCGCCGGGATCGACGTGGTCGCCCAGGAGGTCGCGGCCCGCCACGCCAAGGCGTACCCCGCCTCCGGCATCGCACCCGCGCACCGCCGGCTGGAGATCGGCGGCGAGTACCAGTGGCGCCGCGAGGGCGAGCCGCACCTGTTCGACCCCGACACGGTCTTCCGGCTCCAGCACGCCACCCGCTCCCGCCGCTACGACATTTTCCAGCAGTACACGCAGCGGGTGAACGAGCAGTCCGAGCGGCTGATGACGCTGCGCGGCCTGTTCCGCTTCAAGGACGGCGAGCGCCCCGCGATCCCCGTCGAGGAGGTCGAGCCGGTCTCCGAGATCGTCAAGCGCTTCTCCACCGGCGCCATGTCGTACGGCTCCATCTCGCGCGAGGCGCACGAGACGCTGGCCATCGCCATGAACCAGCTCGGCGGCAAGTCCAACACCGGCGAGGGCGGCGAGGACCCGGACCGCCTGTACGACCCGGAGCGCCGCTCCGCGATCAAGCAGGTGGCCTCCGGCCGCTTCGGTGTGACCTCGGAGTACCTGGTCAACGCGGACGACATCCAGATCAAGATGGCCCAGGGCGCCAAGCCCGGCGAGGGCGGCCAGCTGCCCGGCCACAAGGTCTACCCGTGGATCGGCAGGACCCGGCACAGCACCCCCGGTGTCGGTCTGATCTCGCCGCCGCCGCACCACGACATCTACTCCATCGAGGACCTGGCGCAGCTGATCCACGACCTCAAGAACGCCAACCCGGCCGCCCGCATCCACGTGAAGCTGGTGTCCGAGGTCGGCGTCGGCACGGTCGCGGCGGGCGTCTCCAAGGCCCATGCCGACGTGGTGCTGATCTCCGGCCACGACGGCGGCACGGGCGCCTCCCCGCTGACCTCCCTGAAGCACGCGGGCGGTCCCTGGGAGCTGGGCCTGGCCGAGACGCAGCAGACGCTGCTGCTCAACGGGCTGCGCGACCGGATCGTGGTGCAGACCGACGGCCAGCTCAAGACCGGCCGCGACGTGGTCGTCGCCGCCCTGCTGGGCGCCGAGGAGTTCGGCTTCGCGACCGCGCCGCTGGTGGTCTCCGGCTGCGTGATGATGCGCGTGTGCCACCTGGACACCTGCCCGGTCGGCATCGCGACCCAGAACCCGGTGCTGCGCGACCGCTTCTCCGGCAAGGCCGAGTACGTGGTGAACTTCTTCGAGTTCATCGCGCAGGAGGTCCGCGAGCTGCTGGCCGAGCTGGGCTTCCGCTCGATCGAGGAGGCCGTCGGCCACGCCGAGCTGATCGACACCACCGCGGCCGTCGACCACTGGAAGGCGCAGGGCATGGACCTCGCCCCGCTCTTCCACGTGCCCGACCTGCCCGAGGGTGCCGCCCTGCACCGCACCACCGAGCAGGACCACGGCCTGGACAAGGCGCTGGACCAGCAGCTCATCGAGCTGGCCGGCGAGGCGCTGCACACCGGAGACCCGGTGCGCGCCCAGATCGGGATCCGCAATGTGCACCGCACGGTCGGCACCATGCTCGGCCACGAGGTGACCAAGAAGTACGGCGGCGCGGGTCTGCCCGACGACACCATCGACATCACGCTGACCGGCTCGGCCGGCCAGTCCTTCGGCGCCTTCCTCCCCAAGGGCATCACCCTGCGCCTGGAGGGCGACGCCAACGACTACGTCGGCAAGGGCCTGTCGGGCGGCCGCATCGTCGTCCGCCCGGACCGCGGTGCCGACCACCTGGCCGAGTACTCGACCATCGCCGGCAACACCATCGCGTACGGCGCCACCGGCGGTGAGCTGTTCCTGCGGGGCACCACCGGCGAGCGGTTCTGCGTCCGCAACTCCGGTGCCACGGTGGTGTCCGAGGGCGTGGGCGACCACGGCTGCGAGTACATGACGGGCGGCCGGGCGCTCGTGCTCGGCCCGACGGGACGCAACTTCGCGGCCGGCATGTCCGGTGGCATCGCCTACGTCCTCGACCTCGACCCGGCATGCGTCAACACCGGCATGGTGAACGTCGAGGACCTGGACGCGGACGACATCAAGTGGCTGCACGACGTGGTGCGCCGCCACCACGAGGAGACCGGCTCGACGGTGGCCGAGAAGCTCCTCGCCGACTGGGGGAACACCCTGACCCGCTTCGGCAAGGTCATGCCGAGGGACTACAAGGCAGTGCTCGCCGCCAAGAACGCCGCCGAGCAGGCCGGGCTCTCCGAGTCCGAGACCACCGCGAAGATGATGGAGGCGGCAAATGGCTGACCCGAAGGGCTTCCTCACCACGCCCCGCGAGACCGCTCCGACCCGGCCGGTCGAGGAGCGCAAGCGGGACTGGAACGAGGTCTACGTTCCCGGCGGGCTGCTGCCGATCATCAGCGAGCAGGCCGGACGCTGCATGGACTGCGGCATCCCGTTCTGCCACAACGGGTGTCCGCTGGGGAACCTGATCCCCGAGTGGAACGACTACGCCTACCGCCAGGACTGGAAGGCCGCCAGCGAGCGCCTGCACGCGACCAACAACTTCCCGGAGTTCACCGGCCGCCTGTGCCCGGCGCCCTGCGAGTCCGCCTGCGTGCTCGGCATCAACCAGCCCGCGGTGACCATCAAGAACGTCGAGGTCACCATCATCGACAAGGCCTGGGACAGCGGCGACGTCACGCCGCAGCCCCCGGACCGGCTCTCCGGCAAGACCGTCGCCGTCATCGGCTCGGGCCCGGCGGGCCTGGCCGCCGCCCAGCAGCTGACCCGGGCCGGCCACACGGTCGCGGTGTACGAGCGCGCCGACCGCATCGGCGGCCTGCTGCGCTACGGCATCCCCGAGTTCAAGATGGAGAAGCGGCACATCAACCGGCGCATCGAGCAGATGCGCGCGGAGGGCACCAAGTTCCGCACCGGTGTGGAGATCGGCCGCGACATCGACGGCGCGAAGCTGCGCAAGCGGTACGACGCGGTCGTCATCGCCGCAGGCGCCACCCAGTGGCGGGACCTGTCGGCCGAGGGGCGCGAACTCAAGGGCGTCTACCAGGCCATGGAGTACCTGCCGCTGGCGAACAAGGTGCAGGAGGGCGACTTCGTCACCCCGCCGATCAGCGCGGCGGGCAAGCACGTGGTCGTCATCGGCGGCGGCGACACCGGCGCGGACTGCGTCGGCACCGCCCACCGCCAGGGCGCCCTGTCGGTCACCCAGCTGGAGATCATGCCGCGGCCGTCCGACGACCGCCCGGCGCACCAGCCCTGGCCGACGATGCCGATGACGTACAAGATCACCTCGGCCCACGAGGAGGGCGGCGAGCGGGTCTACGCCGTTAACACCGTGCGGTTCGAGGGCGACGAGCAGGGCAACGTCACGGCGCTGCACCTGGTCGAGGTCGTCTTCCAGGACGGGAAGTTCGTCCCGCAGCCGGGTACCGAGAAGGTCATCCCGGCCGACCTGGTGACGCTGGCCATGGGCTTCACCGGCACCGACCAGCAGAACGGGCTGGCCGAGCAGCTGGGTCTGGAGATGGACGCCCGCGGCAACGTGGCCCGCGACAAGGACTTCGCCACCAACGTCGAGGGCGTCTTCGTCGCCGGCGACGCCGGGCGCGGCCAGTCGCTGATCGTGTGGGCCATCGCCGAGGGCCGCTCCGCCGCCCGCGCGGTGGACCGCTTCCTCACCGGCGCCAGCATCCTGCCCGCCCCGATCCGCCCGACGGACCGGCCGCTGACGGTCTGAGCGTCCCGCGGAGAAGAGAGCTGTCCCGTACAACGGCGTACGGAACGGAAGGCGGCGTCTGCCCTCACTACCCGGCCGAGGGCAGGCGCCGCACTTGCATGCCGGCGAACGCGGCCTGCGCGTCCTCGGTGTAGGCGCCCACGCTGCCGCTGACGTAGGGCCGTTCGGCGTCGGTGAACGAGGTCAGGAAGCGCCCGCCCACGGTGACCGTGACCACGGCGCCGCGCTGCTCCACCCCGACCTCGTACCACGGGCCGGGCGGGAACGGCGCCGGCCCGGTCGCCAGGAAGCGCTGGCCGCCGGGGTAGGCGGGGTCGCGCTTGCCCAGCTCCCAGCCGTTGGGCTTGAGGGTGACGTAGTAGAAGTGCTCGGGGTCGCCGTACCCCCACACCAGCCAGGGCACCTCCCACGGGTTGGGCGCGGGGGAGCGCAGCCGGCGCAGGGCCCGCATGCGCGCGGTGTACGCCACGTCGGCGTACCGCTCGGTGGTGACCACCAGTCCGGCGTGCGTCTCGTCGGGGCGGGTCGAGGCGGCCGGGGTGAGCGTCAGCGAGGTGTCGTCGCCGCGGTTGTCGCCGTACCCGTCGTACACCGACAGCCAGCGCCCGTGCACCGAGCCGTCCTCCCAGCCGGGGACCGCCGCGCCGGGCCGGGTGCAGGCGTACACGACGCCGCCCGTCACCAGCAGCAGCACCGCCAGCGCGATCCCGGCAGGCCGGCGGCCCCTCCGCCGCGGGCGGGGGAGGGGCCGGGACATCAGGAACCGGGGCGCGGTGGTCATGCCCGGGAGTACGGCTCCGCGGCCTGCGGCGAAGCGGCCGCGGCGAGTTCGCCGCGCAGCGCGTCACCGCGCACGTCGGCCCCGAACTCCCCGAAGTCCTCCGCCAGTTGCGCGAGGATGCGGTCGGCGGCGAGGCCGTCGCCGAAGGGATTGCCCGCGGTCGCCATGCGGTGGTACTCCGCCGGGTCGTCCAGCAGCCGCGTCGCCGCGCCGAGGATCGCCTCGGGGTCGGTGCCGATGAGCCGGGCCGCGCCCACCTCGACGGCCTCGGGCCGCTCGGTGGTCGTACGCAGCACCAGGGCGGGCTTGCCGAGGCTCGGCGCCTCCTCCTGGATGCCGCCGGAGTCGGTGAGCACCAGGTCGCTGTCGGCGAGGGTCGCCGCGAAGTCCGGGTAGCCCAGCGGCTCGACGACATGCACCGCGTGATGGCCGGTCAGTTCGGGGAGCAGCGCGTCGCGGACGGCCGGGCTCTTGTGCAGCGGCAGCAGGATCTCCACGTCGCCGCGCTCGCCGAGCCGGCGCAGCGCCCTGCCCATCGCGCGCATGCGCTCGCCCTGGTTCTCCCTGCGGTGCAGCGTCAGCAGCACCCGGCGGCGGCCGGTGCCGGGGAAGGCGCTGCGGCCCACGCCCTCGCCGATCACCCACAGCAGGTTGTCGATGACGGTGTTGCCGGTGACGAACACCTGGGTGTCCGGGGTCCCTTCGGCGCGCAGATGGCCGGCGGCCCGGGCCGTGGGCGCGAAGTGCCAGCGCGCGATGCGCCCGATGAGGCGCCGGTTGAGCTCCTCGGGGAAGGGGTTGTCGAGGACACCGGTGCGCAGGCCCGCCTCGACATGGGCGACCGGTACCCGCTCGTAGAAGGCGGCCAGCGCGCCGGCCAGCGCGGTGGTGGTGTCGCCCTGGACGACGACCAGGTCGGGGCGGTCGCCCCGGATCACCTCGCCCAGGCCCTCCACCAGACGGGCGGTCAGTTCGGACAGCTGCTGACGCTCGCGCATCACGTCCAGACCGGTCCTGGCCGGGACCCGCAGCAGGTCCAGCATCTGGTGGAGCATCTCGCGGTGCTGCCCGGTGGTGACCACCAGGGGTTCGAAGAGGTCGGAGGCGGCCATCGCGCGGGCCACCGGGGCCAGCTTGATCACCTCCGGCCTGGTGCCGAGAACGAGCATCGCGCGGATGGTGCCCGGCACTTCGGGCGCATCGGCGGAGTATGCGGACATGGATCCCCCTGGGACGGTGTGGCGGTCTGTGTCGGTGTGCTGATGAGCGAGGGGAACGCGCGGTGCGCGTCAGGTGCGGGCGGTCTTCAGCCAGGTGCGCTTTCCGGTGACCATCCGCCACAGGCCCCACCATCCGGCGGCGAACCAGATGTAGCCGTAGAGGATGAACACGTGCGCGACCAGGACCGAGCGCAGCAGCCCGAGGGTGCGCTCGCGCTTGGCGTAGACGAACCCGTACACATAGGCCGCGGTGAAGGAGAGCACGTACGGGCCGAGCAGCCACATCGGCGAGACGAGCGAGTGGCCCGCCCGCACGGAGGCGACGGCGGTGCCGGCGAGAGCGATGAGGAAGGAGAGCGGCAGCAGCGAGGTCAGCAGGATCAGCACCGGGCTGGACAGGTGGTAGAGCAGGTCCAGGGCCGGCCGGGTGGCGACCTCGCGCAGGATCAGCGGAACGAGGTTGGCCGACTGGAGGTGGCCCTGGAACCAGCGGGAGCGCTGCCGCACCAGCCGGCGCACGTCGAGCACGGCCTGCTGGGAGACCGCCGCGGTGGTGCAGTACTGGTTGCGCCAGCCGCGGGCGATCAGCCGGACGCCCAGGTCGAGGTCCTCGGTGAGGCTGTCGCTCCACGGGCCCGCGCCGCCCAGCGACTCCAGCGCGGACAGCCGCATGAACTGCCCGTTGCCGCCCATGCCGACGCTGCCGATGAAGCGCCGGGCGCTCTGGAAGACGTCGCCGTAGACGACGAACTCCATGTCCTGGAGCCGGGCGAGCAGGCCGAGGTGGCGGTTGTACATCCGGACGCCGATCTGGACGGCGCCGGTGCCCGGGTCGTCGAAGTACGGGTCAACGGACTGCAGGGTGTGCGGGTCCAGCCGGCCGTCGGCGTCGACGACGCAGATGATCACGTCCCGCGGGTCGCGGCCGCCGAGCAGTCCCGAGGACCGCAGGTGCCGTACGCCGGCGTTGAGCGCGGCGCCCTTGCCGCGCCGGGCGTCGGGCAGTTGACGCCGGTAGAGCCAGACCCGTTCGCCGCCGGGGTCGGCGGCGCGGACGACATCGGCCGTGCGGTCGTCGGAGGCGTCGTCGATGACCAGGGCGACGAAGCTGTCGGCGGGCAGTGAGGTGATGCGCGCCAGGCTCTCGCCGATGACCTTCTCCTCGTTGAGGCAGGCCAGCAGGAAGACGTAGAAGCGGGGTGTGCCGGGGCGTCGGGATCGGCGGATCCGCCGTCTGGAGAGCAGGAAGAGCACGGTGTTGTAGGCGCCGGCCATCACGATCAGCGAGGTGGCGGCCCACAACGGGATCCGGGAGATCATCCGCCGCTCCCGGGGAGCCGCGGGGCCGAGGTCCGGCCGGTGGGCCGGCGCAGCCACCATCGGGCGGTCAGCAGACCGAACGCGATCAGGCAGTACAGCAGGAAGCCCATTCCTGCTGCTATTTGTAAAGCCCTGGCGAAAGGAATGCCAGGGACGGTTCTCGTCGCCGATGCCATACCGGCAAGCGGCAGCATTGTGCCCAGTGCGGGCCTTCCGTACATGAGTGAGTCCCCCCAATGCGCTTCGGCTCCACAGTCGGGCCGAAACTCCCTCACGGAAGTTAGCAGATACTTTTAGACGATCATCCGCGATGGCGTCAGCCGTGGGAGAGGGCGCCTGGTAAGCCTTGCGTTCTCGCAGGTGAGGTGGGTCGGGGGAGAAGGTAATTCACCCGTCCGGGTGGGATTGGCCGCGGTAATGGAATGGATAATCGAACGGGATGCACATCCGATGATCCGGTTGACAGCGGGCATTGCGGCTCTGAACAATCAGCGGCCTGTTCATTCGGTGCAATGGGGGGAATATGCAATCCCGCATCAGGAGACCGCGGAAGTCCCGGGTCTCCGTCGTCGTCATGCTCGTCGCGTCGCTCGTGGGCGCCGCATTCCTGACCGGCCCGGCCGGCGCCGCACCCCGCGGCCCGGAGGCCGACCTCGGCGGGCACCTTCACCGCCACGCGGAGAATCTCGTCGGCCGCTCGGGCGTCGGCGCGATCGACCTGGGCGCGTGGGCGAAGTCCCAGCAGTCCGCGGACCGCGAACGCCGTACCGAGGGCCCGCCCCGGCAGGCCGCCGCGAGCCGGCCGGCCGCGCGGGCCGCGGCGCTCGCGGCACCCGCCGCTGCGCCGTCCGGTACCTCCGCGCTCGTCCTCTACGACACCGCGGGGCCCTACGGACAGCTCGGTGAGCTGTACGCCATGGCCACCGCCAACCTCGCCGGCCACTTCGGCACGGTGACCGCCAAGCCGGTCCAGCAGTACACCGCCGGCATGGTGAACCAGTACACGGCGACCGTCTACCTCGGCTCGACGTACTACGGCGGCAGCGTCCCCGACGCCGTCCCGGCCGCGTTCTACCAGGACGTGGTCACCACCACCCGCCCGGTGACCTGGGTCGGGGACAACATCTGGTCACTGGCGAACGCCACCGGCGTCGCCCAGTTCCAGAGCACGTACGGCTGGGACCCCAGCACCTCGTACTTCGACTCCGGCTCCGTCACGCAGGTGACGTACCGGGACCAGACCCTGACCCGGAAGATCCCGGCCGGCCAGGACGGCGGCGTGCTGCGCCCCACCATCGCGTCGGGGCCCGGCTATCCCGAGGTGACGGAACTGGCCCGGGCGGTCGACACGGGCACCGGCACGTCCTTCCCGTGGGCGGTGCGCTCGGGCAACCTCACCTACGTCGGTGAGATCCCGTTCGCCTACGTCTCGGAGACCGACCGCGTCATCGCCTTCGAGGACCTGCTCTTCGACGCCCTGGCGCCCAGCACCCCCGAGCGGCACCGGGCACTGCTGCGGCTGGAGGACATCAGCCCCGACTCCGACCCGGCCGAACTGCGCGCGACGGCCGACTACCTCTACTCGCAGAGGATCCCCTACGGCATCAACGTCATCCCCGTCTACACCGACCCGCACGGCACCTACAACAACGGCCGGCCCGAGACCGTCACCCTGCTCCAGCGCCCGCAAGTGGTCTCCGCGCTCAAGTACATGCTGGCGCGCGGCGCCGTCCTGATGAACCACGGCTACACGCACCAGTACGGCACCGTCGCCAACCCCTACAACGGCGTCTCCGGCGACGACTTCGAGTTCTACCGGGCCCACGTCGACAGCGCGGACAACGTGGTCTACGACGGCCCGGTCGCCGAGGACTCCGCGCTGTGGGCGCAGACCCGGGTGACCCTCGGCCTCGCCCAGTTCACCCTCGCCGGGCTGCCGACGCCGAAGCTGTGGACCACCCCGCACTACGCGGCCTCCGCCACCGACTACAAGGTCTTCGCGCGGAACTTCACGGCCCGCCTGGAGCGTTCGCTGTACTTCTCGGGGACGCTGAGCGGCACCGCCGGTGATCCCCATCGCTTCATCGGGCAGTTCTTCCCCTACGTGGTGAAGGACGTGTACGGCACCACCGTGCTGCCCGAGAACATCGGCAACTACGAGCCCGAGGCGTACAACAACCACCCGGCCCGGCTGCCCGCCGACCTGATCGCCTCGGCCAAGGCGAACCTCGCCGTGCGCGACGGCTTCGCCAGCTTCTTCTACCACCCGTACAACCCGGTCCAGCCGCTCCAGGAGACGGTCGACGGCATCCGCGCCCTCGGCTACACCTTCGTCAGCCCCGCGGCGCTCACGTGACCCTGATCCGGAGGACCGCCGCCGCCGCTCTCGCGGCGGCGGCGGCGGTCCTCGCCCTCACCGCCGGCTGCGCCGCCGTCCCCGCGGACGACGGCCGTTCCGTAGCCCCCGCGCACCCGTCCGCACCGGCCGGGGCCGGGGCGCCCCGGCTGCGCGGGATCGCCCTGCCGTCGTGGTCCGCCGAGGACTACGACAGCCCCGCCGCGGGCCGCTACCTGCGCGACATCGCGGCCACCGGGGCGGGCTGGGTGTCGCTCACCCCGACCTGGTACCAGTCGGCCCCGGGCGACGCCTCGATGCACACCACCGGGGAGACCGCGAGCGACGACTCGCTGCGCCGGATCATCCGCGAGGCGCACGCCGCCGGGCTCAAGGTCCTGCTCAAACCGCACGTCGACCTCCCCGGCGACCAGGACCGCGCGCAGATCCGGCCCGCCGACCCCGCCGCCTGGTTCGCCGCGTACACCCGCTTCATCACCCACTACGCGCGCCTCGCCGAGGACCTCGGGGCCGAGCAGCTCTCCGTGGGCACCGAACTGGCCGGCACCTCGCGGGACGGCGCCCGCTGGCGGGCGGTCGTCCGCGCCGTCCGGCGGGACTACCGGGGACCCCTGGTCTACGCCGCCAACTACGACGAGTACGCGCACATCCCCTTCTGGGACGACCTCGACCTCATCGGCGTCGACGCGTACTGGCCGCTGGCCGACCGCCCCACCACCGACGTCGGCCGGCTGCGCGCCGCCTGGCGGCCGATCGCCCGGCAGCTCTCCGGTTTCGCCGCCCGGCACCACCGCCGCGTGCTGTTCACCGAGGCCGGCTACGTCAGCCAGCGCGGCACGACCACGGCCCCCTGGTCGTGGACGGTCAGCGCGCGTCCCGCCGACGACGAGCAGGCCGCCGCCTACCAGGCCCTGCTCGGCGCCATGGAGGGGGAGCGCTGGTGGGCCGGGGTGTGCTGGTGGATGTGGGACGACTGGCCGGACAGCGGTGAGACACCGGCGCGGCTGGCCTACACGCCGCACGGCAAACCCGCCGAGGAGGTGCTGCGCCGCTCCTGGCGCAGATGAACGAGACAAAAGGTGCGAATCGCTGGGATCGTGTTCCCATGACCGCTCTCGCGCCCCCCGACCACGAGGACACGACGGACTTCGCCGACGCCGAACGCGGCTTCCTCGGCGCCCTCGCGCCCGGCCGTGTCACCGCCGACGACGGCCGGGTGGTCTGGGACAACGACGCCTACTCCTTCCTGCGGGAACCCTGCCCCGACACCGCCCACCCGGGCCTGTGGCGGCAGAGCAGGCTCGCGGCGAAGCAGGGGCTGTTCGAGGTCGTCGAGGGCGTCTACCAGGTCCGCGGCCTGGACCTGTCCAACATGACGCTCGTCGAGGGCGACCGCGGGGTCGTGGTCGTCGACCCCCTGCACTCCACCGAAGTCGCGGCCGCCGCCCTGGCGCTCTACCGCGAGCACCGGGGCGACCGGCCGGTCACCGCGCTCATCTACACCCACTGCCACGTCGACCACTTCGGCGGCGCGCGCGGCGTCCTGCCGTACGGCCACGACCCGGTGCCCGTCCTCGCCCCGGCCGGCTTCCTGGAGCACGCCGCCAGCGAGAACGTCTACGCCGGCACCGCCATGAACCGCCGCGCCGTCTACATGTACGGCTCGGAACTGCCCAAGGGCCCCGCCGGCCAGATCGGCTGCGGGCTCGGGCAGACCGTCTCCACCGGCGCCATCGCCCTGATCCGCCCGACCGTCGCCGTCACCCGCACCGGGCAGGACGAGACCCTCGACGGCGTCCGCATCGTCTTCCAGCTCACCCCGGGCACCGAGGCGCCCGCCGAGATGAACTTCGTGCTCCCCGGCAAGCGCGTGCTGTGCATGGCGGAGAACGCCACCCACACCATGCACAACATCCTGACCCTGCGCGGCGCCCAGGTCCGCGACGCCCGCGAGTGGGCCCGGTACCTCAACGAGTCGCTGGTGATGTTCGGCAACTCCGTCGACGTCGTCGTCGCCTCCCACCACTGGCCCACCTGGGGGCGGGAGAACATCCACCGGCTGCTGGCCCACCAGCGCGACCTGTACGCCTACCTCCACGACCAGACGCTGCGGCTGCTCAACCAGGGCCTCACCGGCAGCGAGATCGCCGAGGAACTGCGGCTGCCGCCCGCCCTGGAGCGCTTCCACGCCAACCACGGCTACTACGGCTCCCTCAGCCACAACGTGAAGGCGGTCTATCAGCGCTACATGGGCTGGTTCGACGGCAACCCCGCCCACCTGTGGCAGCATCCGCCGGCGGAGGAGGCGCGCCGGTACGTGGACTGCCTCGGCGGCGTCGACGCCACCGTGACCAAGGCCGGGGAGTACACCGACGCCGGCGACCTGCGCTTCGCCGCGACCCTGCTCGACCACGCCGTCTTCGCCGACCCCGGGCACGAGGAGGCCCGGCGCGAACTGGCCGCCGTGTACACGCGGTTGGGCTACGGCTGCGAGAACGGGCCCTGGCGCAACTTCTACCTGATGGGCGCCAAGGAACTGCGCGACGGCATCAGCCCGACCCCGACGACGACCGCCGGTCCCGAGCTCACCGCCGCGCTGACGGTCGACCAGCTGATCGACTCGCTCGCCATCCGCGTCAACGGCCCCCGGGCCTGGGACACCCACCTCACCATCGACTGGCGGCTCACCGACGAGCACCGCACCTGGCACCTCACCCTCTCCAACGGCGCGCTCACCCACTGGTCCACCCAGGACGGCCGCCCCAGCCGGCACGCCGACCTCACCCTCACCCTCACCCGGCCCGAGCTGCAGGGACTGCTGGCCGGCGGGCGCTTCGACGGGATCGAGCACGAGGGCGACCTGAAGGTGGTCACCACCCTCGTCGGCCTGCTGGACAGCCCCGACCGGAACTTCGCCGTCGTCACCCCCTGAGCCGCGGGCGGGCGTTGACGTGCCCCGGTGACCTGATTTCGGCGGCGCGGGCGGACGGCGGGCGCATAGCCTGAGCGCCATGGTCGAACACCGCTATGCCGAAGTGAACGGTCTCCGCCTCCACATCGCGGAGGAGGGCGAGGGTCCCCTCGTCGTACTGCTGCACGGCTTCCCCGAGTGCTGGTACTCCTGGCGCCACCAGTTCGGCCCGCTCGCCGCGGCCGGCTACCGGGTGGTCGCGCCCGACCAGCGGGGCTTCGGGCGCAGTGACCGCCCCGAAGCCGTCGACGCGTACACCATGCTGGACCTGGTCGGCGACGTGATCGGGCTGATCCACGCCCTCGGCGAGGAGACCGCCGTCGTCGTCGGCCACGACTGGGGCGCCCCCGTCGCCTGGCACACCGCGCTGCTGCGTCCCGACGTGGTGCGGGCCGTGGCCGGCCTGAGCGTCCCGCCGACCCCGCGCGGCGGGGACATGCCTCCGCTGCGCGCCATGTCGGAGCTGTACGACGGACGCTTCTACTGGAACTACTTCGCGCAACCCGGCGTCGCCGACGCCGAGTTCGCCGCCGACCCGACCTCCACCTTCCGCCGCTTCCTGTACGGCGCCTCCGGCGACAACCCCGCCAACGACCCCGTTCCCGCGCAGCCGCTGGTCCCGCCCGGCCACGGGTTCCTCGACCTCGTCGGCGAGCCGGAGAAGCTGCCGGCCTGGCTCACCGAGGAGGACGTCGCCACCTTCGTCGCCGAGTACGGGTCCCAGGGCTTCACCGGCGGGCTCAACTGGTACCGCAACCTCGACCTCAACTGGCGGTTGACGGCGCCCTGGAACGGTGCCACCCTCCAGGTGCCCGGCCTGTACATCACCGGCGACCGCGACGTCGTGCACGCCTTCCCCGGCGTCTCCGACCTCGTCCCGGCGCTGCCGCAGATCTACCCGACGCTGCGCGAACCCGTCGTGCTCCCCGGCTGCGGCCACTGGACACAGCAGGAACGCCCGCAGGAGGTCAACGCGGCGCTGCTGGACTTCCTCCGCGAGACGGCCCCGGCCCGCGTCTGACCGGTCCTCGGTCCTTTGCGCCTTGCCCCTCCCGCCCCGCCGGCCGCTCAGGTGTCGCACTCCAGCACGGTGCGGCACAGCCCGCACCGTGCCTTGACCCGGCCGCGCACCGGGACGCGGATGCGCTGGTGGCAGGTCGGGCAGGGGAAGGAGACCCGCATCGGCGCCTCCCCCTCGAAGGCGTAGCCGGCCACCGGGTGCGCGGCGCCGCGGCGGCGGTCGTGGGCGTAGCGCCGGCGGTTCGCCCAGCCGCAGCCCAGCAGCGGCGCGTTCCGCAGGTCCTCCCGGGCCAGCCCGAGACCGTCCCGGTACGCGTCGCGGGCCCGGGGGCCGGTCAGCCACGGCTCGATGTCGTCGCCGAACGCGAGCGCGCGCTTGGCCAGGACGTACCCGAACTCCTCCGGGGTGAGGTAGCCCAGCTTCGTCGCCGTCATCGTCACCCGGTCGCCGAACAGCGCCGGCTCCTCCCGGTAGGAGTCCAGCAGCAGCCAGCCCGCGCCGAGGTAGGCCGTGGCGGTGTCCGTGAGGATCTCGTTGTCCCGCGTGCCGGGGAACTCCAGGCCGAGCCGGTGCAGATACACATGCATGACCTCGTGCGCCAGCGCCGCGCCCACGTCGCGCCGGTCCTCCCGGAAGCGGTCGTGCAGCTCCACGAAGTACTCCGGGCCGGAGGCCAGTTCCACATTGCCCGCGTGCGTCATGTCGCGGAAGCTCACCACCATCCGGGCCTCGGGCAGCCGGAAGTGCTGCACGATGACCCGGGCCACCCGCTGCGCGCCCAGGTGCAGGTCCTCGTCCGGCGGGAACTCCACCGCCTCGGGGCGGACGCTCGCCGCGAAGCGGCTCACCGTGTCGTACGACAGTCTGCGGTAGAGCGCGGTCAGGGCCGACCGCACCTTCTCCAGATGCGGAAAGCCGTGCTCGATCGGGCTGGACGACGGCTCGCCCACGGCGCCTCCCCCAAGCGGTGCGACCCTTCGAGCCTACGCGTCCACCCACGCCGTTGTCGCCGTACGATCCGGTCCCGAACCCGACGCGGAACCGGCCACCGGCAACCCCGTCCCCGCCAGCCGCTCCGCCGCGCCCGGCGCCTCCCCGCCGGCCGGCTGGTACGCGCTGAGCAGCAGCCGGCCGCCCGGCTCCACCAGCTCGGCGAGCAGCCGGCGCAGCAGTCCGCCGAGCCGCGCCGGCGGCACGCAGTCCGCGAGGACGTGCACAAAGGTGAAGCGCCGGCCGCTCTCCGGCCGCCAGTCCAGCGCATTGCCGGCGGATATCCGGTCCGCCCACTGCGGCAGCCGGCGGCGCGCCAGCTCCACCAGGCCCGGCGCCATGTCCACCCCGTACGGCTCGACCGCCCGGCCGCGCTCGGCGGCCCACGCCCGCACGGACTCCATCAGCAGCCCGTTGGCGCAGCCGATGTCGAGGAAGGTGCCGTCCTTGTGCAGCGCCTCCACCACCATCGAGCGGCGCGCCCGCCACTCCTGCGGTCCGCCGCCGAAGCCGGAGCCGCCCTCGGCGGTCGCGGCCCGCAGATAGGCGGGCTGGATCAGCCGCAGGTTGTCCGCGAACCACGAGGCGTCGTCCTGCTCGCGGAAGGAGCGTGCCGCGTCCAGCACGGCCCGCCGCTCGGTGCGGTCCGCCAGCCGCGCGGCGACCTCCTGCGGGGTGCCGGAGAACAGCTCCACCCGGGTGTGCGGCCGCCGCCCGCGGTAGCGGTCGCCGTCCAGCCACGCGTACAGCCGCAGCTCCAGGCCGTCGTAGGCGAAGGGGTGCACCCGCTGCCGCAGGAAGCCGGCGGTCATCAGCGGCACGCGCTCGGAGGTGTCCAGCACCCAGTCCTCGCCCGGCAGCACGCGGCCCGACGGCAGCCGCAGGCCCGCGCCGCCGTGTCCCTCCGCGGGGACCGCGCAGCGGCCGTCCGGCAGGAAGAGCACGTACGTCACCCGGCGCACCGCCTCCGGGTCCCGCGGATCGTGCTCCATCGGCTCGTACGCGTGCGGCCCCCGCAGCATGCCGTCCCCCCTCGGCCGGATCCGTTCGCCCCCTGACGACGCGCCGGACGCCCCGGCGCCGGCGTGGGAAACACCGTACAAGTGACCACCGACATCCGGCTGCCGCCGCGTCCCGGGGGCGGCCCCGGGTCAGCCGGCGGCGGGTGCGGGGGGCGGCGGGAGCTGCCCGTAGCAGAGGCAGAACGGGTGCCCGGCGGGATCCGCGAAGACGCGGAAACCGCTCCGTTCGCCCCCGCTGTCGTGCAGGAAGGTCGCGCCGAGCGCGAGCACCTCCTTATGGGCCCGTTCCACGTCCGCGCGGGTGGGCACCTCGAAGTCGAGGTGGAACTGCTGCGGGTGCTCGGGATCCGGCCACCGCGGCGGGCGGTGGAACGGCACCTCCTGGAACGCGAAACGCGTGCCGCCCGGGGCGGTCAGGGTCACCCAGGAGGCGTCGGAGGCGTCCAGGGACCCGCCGAGGATCCCCTGGTAGAAGGCGCCCAGCGCCCTCGCGTCGGGACAGTCGATCACGGTGAGCTGCATCGCGGCGATCATCCGCCGAGCCTGCCCAAAGTCCTCCCTGAGACGCAAGGCCCTCGGCCCGGACCATACTTTCGGTGGATACGGGCCGGGACGGACGGGGGAGGCGCGGCACGCCCCCGGCTCCGTACCCTGGGGACCGTCGCCGTAGCCGCCAGCCGCGAAGGACCCCGCGCCATGCCTGCCCTGTCCCTGCCTCCCGTCGCCCTCGTCGCCCTCCTGGCCACCGGGGTCGCCGCCGTCGTGTGCTGCGCGGCGGTCGCGTGCGGCCCGCTCGCGGCGGTGTTCGCGGGACTGCTGGCCCTGGGCGTGTGGGGTGTGCGCTACGCGGTCCACCCGCGGTGAGCCCATGGGCCCCGCGCCGGCGTCCCACCGAAGGATCAACCTGCTCGCCCTCGCGCTGCTCGCCGCCGCCACCGCGGTGACGGTCCGGGCCGTCGGGCACACCGGCGCGGGCGGGCACGGCGCGGGCGACGCCGTCGTCCACGGCAGCACCTCCGCGCGCGCCGCCGATCCGGCCGGCCACACCCCCGTGCGCCTCGACATAGCCCGCGCCCGGGTCCACGCCCATGTGCTGGACCTCGGGCTCAACGACGACGGCAGCCTGCAGACCCCCGCCGGCGACGAGGGCCGCCACTGGGCGGGCTGGTACGACCGCAGCGCCGCGCCCGGCGACCCCGGCACCGCCGTGCTGGTCGGCCACCACGACACGGGAGGCGCCCGGGGCGTCTTCCACGACCTCGGCGACCTGCGCCCGTCCGACACGGTCGTCGTCACCCGCCGCGACGGCAGCCGTGCCCGCTTCGCGGTCACCCGGGTCGTCCGCGTCCCGGGGCGCTCCCGGCTCACCGGTGCCTGGTCCGCCGGTACCGGCGGCCCCGCCCTGCGCCTGATCACCTGCACCCGCGGCCGCGGCGGCACCCTGGTCGTCGACGCCGCGGCCGTCCGCCCCTCCTGACGCCCCGCGCGGCGGCCGCTGCCGCCCGCAGCGAACTTCCGTGCGGGTCGCACGGGCCATGAGGCAGCATGGCGGCATGCCTGCTCTCACCCGTGCCGAGGCCGAGACCCGCGCCCGGCTCCTCGACGTCCACACCTACGCCGTCGACCTGGACCTGACGCGTGGTGACGACGTGTTCGGCTCCACTACCGTCATCCGCTTCACCGCCCTCGCCGACGGCGACACCTTCGCCGAGCTCAAGCCCGCCGCCCTGCACCGCGCGGTCCTCGACGGCCGGGTGCTCGACCCGGCCGCCCTGGAGGACAACCGGCTGCCCCTCACCGGCCTCACGGCGGGCCCGCACGAGCTGCGGATCGAGGCCGACATGCGCTACTCGCGCACCGGGGAGGGCATGCACCGCTTCACCGACCCGGCGGACGGCGAGACCTACCTCTACACCCAGCTCTTCCTCGACGACGTCCAGCGCGTCGCCGCCGCCTTCGACCAGCCCGACCTGAAGGCCGTCTTCGAGGTCACCGTCACCGCACCGCCCGCCTGGACCGTCCTCGGCAACGGCGTCGCCGAGCGCACCGGTGAGGCCGAGGGCCACTGGCGGATCGCGCCGACCCCGCGCATCAGCACCTATCTGCTCGCGGTCGCCGCCGGTCCCTGGCACACGGTGCGCACCGAGCACGCGGGCCTGCCCTTCGGCCTGCACTGCCGGCGCTCGCTCGCGCCCCACCTCGACGCCGACGTCGAGGAGCTGTTCGACATCACCCGGCGCTGCTTCGACCGCTACCACGAACTGTTCGCGGAGCCCTACCCGTTCGACTCCTACGACCAGGCCTTCGTCCCCGAGTTCAACGCGGGCGCGATGGAGAACCCGGGCCTGGTCACCTTCCGCGACGAGATGGTGTTCCGGTCCGCCGTCACCGACGCCGAGCGGCAGACCCGCGGCATGGTCGTCGCCCACGAGATGGCGCACATGTGGTTCGGCGACCTCGTCACGCTGCGCTGGTGGGACGACATCTGGCTGAACGAGTCCTTCGCCGAGTACATGGGCTACCAGGTGCTCTCCGAGGCCACCCGCTTCACCGGCACCTGGACCGACTTCGCCGTCGCCCGCAAGGGCTGGGGCTACGACGCCGACCAGCGCCCCTCCACCCACCCCGTCGCCCCCGATCCCGGGGCCGTGCCCGACACCGCGTCGGCGCTGCTCAACTTCGACGGCATCTCGTACGCCAAGGGCGCCTCCGCCCTGCGGCAGCTGGTGACCTGGCTCGGCCGCAAGGACTTCCTCGCCGGCATCAACGAGCACTTCTCCCGGCACCGGTTCGGCAACGCCGCCCTCGCCGACTTCATCGACTCCCTCGCCTCCGCCACCGACCGGGACGTGCACGCCTGGGCCGACCGCTGGCTGCGCACCACCGGCGTCGACACCCTCACCCCGGTCCCGGCCGAGGCGGACGGCGGCTGGCGGCCGGAGGTGGCCCGCGCGGGCGAGCGCCCGCACCGCATCGCGGTCGCCGCGTACGACCGCGACGGCGCGGACCCGGCGCGGCTCGTGCTGCGCGAGCGCTTCGAGACCGACGTCCCCGCCGGCGCCGAGGCCGCCGCGACGCGGCCCGGTCCGCGCCCGGCCCTGGTGCTGCTCAACGACCAGGACCTGACGTACGCCAAGATCCGCTTCGACGCCGGGTCCTGGGACACCCTCGTCCGCGGCCTGAGCGGTCTGCCCGACCCGCTCGCCCGGGCCCTGGTGTGGAACGCGGCCCGCGACCTGGTGCGCGACGGCGAACTGCCGCCCGCCGCCTACCTGGACGTGGCCCGCGCCCACCTGCCGCACGAGACCGATGTCGCGGTGGTGCAGGGCGTGCTCGGCTTCGCCCGCCACCAGATCGCCGACCGCTACCTGCCGGCCGGGCAGCGGCCCGACGCGCTCGCCGTCCTGGAGTCCCTCACCCGCGAGCTGCTCCGCCACGAGGACCCGGGCATGCGGCTCGCCGCCGCCCGCGAACTGATCACCGCCGTCACCGCCCCCGCCGAACTGCGCGGCTGGCTCACCGCCGGGTCCCTGCCGGACGGGCCGCCGCTCGACCCCGAACTGCGCTGGCAGGTCCTCACCCGGCTCGCCGTCCTGGGCGCCGCCGACCGCGCCGACATCGCCGCCGAACTCGAGCGCGACCCCAGCGCCACGGGCCGGGAGGGTGCCGCGCGCTGCCGGGCCGCGCTGCCCGACGCGGAGGCCAAGCAGGAGGCGTGGACCTCGATGTTCGAGGACGACACGCTCTCCAACTACCTGTTCAACGCGACCGCCCAGGGCTTCTGGCAGCCCGAGCAGCTCGACCTGCTCGGCGACTGGGTGCCGCGCTACTACCCGGCCGCCGTCGCCCTCGCCGCCCACCGGGGCCCCGCGCTGGCCGACGCCGCCGGCCGCTGGGCCTTCCCCGGCCCCGTGGTCGACGCCTCCGTCCTCGAACTCGGCGAGGCCTGCCTTGCTTCCGCCGACCCCGCTCCCACCCCTGCCCTGCGGCGCCGGCTCGCCGACCAGCTCGACGACCTGGCCCGCGCCCTGCGCGTACGGGGCGCGTGACCGCTCACCGCGGTGCGCGGGGGCGCCCGACGGGCACGCACCCCCGCGCACGGCGGTGACGTCGGTCCGAAGAGGGGGACTTCGGACCCGGGGCAGCATCCCCGGACCGGTGGCGTCGTTACGCAGTCCGGACCGCGCGGACGGGTCGTGCGGCGGTGATCGACGCGTTCTCGGAGGGTGCCAGGCCGTGTCACCTCAGCTCGCCGGCGGCAGGGGAGGGCCGCGCCGGCTGCGACCGTTGCTGGGGGTGGTGCTGGACGCGCTCGCGGAGGGTGCCGCGGGGCGCGCGGGCCCGCTGCCCGCGGGCGGACCCGGGGCGGTGTCCGCGCGGGTCGCGCAGGCCTTGGCGGACGTGCTCCCGGAGCACGGGACGGGGGCGGAGGAGGCCCTGGGGACGCTGGTGCGGCTGGTCGCCGAGGGCGCGGCGGACCCGGCGGAGCCGTTCTGCGCGGCGCACCTGCACTGCCCGCCGCTGGCGGTGGCAGCGGCCGCCGACCTGGCCGCGAGCGCGCTGAACCCGTCGATGGACTCCTGGGACCAGGCCCCGGCCGCGACCGCCCTGGAGGCGGCGGTGACGGCGGCGCTGGCGCGGCTCGTGCACCCCGCGGCGGCCGCGCCCGACGCCCTGATCACGACCGGCGGCACCGAGTCCAACCAGCTCGCGCTGCTGCTCGCCCGCGAACGCGCCCCCGGTGTGCGGATCGTGACCGGGGCCAACGTCCACCACAGCGTGCCCCGCGCCGCATGGCTGCTCGGGCTGCCGGAGCCGGTCGTCCTGGACACTCCCGCCGGGGTGCTCGACCCCGCCCGGGCCCGCGCCGCGCTCGCCGCGGTTCCGGGCCCCGCCCTGCTCGTCGCCACGGCCGGGACCACCGACACCGGCGCGCTCGACCCGCTGCCCGAACTGGCCCGCGCCGCGCGGGAGTACGGCGCCGCCCTGCACGTGGACGCGGCCTACGGCGGCGCCCTGCTGTTCAGCGACCGTCGGGCGCCGCGGCTGGCCGGCCTGGCGGAGGCCGGCACCGTCACCCTGGACCTGCACAAGCTGGGCTGGCAGCCGGTCGCCGCGGGCGTGCTCGCCGTGCGCGAGGGGGAGTCGCTGCGACCGCTCGGGCACCAGGCGGACTACCTCAACGCCGCCGACGACACCGAGGCCGGCATCCCCGACCTGCTCGGCCGCTCGCTGCGCACCACGCGCCGCCCGGACGTGCTGAAGATCGCCGTGACGCTGCGCGCCCTCGGCAGGCAGGGCCTGGGCCGGCTGGTGGACACCGTCTGCGACCGCGCCCACGAGCTGGCCGACCTGGTGGAACGGCACCCGGACCTCACCTTGTACGCCCGCCCTGGGATCAGCACCGTGCTGCTGCGCCCCACCGGGGCCGGCGACGCGGACGTCGCCGCGATCCGGCGCCGGCTGATGCTCGACGGACGGGCGGTCCTCGGCCGGGCCCGCGCCGGCGGGCGGCTGTGGCTCAAGGCGACCCTCCTCAACCCGGCGCTGACCGCCGGCGACCTCCAGGCACTCCTCGCGCTCGTGTGCGCGACCCACCAGGAAGGCAGCACGTCCGATGACCGTGGCTGAAGACCCTGAGTACACCGCGTACCCCCAACACAACGGACACAGCGGATACAGCGGGCACCCGGGACGCACCGCGTACACCCCGTACGCGTCCGCCGAGCGCGCCGCGGAGACCGCCCCGTACGCCGAGCAGCCCTTCGACCTGCTCGGCATCGGCATCGGGCCGTTCAACCTCTCCTTGGCCGCACTCGCCGACGGCGTCCCGTACCTCAGCGCCGCCTTCTACGAGCAGGAGCCCGCCTTCCACTGGCACCCCGGGCTGCTGATCGAGGGCGCCACGCTCCAAGTGCCCTTCCTGGCCGATCTGGTGAGCCTGGCCGACCCGACCAGCCGCTGGAGCTACCTGAACTGGCTGAAAGCCCGGGAGCGGCTGTTCCCGTTCTACTTCGCCGAGCGCTTCCAGGTGCACCGCGCCGAGTACGACGCCTACTGCCGCTGGGTCGCCGAGTCGCTGACCAGCACCCACTTCGGCCACCGGGTCGACTCCGTCCGCTGGGACCCGGGCCGCGGCCTGTTCGAGGTCGCCCACACCCGGCTGGACGCCGACGGGAAGGCGCAGTCGCGGGGCCGCGGCCACGCCCGCAACCTCGTCCTCGGCATCGGTTCCGAGCCGTACGTCCCCGAGCCGCTGCGCCCGCTCGCCGAGGCGCCGGTGGTGCCGGTCGTGCACTCCGCGGACTACCTCGCGCAGCGCGACCGGCTGCTGGCCGCCGGCCATGTCACCGTCGTCGGCGCCGGCCAGTCCGGGGCCGAGGTCTTCCTCGACCTGCTGCGCGCCCGTCCCGCCGGGAGCGAGCGGCTGACGTGGATCGCGCGCAGCCCCGCCTTCGCGCCGATGGAGTACAGCAAGCTCGGCCTGGAGCAGTTCACCCCCGACTACGCGCGCTTCTTCCACGGCCTGGCCGAGCCGGTGCGCGACAGCCTGCTGCCCCGGCAGTGGCAGCTGCACCGGGCCGTCGACCACGGCACCATCGCCGCCATCCACGACGAGCTGTACCGCCGCTCCCTCGGCGGCGGCTGGCCGGACGCCGTCCTCACCCCCGGTGTCACCGTGCGGACCGCCGGGCGGATGGGCATGAGCGCCGTCGAACTCCACCTGGAGCACCAGGAGCAGGGCACCCGCACCCGGATCGTCACCAACGCGGTGGTGCTCGCCACCGGCTACCGCGAACGGCCCGCCGGCGGGCTGCTCGCGGCGCTGGACCCGTACATCCGGCACGACGCGGCGGGCCGGCCGCGGATCGACGAGCAGCACCGGATCGTGCTGGACCCGGTGGTCGGCGGATCGGTGTACGTGCAGAACGCCGACCGACACGCGCACGGCGTCGGCGCCCCCGACCTGGGCCTGGCCGCGTGGCGCTCGGCCGTCATCCTCAACTCCGTGACGGGCAAGGAGCCCTGTCCGCTCCCCGCCCGCACGGCCTTCACGACGTACGGCCTGACCTCGGCCACGGCACCGGTCAGCGAGATCCCTTCCGCACGGCCCGCAGGTATTCGCGGTTCATAGCGGCGATCGACGGCAGCGGGATGCCCTTGGGGCAGGCCGTGGCGCACTCGCCGGTGTTGGTGCAGCCGCCGAAGCCCTGGTCGTCCATGGCGGCGACCATGTTCAGCACCCGGGTCTCCCGCTCCGGGCCGCCCTGCGGCAGCACATTGAGGTGGTTGACCTTCGCGGAGGTGAACAGCATCGCCGAGCCGTTGGGGCAGGCCGCCACGCACGCCCCGCAGCCGATGCACTCCGCGTGCTCGAAGGCCACGTCCGCCGTCGCCTTGGGGACGGCGGTGGCGTGCGCCTCGGGCGCACTGCCGGTCGGCACCGAGATGTACCCGCCGGCCTGGATCACCCGGTCGAAGGCCGAGCGGTCCACCACCAGGTCCTTGACCACCGGGAAGGCGGCCGCCCGCCACGGTTCGACGTCGACGGTGTCGCCGTCCTGGAAGTGCCGCATGTGCAGCTGGCAGGTGGTGGTCCGCTCCGGGCCGTGCGCCTGCCCGTTGATGACCATGCCGCAGGCGCCGCAGATGCCCTCGCGGCAGTCGTGGTCGAAGGCGACGGGCTCGTCGCCGGCGAGGATCAGCTCCTCGTTGAGGACGTCGAGCATCTCCAGGAACGACATGTCGGGACTGATGTCCTCGACGCGGTAGGTGACCATGGCGCCGTCCTCCTGCGAGGACCGCTGGCGCCAGATGCGCAGGGTGAGGTTCACGCGTAGCTCCGCTGGGTGGGGTGTACGTACTCGAAGGCGAGCGCCTCCTTGTGGAGCACCGGCGTGCCGCCGTCGCCGGGGTGCTCCCAGGCGGCGGCGTACGAGAAGTTCTCGTCGTCGCGCAGCGCCTCGCCGTCGGGGGTCTGGCTCTCCTCGCGGAAGTGGCCGCCGCAGGACTCGGCCCGGTGCAGCGCGTCCAGGCACATCAGCTCGGCCAGCTCCAGGAAGTCCGCGACCCGGTTGGCCTTCTCCAGCGACTGGTTGAACTCCTCGCCGCTGCCGGGCACCTTGATGCGGCGCCAGAACTCCTCGCGCAGCGCGGGGATGCGCTCCAGTGCCTTGCGCAGCCCGGCCTCGGTGCGGGCCATGCCGCACTCGTCCCACATCAGCTCGCCGAGCTCGCGGTGGAAGGAGTCCGGGGTGCGGTCGCCGTCCACGGCCAGCAGCAGGTTCAGCCGGTCCTCGACGTCGGCGACGGCCTCCGTGACCGCCGGGTGGTCCGCGGCGATGGCGTCGTGCGGGCCGCGCGCCAGGTAGTCGTTGATCGTGGACGGCAGCACGAAGTAGCCGTCGGCC
Source organism: Streptomyces sp. NPDC046977 (assembly GCF_040644455.1). Taxonomy (NCBI): domain Bacteria; kingdom Bacillati; phylum Actinomycetota; class Actinomycetes; order Kitasatosporales; family Streptomycetaceae; genus Streptomyces; species Streptomyces sp. NPDC046977. The sequence goes on from NZ_JBEYWO010000025.1 coordinate 106,085, forward strand.
AGGCCCTGCATCAGGGCGCTGGCGCCGAGCCGGTTGGCGCCGTGGTCGGAGAAGTTGGCCTCGCCGATCGCGAACAGACCGGGGACCGTGGTCTGCAGGTCGTAGTCCACCCACAGGCCGCCCATGGTGTAGTGCACGGCGGGGTAGATCCGCATCGGCCGGGTGTACGGGTCCTCGGCGGTGATCCGCTCGTACATCTCGAAGAGGTTGCCGTACTTCGCCTCCACCTCGGCGCGGCCCAGCCGGGCGATCGCGTCGGCGAAGTCCAGGTAGACGCCCTGGCCGCCGGGGCCGACGCCGCGACCCTCGTCGCAGACGTTCTTGGCGGCCCGCGAGGCGATGTCGCGGGGCACCAGGTTGCCGAAGGAGGGGTAGATCCGCTCCAGGTAGTAGTCCCGCTCGTCCTCGGGGATCTCGTGCGGCGGGCGGTCGTCGCCCTTGGCCTTGGGCACCCAGATGCGGCCGTCGTTGCGCAGCGACTCGCTCATCAGCGTCAGCTTCGACTGGTGGTCGCCGGAGCGCGGGATGCAGGTCGGGTGGATCTGCGTGAAGCAGGGGTTGGCGAAGTACGCGCCCCGGCGGTGCGCCCGCCAGATCGCGGTCGCGTTGGAGCCCTTGGCGTTGGTCGACAGGTAGAAGACGTTGCCGTAGCCGCCGCTCGCCAGCACCACGGCGTCGCCCAGGTGCACCGAGATCTCACCGCTGACCAGGTCGCGGGCGACGATGCCGCGGGCCCGGCCGTCCACCACGATCAGGTCCAGCATCTCGGTGCGGGCGTGCAGCTCCACGTTCCCGGCGTCGATCTGCCGGGACAGCGCCTGGTAGGCGCCGAGCAGCAGCTGCTGGCCCGTCTGGCCCCGGGCGTAGAAGGTCCGGGAGACCTGCACGCCGCCGAAGGAGCGGGTGTCCAGCAGACCGCCGTACTCGCGGGCGAAGGGCACGCCCTGGGCCACGCACTGGTCGATGATCTGCAGCGACACCTCGGCCAGGCGGTGCACATTGGACTCGCGGGCCCGGAAGTCGCCGCCCTTGACGGTGTCGTAGAACAGCCGGTGCACGCTGTCGCCGTCGTTGCGGTAGTTCTTCGCCGCGTTGATGCCGCCCTGGGCGGCGATGGAGTGCGCCCGGCGCGGCGAGTCCTGGTAGCAGAACTGCACGACGTGGTAGCCCTGTTCGGCCAGCGTGGCGCCGGCGGAGCCGCCCGCCAGGCCCGTGCCGACGACGATGACCTTGTGCTTGCGGCGGTTGGCCGGGTTGACGAGCTTCGCCTCGAACTTGCGGCGGCTCCAGCGCTCCTCGATGGGCGCGGCAGGCGCCTTGGTGTCGGCGAGCGGGTCGCCCTCGCGGTACAGCATGGTCAGTCCACCAATCCGGTCATCACGGAGACGGGTACCAGGACGAATCCCGCGGTCAGCACCAGCGCCAGCACGTTCGCGGTGGCCTTCAGGGCCCGGTCGCTGCGCTTGGTGACCGCCCCGAGGGTCTGCGCCGCGCTCCAGAAGCCGTGCCTGATGTGCAGGCCGAGGGCGAGCATCGCCGTGATGTAGACGACGTTCACCCACCACAGCCGGAAGTCGGCCACCACGTTCTCGTAGGGGTGCTCCGCCTGGCCGCGCGGGTTCACGGTGAGCGTCGTCAGGTCGAGGATGTGCCACACGATGAACAGGCCGAGGATCACCCCGCCCCAGCGCATCGTGCGCGTCGCGTAGCTCGCGCGCGCCCTGGTGTGTGCGTACTTCGCCGGGCGCGCCTTGATGTCGCGCCTGCTGAGCTGGTAGGCGGCCACGCCGTGCAGGACGACCGCGGCCACCAGGCCCGTCCGCTGGATGTACAGGTACCAGCCGTTGTGCAGCGCGGGCTCGCCGATGGTGCGCAGCCATGCCGCGTACCCGTTGAACTCCGTCGGGCCGAAGAAGATCTTCAGATTGCCCGCCATGTGCGCGACCAGGAACAGCAGCATGATCACGCCGGTCGCGGCCATGACCGCCTTCTTGCCCACGGTCGAGCCCCACAGCGCCCGCACCGCGGACGGACGCACCGCTCTCGTCGCCAAAGCCATGCGGCTGACGCTAGATCCCCTCGTATTGAAAGGTCCAAGACGCGTTCGGGCTCGTTTCGATAGGTCGGCCCTATCGTCGATTACCGTGGGCGGCGTGCAACTGCAACAACTCGTGTACTTCCTCGCCGTCACCGACACCCGGCACTTCACCCGGGCCGCCGAGCGCGTCCACGTGGCCCAGCCCTCGCTGTCGCAGCAGATCAAGGCCCTGGAACGGGAGCTCGGCGCGGAGCTGTTCAGCCGCGCCCGGGGCAACATCGCCCTCACCGACGCCGGGGAGGCGCTGCTGCCGATCGCCCGGCGCATCGTCGCGGACACCGAGGCCGCCACACAGGAGGTGCAGGAACTGGTGCAGCTGCGCCGCGGACGGGTGCGCCTCGGCGCCACACCGAGCCTGTGCACCGGGCTGCTCCCCGACCTGCTGCGCGACTTCCACACCCGCTACCCGGGCATCCGGCTGGTCGTGGAGGAGGGCGGCTCCCGCGACCTGGTGCGGGAGCTGGCCTCCGGCAGCCTGGACCTGGCGCTGATCGTGCTGCCCCTGCAGAGCCACGACCCCGCGCTGGACGCCACCCCGCTGCTCCACGAGGACCTGGTCGTGGTCACCGCGGCCGACACGCCGCCCCCCTGGCCGGGACCCCACGTCGACGTGGCCGATCTGCGCGACCAGCCGCTGGTGATGTTCCGCCGCGGCTACGACCTGCGGGAACTGACCGTCGGCGCGTGCCGGGCGGCCGGCTTCGAGCCCCGCTTCGCCATCGAGGGCGGCGAGATGGACGCCGTCCTCGGCTTCGTCGAGGCGGGGCTCGGCCACGCCGTCGTACCCAGCATGGTGGCCGGGCGCCGCCCGCGGCTGCGGACGACGCCCTTCACGCCACCGGGGCTGCACCGCACCGTCGCCCTCGCCCACCGCAAGGACGCCGAACCCCCGCGCGCCGCCCGCGAACTGCGCCGGGTGCTGCTGGAGCACGTACGGGACAGGGACTGCGCGACCCGGTGCGCTGCGCCGGAGTGACGGATCAGAACACCGGCACGCCGTCGCGGGTCAGCCGCCAGTCCACGCCGGCGAACCGCGACGGGTCGATGGTGCCGGTCGCCTGCACGTAGGTGATGATCGTGTTGCGGATCTCCTCGGAGTTCGCCCACACCTGCGGCGCGGAGGCGACACCGGGGAAGTTGCCGCCGCCGTTGGCGCGGTAGTTGTTGACGGCGAACACAAAGCGCGCGGACTCGTCGATCGGCGCACCGCCGAACCGCACGTTCGAGACGCGCGAGCCGGCCGGCCTGGCGATGTCGATCTCGTAGCTGACACCGCTGACCACGTCGTAGTTGTAGTCCGGGGTGTTGGCGGCGTTGGTCAGCTTCGCGACGTCGACCGGGGCGCCGGCCGGGGTCCGCACGAAGTAGTTCGCCGAGAACTCCAGGTACGCCGTGATCTGGGCGCCCGTCAGGATGCGGGCCTCCAGCGTGTTCTCGTACACGTACAGGCCGGCCACGTCGCGCAGGGTCACCCGGCCCGCCGGGATGGCGGCCGTGCGGGAGAAGCACGCGGCCTGCGACAGCACCGGCAGCGCGGCGTACTCGGTGCCCGCCAGTGCGGCCTTGACCGTCTCGGCCTGCACATGGTTGATGAAGTCGATGATCGGGGTGTCCTTGTACGGGGACTCGGCCGCCGTCATCGCCGCGGCGGAGTCGCCGATCACCTGGTTCACGTACGCGACGACCTTCGCGTGCTCGTCGCGCAGCAGCCCGGTGATCTCCGGGTCCTCCTCGACCGTGTTGGAGTTGAGCACGGACGCGCCGACCGTGACGACCTCCCACGCGCCGTTCACCAACTCCATCTCGAAGTCGAAGACGGTCAGCCGCTGGCCCCACTTGGACGGCTCGGACAGCACCACGCCCTGGCCGGTCTGCTTGTTCGCCACCACGTACTCGGGGATCTCGTTGTGCGCGTGGCCCACGAGGATCGCGTCGATGCCTGGCACCTGCTCGGCCACCAGCGCCGCCGCGTTCTCCACGTACGGCAGCTGGTCACCCCAGGAGGAGGTGCCCGAGGTGCCGCTGTGCGCCGAGACGACCACCACGTCCGCGCCCATCGCGCGCAGCCGCGGCACGTACTTCGCCGCCTGCTCCTCCAGGCCCGGGAACGTCATCCGGCCCTGGACGTTGCCCTTGTCCCAGATCGCGATGCCCGGGTTCGTCAGCCCGAGGACCGCCACCGTCACGTCCGGCGCGCCCTGCACCCGCATACGGTGCAGGGAGTACGGCGCGAAGGCGGGCTGCCCGGTCTTCGCGTCCAGGGCGTTGGCGCCCAGGAGCGGGAACTTGCACTGGTCCTCGAACTCGCGCAGCAGCGGGATGCCGTAGTTGAACTCGTGGTTGCCGAGGGCCGCCGCGTCGTAGTCCATGGCGTTCATGGCCTGGGCCATGGGGTGCTTGGGGCCGTGCTTGGCGGTGATCGGGTCGACCCGGGCGTAGTAGTACGACAGCTGGGTGCCCTGGATGGTGTCGCCCGCGTCGATCAGCAGCACATTACGGCGGCCCTTGGCGGCCCGCTGCTGCTTGACCAGCGTGGAGATCTTGGCGAGGCCGACGTCGTTGTGCGGCTTGTCGTCGAACTCGGCGTCGGTGAAGTAGTCCCAGTTGAAGACGTTGCCGTGCAGGTCGGTGGTGCCGAGGACACTGAACGAGTAGCGCTCGGGCTCCTCCGGCTTGTGGCTCCTGGCCTGGGCCGGAGCCGCCGAGGCCAGCACGCCTGCCGCACCGGTCAGCGCGATGCCCGCCCCGGTGGCGGCGGAACGGTTGAGGAAGTCCCTGCGGTTGAGCGGCATACGTCGGCTCCCGTTTGTTGACGGAACGATGGGCGGTTCTTTGCGGTAACGCGCGTAGATTCTGGCCCCGTCACTACACCCCGCAACACCCCCCCACGTTGCGATCAGATGACTCGTCAGCGACGTCCCGCCCTGGGACAGTGGGACGCATGACGAACGAAGCGGCCAGGACGTACCCGACCCCCGAGGTCCCGCACGTGGGCGTCCGCGGCGAGGCGACCCTCGAGGCCGAGCCCGAACTCGCCCGGATCGCCGTCACCGTCAGCGCCCGCGGCACTGACCGCCGCGGCACCCTGGACGACCTCGGCGCCCGCAACGCGGCGGTGCTCGACCTGGTCAAGAGCTACGGCGAGGCGGTCGACAAGCTGGAGACCGGCGCCTTCGTGATCACCCCGGAGCTGCGCGAACGCCGGCGCGGCGAGCGGATCCGGGCCTACCACGGCAGCGTTCGCATCGGCGTCACCCTCACCGACTTCACCGCCCTGGGCGAACTCGCCACCCGGCTGGCCGACCTCGACCTCACCCGCGTCGACGGCCCCTGGTGGTCGCTGCGCCCCGACTCCCCGGCCTACCGCGCGGCCCGGCAGCAGGCCGTGCGCGACGCCGTGCAGCGCGCCCGCGAGTACGCCGAGGCGCTCGGCGCCCGGCTGCTCGCCCTGGTCGAACTGGCCGACGAGGGCATGCAGCAGACACTGGCCTTCCCGGGCCGCCCGGCGATGCGGGCCGCCGCCTTCGCCGGCGCGCCCGGAGGCGCGGAGGACATGGCCCGGCCCCTCGACATGGAACCGGAGCAACAGAGCGTGTACGCACAGGTCACGGCGCACTTCACCATGACGGCCCCGGACCTGTCGGGCGGGCCCGCCGCGTCCGGCGGCTGAGGGCGCGGGGCGGCCGTCCGGCGCGGCTCTTGGGGGCATGTGTGCTGTTCGCACGGCATCATCCCGAATGTCGCGGACGTCTGTTCATCGGTTGTCGGCAAGCGTTAATCATGGCGACGCGGGACAGTCGCCTTCCGCGGGCTCTCTACTGTGAAGTAGGTCATAGGCTCGCTCCATGCGCCGAGCAAAAATCGTCTGCACCCTCGGGCCCGCCACCGACGGCTACGACCAGATCAAGGCTCTGGTCGAGGCCGGAATGGACGTCGCCCGCCTGAACATGAGCCATGGCTGCCTTGCCGATCACGAAGAGCGGTACCAGCGCGTGCGCAAGGCCTCCGACGAGAGCGGCCGCAGTGTCGGGATCCTCGCGGACCTTCAAGGCCCGAAGATCCGACTGGGACGTTTCGCCGAAGGACCCGTACTCCTTGAACGTGGTGACGAGTTCACCATCACCACCGAGGAAGTCCAGGGAGACCGGCTGATCTGCGGCACGACGTACGCCGGTCTCGCCGGCGACGTCACGCGCGGTGAGCGGATCCTCGTCGACGACGGCCGCGTCACCCTCGAGGTCACCGAGGTCGACGGCCCCCGCGTGCGCACCATGTGCATCGAGGGCGGTCTGATCTCCGACCACAAGGGCCTGAACCTCCCCGGCGTCGCCGTGTCCGTGCCGGCCCTGTCCGAGAAGGACGTGACCGACCTGCGCTGGGCGCTGCGCACCGGGGTCGACCTCATCGCGCTCTCCTTCGTGCGCAGCGGCCGGGACGCCGAGGAAGTCCTGCGGATCATGCGCGAGGAGGACCGGCGGGTCCCCGTCATCGCCAAGATCGAGAAGCCGCAGGCGGTGGAGAACCTGGAGGACATCGTCGCCGCCTTCGACGGCATCATGGTTGCCCGCGGCGACCTCGGGGTCGAGATGCCGCTGGAGGCCGTTCCCCTGGTCCAGAAGCGCGCGGTCACCCTCGCCCGGCGCAACGCCAAGCCGGTGATCGTGGCGACCCAGATGCTGGAGTCGATGATCGAGTCCTCCCGGCCCACCCGCGCCGAGGCATCCGACGTCGCCAACGCCGTCATGGACGGCGCGGACGCGGTCATGCTGTCCGGCGAGACCAGCGTCGGCAAGCACCCCGTCGAGACGGTGAAGACCATGAGCCGGATCGTCGCCTCCGCCGAGGAGGACATGCTCGCGGGCGGCCTGCCGCCGCTGACCGAGCAGAACAAGCCCCGCACCCAGGGCGGCGCCGTCGCCCGCGCCGCGGCCGAGATCGGCGACTTCCTGGACGCCAAGTACCTGGTGGCGTTCACCCAGTCCGGCGACACCGTCCGCCGGCTGTCCCGGTACCGCTCGCCGATCCCCGTCCTGGCCTTCACCCCCGAGCCGGCCACCCGCTCGCAGCTCAGCCTCACCTGGGGTGTGGAGACCTTCATCGGGCCGGTGGTGCAGACGACCGACGAGATGGTCCGGCAGGTCGACGAGGAACTGCTGCGGATCGGCCGTTGCCAGAAGGGCGACACCGTGGTCATCACGGCCGGCTCGCCCCCCGGCGTGGCGGGCACCACCAACCTCGTGCGCGTGCACCACATCGGGGAGGACGACTTCCCCTCCGGTCCCGCGGGCCGCTGAGCCCCCGCAGTCCCACGAAGAAGAACAGCGCGTCAGGCGAGGAACCCGATCCTGCGGGTTCCTCGCCTGACGCGCTGTCCGCCTGAACCTGCCGGCGGCGGGCCTCCGCGCCGGCGGACCGGCCCGGTCAGCCTGCCTTGCCGGAGGCGGTGGCTCCCTCGGTCTCCGTGGCGGAGGGGGAGGGCGATTCGCCGGGCGTGTCCGTCGCGCAGGGGTCCGGCGAGGTGGTGTCCGTGGGCGTCGTGCCGTCCGTGGCCGACGGGGTCGGGCAGGTCGGCGACGACGTGGGGTCCGTCGGCGTGTCCGTCGGGCCGGTCGTCGGGCCCGACGTGGGGTCGTCCGTGGTCGGGTCGCCGGTCGGACCGGTGGGTCCCGTAGGGCCGGTCGGCCCCGTGGGACCGGTGGGCCCCGTAGGACCGGTGGTCGGCCCGGTCGGCGACGTGCCGCCGGTGGGCTTGGGACTGCCGATCGTGCCGGTCGGCGACACGGTGGGCCGGGGCGAGGAGTCGATCGGCGAGCCCGACGGGGACGGCGACCAGGTCGGGGTGTGCGGCGGCTTGGGGGACGGCGGCACGATCTCCGGCGTGTCACTGCCCGCGCCACCGATGTCCGGCAGGGAGACGATGCCGCCCTTGCGGAAGTGGGCGTACCAGGCCAGCACGGTGTTCAGGTACGCCTCGGAGTGGTTGTACCCGAGGATGGCCTGGTGGAGGTTGCTCTCCACCGACATGTCGCGGTTGCCCGCGCACAGGTAGCGGCCGGCGGCCAGCGCCGCGTCGAAGATGTTGTTCGGGTTGCTCACCCCGTCGCCGTTGCCGTCGGCGCCCCAGGTCTGCCAGGTCTGCGGGATGAACTGCATCGGGCCGACCGCGCGGTCGTGGACGGTGTCCCCGTCCCACATGCCGTCGTCGGTGTCGGTGATGTCCGCGAAGCCCTCGCCGTTCAGGACCGGGCCGAGGATCGGCGTGATCGTGGTGCCCTCGGAGTCCACGTTGCCGCCGCGCGCCTGGTTGGACTCCACCTGGCCGATCGCGGCCAACAGCTCCCAGCGCATGTTGCAGCCCGGGTCGCTGGCGGCGAGCGCCACCTCGGCCCGCCGGTACGCCTCCAGCACCGTCGCCGGCAGCCCCGAACCGTCGGTGCCCACCGTGCCCGTGCCCGTGCCCGTGCCGGTACCGGCACCGGTGCCGGGCGTCACGGACGAACCGGGGGCAGGCGTGTTCAGCGGCGGGAGCGCGGTGTAGTAGTCCGACGAGCCGCCGTCGATGGGGTCGCCCGGCGGGGGCGTGACAGGAGCACCCGAACTCGTGTTGACGACCTGCGGGAAGCCGGCCGCGGACTGCGAGCCCGTCAGCGCCGCCATGGCCGCGGCGGCCACCGCGGTGCCCAAGACTCCCCTGCGGATCCGCCGTCCGTACCGCGCTCGCATATGAGCTGCCCCTCCCGAAACCGAGTTGTGCGTCTCCCTGCGCGACAACCCTGGTGACCCTACGGCAACTTCTTGAACGGAGCTACCGTCCAAAGCGTCGCATACTGATCTGACAGACATGTTCGGAAAGAGGTTGCATGCCGTTCACGATCAGCCACGCCCTCGCGGTGCTGCCCGGCCTGCGGCAGGACGGCCGCGGCACCCCCCGCGGACGCGGCCCGCTCGTCGCGGCGGCCCTGGTCGCCGGCTCCTTCGCCCCGGATGTCCCCTACTTCGCCGACTCCCTGGTCTCCGGGGTGTACGGCTACGGCACGTTCACCCACGCGCCGCTGGGCCTGGTCACCGCGGACCCGCTCATCGCGGCCGCGCTGGCCGGCGGCTGGGTGCTGCTGCGCGAACCGGTCGTGGCACTGCTGCCCGGGCGGTGGCGGCACCGCGCCTGGGTACTCACCGGATGCGGCGACCGCCGCCGGCCCACGGTGCGTTCCGCCGCCGCCTTCTGGGTCTCGGCCGCGGCCGGTGCCGTCACCCATGTCGTCTGGGACGCCTTCACCCACCACGACCGCTGGGGCGTCCGCCTGCTGCCGGTCCTGGACCAGCAGGTGCACGGCACACCGCTGCACAAGTACGCGCAGTACGGCACCTCGGCCGTGGCGCTGGTGCTGCTGGCCCGGTACGCGATCCGCGCGCTGCGCGCCGTGCCCGAACCGCACACCCCCGAACCGCACACCGCGCCGGACCGGGCCGGGGAGCAGGGCTCCCGGCTGCCGCGGCTGTCCCGGCGGGCCCGCGCCATCGCCCTGGCCGCCCTCGGGACCACCACCGCCGCCGCGGCCGCCGTGCGCGCCGGCCAGTGGTACCAGGCCACCGGCGACGCCGCCGGGATCATCCCGTCCGCGCTCTTCGGCGCCGGAGCCGGCCTGGCCCTGGCCGCCGCGGTCCACGCCGGTGCGGTGCGCCTGGCACACCGCACCGGGGACCGGACGGCTCAGTGCGCCGCGGACTCCCAGTCCGTGCCCACGCCCACCGACACGTCCAGCGGCGCCCGCAGGGGATAGGCGGCGGCCATCTCGCGGCGCACCAGCTCCTCCACGGCGGCCCGCTCGCCCGGAGCCACCTCCAGCACGATTTCGTCGTGCACCTGGAGCAGCATCCGCGACCGCAGCCCCTCGGCGTCCAGCGCCGCGGCCACCTTGAGCATCGCGATCTTGACGATGTCGGCGGCCGAGCCCTGGATCGGCGCGTTCAGCGCCATGCGCTCGGCCATCTCCCGCCGCTGCCGGTTGTCGCTGGTGAGGTCCGGCAGATAGCGGCGGCGGCCCATCAGCGTCTCGGTGTAACCCGTCACCCGGGCCTCCTCCACCACGCGCTGCAGATAGTCCCGCACCCCGCCGAACCGCTCGAAGTAGGTGTCCATCAGACCGCGCGCCTCGGCCGCCTCGATGCCCAGCTGCCCCGACAGGCCGAACGCCGACAGCCCGTACGCCAGCCCGTACGACATCGCCTTGATCTTCCGCCGCATCTCGGCGTCCACCTGCTCCGGCGGCACCGAGAAGACGTACGAGCCGACGGTGGTGTGCAGGTCCTCGCCCGAGTCGAACGCCGCGATCAGGCCCTCGTCCTCCGACAGATGGGCCATCACCCGCAGTTCGATCTGGCTGTAGTCGGCGGTCAGCAGCGACTCGAAGCCCTCGCCCACCACGAAGCCCCGGCGGATCGCCCGGCCCTCGTCGGTGCGCACCGGCACGTTCTGCAGGTTGGGATCGGTCGACGACAACCGGCCGGTCGCCGCCACCGTCTGGCTGAACGTGGTGTGGATCCGCCCGTCGGGCGCCACCGTCTTGATCAGGCCCTCCACCGTCACGCGCAACTTCGCCTGCTCGCGGTGGCGCAGCATGATGACCGGCAACTCGTGCTCGGTCTGCGCCGCCAGCCACGCCAGCGCGTCCGCGTCGGTGGTCCAACCCGTCTTGGTCTTCTTCGTCTTGGGCAGCCCCAGCTCGCCGAAGAGCACCTCCTGCAGCTGCTTGGGCGAGCCGAGGTTGAACTCGTGGCCGACCGCGGCGTGCGCCTCCTTCACCGCCAGCTGCACCTCGCCGGCGAACCGCTGCTCCAGGCGCTCCAGATGCTCGCGGTCCGCGGCGATGCCCGCCCGCTCCATCCGCGCCAGCAGCGCGGACGTCGGCAGCTCGACCTCGCGCAGCAGACGCAGCGCGCCGTCCTGCTCCAGCCGGCCCATGAACGCCTCGCCCAGGTCCAGCACGGCACGCGCCTGCACCATCAGCGCGTCCGCCTCCGCCTCGTCGTCGGCGCCGAAGGCCAGCTGGCCGTCCTCGCCGCCGGCCGGGGACAGCTCACGGCCCAGGTACTCCACCGAGAGGGTGTCCAGCGCGAACGAGCGGCGGCCGGGCTTCACCAGGTACGCGGCCAGCGCCGTGCACATCGTGATGCCCTCCACGACCCAGCCGTGCTCGGCGAAGACCCGCACCAGGCCCTTCGCGTCGTGCACCACCTTCGGCCGCTGCGGGTCGGCCAGCCACGCCGCGAACGCCCGCTCGTCCTTCTCGTCCAGGGCCGACGGGTCGAACCAGGCGGCCTGCCCGCCCGCGTCCGCCAGCGCGACCTCCGAGACGCTGCCCGCGCCCAGCGCCCAGGCGTCGACCGTGGCCAGGCCCAGCGGCCCGCCGGCGTGCTCCTCCAGCCAGCCCGCCAGCTCTCCCGCGGCCAGCGCCCGGCCGTCCACGGCGACACCGGCGGCGATCTCCTGCTCCTCCTCCTGCGCCCCGGGGTCGGCCGCGAACAGCCGCTCCCGGAAGTTGGGGTGGCGGAACTCCAGGGCGTCCAGCACCACGTTGAGGCCCTCGCGGTCGTACGGCAGGCGCTCCAGCCCCTCCGGACCGCTGGGCAGCGTCACGTCCCGGACCAGCTCGGTCAGCCGCCGGTTGAGCTTCACCGACTCCAGGTGGGCCCGCAGGTTCTCACCGGCCTTGCCCTTCACCTCGCCCGCGCGCTCCGCCAGTTCCGCGAACGAACCGAACTGCGTGATCCACTTGGCGGCGGTCTTCTCGCCCACACCCGGGATGCCCGGCAGGTTGTCCGACGGGTCGCCGCGCAGCGCCGCGAAGTCCGGGTACTGCGCCGGGGTCAGCCCGTACTTCTCCTCCACCTTCGCCGGCGTGAAGCGCGTCAGCTCCGAGACGCCCTTGGTCGGGTAGAGGACCGTGACATGGTCCGAGACCAGCTGGAAGGAGTCCCGGTCACCGGTGACGATCAGCACCTCGTAGCCCAGCGCCTCCGCCTGGGTGGCGAGCGTGGCGATCACGTCGTCCGCCTCGAAGCCCTCCATGGCGAAGCGCCGCACGTTCATCGAGTCCAGCAGCTCGCCGATCAGCTCCACCTGGCTGCGGAACTCGTCCGGAGTGGCGGACCGGGTGGCCTTGTACTCGGGGAACTCCTCCAGCCGCCACGTGCGCCGCGAGACGTCGAAGGCCACCGCGAGATGCGTCGGCTGCTCGTCACGGAGCGTGTTGGCCAGCATCGAGGCGAAGCCGTACACCGCGTTCGTCGGCTGACCGGTGGTGGTGTTGAAGTTCTCCACCGGCAGCGCGTAGAACGCGCGGTACGCCAGCGAATGCCCGTCCAGCAGGAGCAACCGGGGCCGCCCGCCCCCCTCGGGTGCGGTGCCGGTCGCTGCGCTCGTCTTCTCTGCCTTTGCTGCCACGCAACCGATCCTCCCACGCCCGACTGACACTGCCGGTCCTCCGCCCTGTCGTGGCAGGATCGGAACCATGGCAGGCAAAGCACCAGCAGGCGACCCCGTTCAAGACGCACCCGAGGTCAGCGCCCCGCAGCACGCCGCTGCCGGGCTCCCGGCCGTAGGTCATTCGCTGCGGATGGCGCAGCAGCAGATGGGCATGAGGCGCACCGCTCTCACCCTCCTCAAGGTCAACCAGAAGGACGGGTTCGACTGTCCCGGCTGCGCCTGGCCGGAGCCCGGGCACCGGCACACCGCCGAGTTCTGCGAGAACGGCGCCAAGGCCGTCGCGGAGGAGGCCACCCTGCGCCGGGTCACCCCGGACTTCTTCGCCGAGCACTCGGTCGCCGACCTGTCCGGCCGCAGCGGCTACTGGCTCGGCCAGCAGGGCCGCCTGACCCAGCCCATGTACCTGCCCGACGGCGCCGACCACTACGAGCCCGTCCCCTGGGAGCGGGCCTTCGAGATCGTCGCCGGCGAACTGACCGACCTGGGCGGCCCCGACGAGGCCGTCTTCTACACCTCCGGCCGCACCAGCAACGAGGCCGCCTTCCTCTACCAGCTCTTCGCCCGCGAGTTCGGCACCAACAACCTGCCCGACTGCTCCAACATGTGCCACGAGTCCTCGGGCTCCGCCCTGGTGGAGACCATAGGCATCGGCAAGGGCAGCGTCCTGCTGGAGGACCTCTACCGCGCCGACCTGATCATCGTCGCCGGGCAGAACCCCGGCACCAACCACCCCCGCATGCTCTCCGCCCTGGAGAAGGCCAAGGCCGGCGGCACCCGCATCGTCACGGTCAACCCGCTGCCCGAGGCCGGACTGCAGCGCTTCAAGAACCCGCAGACCCCCAAGGGGCTCGCCGGCGGCGGCACCGCCCTGGCCGACCTCTTCCTGCAGATCCGCCTCGGCGGCGACCAGGCACTCTTCCGCGCCCTCAACAAGGCCCTGCTGGAGGCCGAGGAGCAGGCACCCGGCACCGTCCTGGACCGCGCCTTCATCGACGAGCACACCCACGCCTTCGACGAGTTCGCGCGCGCCGCCCGCGCCACCGACGCCGCCGAGGTCGCCCGCGCCACCGGCCTGCCGCAGTCCGACATCGACGCGCTGCTCGCCATGGTGCTCGGCGCCAAGAGCGTCATCGTCTGCTGGGCCATGGGGCTGACCCAGCACAAGCACTCCGTGCCCACCATCAAGGAGGTCGTCAACTTCCTCCTCCTGCGCGGCAACATCGGCCGGCCCGGCGCCGGCGTGTGCCCCGTGCGCGGCCACAGCAACGTCCAGGGCGACCGCACCATGGGCATCTACGAGAAGCCCGCCCCGGCCTTCCTGGACGCCCTGGAGAAGGAATTCGGCTTCGCCCCGCCCCGCGAGCACGGCCTGGACACCGTCGACTCCATCCGCGCCCTGCGCGACGGGCGGGCCAAGGTCTTCTTCGCCCTGGGCGGAAACTTCGTCGCCGCCTCACCCGACACGGACGTCACGGAAGCCGCCATGCGCCGCGCCCGCCTCACCGTCCACGTCTCCACCAAGCTCAACCGCTCCCACGTCGTCACCGGCGCCCGCGCCCTGATACTGCCCACCCTCGGCCGCACCGAGAAGGACCTCCAGGCGGCCGGTGAGCAGTTCGTCACCGTCGAGGACTCCATGGGCATGGTCCACGCCTCCCGCGGCGGCCTGCGGCCCGCGGGCCCCCACCTGCTGTCCGAGCCCGCGATCATCTGCCGTCTGGCCCGCGCCGTCCTCCCGCACTCCGCCGTCGACTGGCAGGGCCTCGAAGGCGACTACGACCGCATACGCGACCACATAGCGCGCGTGATCCCCGGCTTCGACGACTTCAACGCCAAGGTGCGCCGTCCCGGCGGCTTCACCCTGCCGCACGCCCCCCGCGACTCCCGCCGCTTCCCCACCGCCACCGGACGCGCCCACTTCTCCGCCGACCCGGTCGAGTACCCGCACGTCCCCGAGGGCCGGCTGCTGCTGCAGACCCTGCGCTCGCACGACCAGTACAACACCACCATCTACGGCCTCGACGACCGCTACCGCGGCATCAAGGGCGGCCGCCGCGTCGTCCTGGTCCACCCCGAGGACGCCGCCGCCCAGGGCCTCGCCGACGGCGCCTACGCCGACCTCGTCGGCGAGTGGACCGACGGCAGCGAACGCCGCGCCGAGGGCTTCCGCGTCGTGCACTACCCCACGACCCGCGGCTGCGCCGCCGCCTACTACCCCGAGACCAACGTCCTGGTGCCGCTGGACCACACCGCCGACACCAGCAACACCCCCGCGTCCAAGTCGGTCGTGATCCGGCTGGAGGCGACCACCCCGCCCGGCACCCCGCACTGACCGTCGGGTAGAAAACGGCCCAGTACACCGAACGACGACGATCGGAGCCACCGTCCATGTCCGAGCAGACCGCCACGAGCCTTCTCCCGCCCGAGGTCATCGAGCAGTACGCCGACCTCGGCGTCGACCTGGTGGCGCTCTTCTCCGCCGGCAGCCTGGGCAACCGCATGGGCATCGAGATCGTCGAGGCCTCCGCGGACCGCGTCGTCGGCACCATGCCCGTCGAGGGCAACACCCAGCCCTACGGACTGCTCCACGGCGGCGCCTCCGCCGTCCTGGCCGAGACCATCGGCTCCGTCGGGGCCATGCTGCACGGCGGCCCCGGCAAGGTCGCCGTCGGTGTCGACCTCAACTGCACCCACCACCGCGGACTGCGCTCCGGTGTCGTCACCGGCGTCGCCACCCCCGTGCACCGGGGCCGCTCCTCCGCCACCTACGAGATCGTCATCAGCGACGAGCAGGACCGCCGCGTCTGCTCGGCCCGCCTGACCTGCGCGCTGCGCCCGGCCGCACCGCCCGCCCCCGGCACCACCCCCGCCTGACACCCGCCCGGAACGCGGAACCGCCCCCGGAACACTCCGGGGGCGGTTCTCCGTGCGCCAGGGGGCAGGCCGGCCGCTACGCGGCGCCCTCGCCCAGGTACGCCGCCCGCACCCGCGGGTCGGACAGCAGACGCGACGCCTCGTCCTCCATGACGACCGCACCGGTCTCCAGGACGTAACCGCGGTCGGCCAGCTGCAGCGCCTGCGCGGCGTTCTGCTCCACCAGCAGCACGGTCGTGCCCTGGTCGTTGATCTCCTTGATGATCTCGAAGATCTGCTGCACGATCAGCGGCGCCAGACCCATCGACGGCTCGTCCAGCAGCAGCAGGTTCGGCCGCCCCATCAGAGCGCGGCCGATCGCCAGCATCTGCTGCTCACCGCCGGACAACGTGCCCGCCAGCTGCGAACGCCGCTCCGCCAGCCGCGGGAAGAGCGTCAGCACCCGGTCCAGGTCGTCCTTGGGCACACCCTTGAAGCGGTACGCGCCCATCTCCAGGTTCTCCAGCACCGACATCACCGGGAAGACCCGGCGGCCCTCCGGGGAGTGCCCGATGCCGAGCTGCACCACCTTGTGCGACGGAACACCGTCGATGCGCTCGCCGCCCAGCCGCACCTCGCCGTGGCGCGGCTGCAGCAGACCCGAAATCGTGCGCAAGGTGGTGGTCTTGCCGGCACCGTTGGCACCGAGCAGCGCGACGATCTCGCCCTGGCGGACCGTCACATTGATGCCCTTCAGCGCCTGGATCGCGCCGTAGAACACCTGCAGATCGACCAGCTCCAGCATCGCCGGGGCGGCCTCGGCGACGGAAGCACCCGACGCCTTCTCGACGTTGGCGGCCTCGGTCATCGGCCCTCCTCCTCGGACTCGCGCGGCGCGGGGACCTCGGGCGCCGCGGACGCGGCGTCCTCCTCGGCGGCGGCCTCGACCAGCTCCGAGACGGCCTCCACAGCCTCCACAGCCTCCTCGTCGGCTGACCCCAGGTACGCCTCGATCACCGCGGGATCGCGCTGCACCTCCTCGGGCAGCCCCTCGGCGATCACCTTGCCGAAATTGAGCACCATGACGCGGTCGGCGACCGACATCACGAGCTTCATGTCGTGCTCGATCAGCAGCACGCTGACGCCCAGGTCCTGGTTGATCCGGCGGATCAGCTGCTCCAGCTCCAGCTTCTCCGTCGGGTTCGTCCCGGCGGCCGGCTCGTCCAGCAGCAGCACCTTGGGATCGGTCGCCAGGGCGCGTGCGATCTCCAGGCGCCGCTGGTCGCCGTAGGACAGGCTCGCGGCCAGCTCATTGTGCTTGCCCGCCAGACCCACGTACGACAGCAGCTCCTGGGCCCGCTGGTCGCTGGCCCGCTCTTCCCGCCGCGCCCACGGCATGCCCAGCATGATCGAGATCGCTCCCGACTTCTGCCGCGACTCCGCCGCGATCTTGACGTTCTCCAGCGCCGTCAAGGCGCCGAACAGCCGGATGTTCTGGTAGGTCCGCGCCACTCCGTACCGGTTCACCAGGTACGGCTTGGCACCGAGCAGCTTGCGCTGCGCACCGCCCTCCTCGTGGAAGGCGATCGTGCCCTCCTGCGGGACGTACACGCCCGTCAGGGAGTTGAACAGCGAGGTCTTGCCCGCGCCGTTCGGGCCGATCACCGCGAGGATCTCCCCGCGGCGCATCGTCAGGTTCACCTCGGACAGGCTGGTGAGACCGCCGAACCGCAGCGTCACACCGCGGGCCTCCAGCACCGTGTCACCGGTCTGCGCGGGCTGCGTGCCCGCCTCCGTCACCGCGCTCACTTCTCCACGCCTCCCGTCGGCTCGCTCATGGCGTCGGCGTCGCCGATGCCCGCCTCCGCCATGTGCAGCTCGCGCTGCCTGCGGCGGGAGGGGATCACACCCTGCGGACGGAAGATCATCATGATGACGAGCAGCGCGCCCAGGTAGATGAAGCGGTCCTGCTCCGGCACGTAGTCCCGCAGCGCGTTGGGCAGCCACACCAGCAGTGCCGCACCGAAGAGCACACCCGCGATCGAGCCCATGCCGCCGAAGACCACATAGGCCAGCGCGAGCACCGACAGCACAATGGTGAAGTTCTCCGGGTTGATGAAGCCGACCTTGCTGGAGTACACCACGCCCGCCAGACCCGAGGTCGACGCGCCGATCGCGAACGCCAGCAGCTTGTACCGCACGGTGTTGATACCCGTCGCGGACGCGGCCACCTCGTCCTCCCGGATCGCCGTCCAGGTGCGGCCGATCCGCGAGTGCTCCAGGCGGTTGTACAGGAAGATCAGCACCACCAGGAAGAACAGCAGCAGGTACCAGTACGGCAGCGGGTCCAGCGTCCAGTCGTAGTTGATCGGACCGATGTGGATCGACGGGTGCGGGATGCCGATGACACCGCGCGAACCGTTCGTGAAACCGTCCGAGTTCTTCGCGACCAGGTACACGATCTCGTGGAAGCCCAGGGTCACGATCGCCAGGTAGTCGCCCCGCAACCGCAGCGTCGGCGCACCGAGCAGCACACCGGCGATCAGGCACGTGACGATGGCGAACGGGATCGACTCCAGAGCGCCCACCGTGAACGGCGGCTTCACCGGCATGTGACCGGTCCAGAACGCGCAGGAGTAGGCGCCGATCGCGTAGAAGGCGATGAAGCCCAGGTCCAGCAGACCCGCCCAGCCGACCACCACGTTCAGACCCACCGCGATGATCATGAAGATCCCCATCTGCGTGACGAGGACCTCCTGCCAGAACAGGCTCGTGTTGGCCGGAATCACGATCGCCAGCACCAGGACCAGCACCAGGCCGCCCACCCGCAGCCAGACATTGCCGCGGAACATCGCCCGCGCCGGCTCCAGCGACTTGGTGATCCCCTGCGTCCCCTGCCGGGCCGCCTCACGCACCGGGGCGCCGAACTCCATCAGCGCCCACAGGGCCGCCAGGACCACCAGGCAGATCCACAGCCGCGCCGACTCGAAGGCGCCGGTGAACGCCGACAGCTTCTCCGCCGGATTGCCGTCCTCACCCGTCATCAGCGCCAGGACGAAGCCCAGCACCAGCATGCCCAGCAGCCGCACCCAGCGCGGCTCCTGGTACCAGGCCCGGCGGCGCAGCTTCGCCACGTCCACCGAGAAGGTCCCGGCATCACTCATGCCACTCATGCCGACCTCCCCAGACGCTCGCCCATGATGCCCGTCGGACGGAACATCAGCACCAGGATCAGGACCACGAACGCGGTCACGTCGATCCACTGGGTGCCGAACACCGGCGAGCTCAGGTTCTCCACGATGCCCAGCAGCAGACCGCCCAGCATCGCGCCGCGGATGTTGCCGATACCGCCCAGCACCGCCGCCGCGAACGCCTTGATGCCCGGCAGGAAGCCCACCGTGAACCAGACCTGGCCGGAGATGCCGAAGCCGTACAGGAAGCCCGCCGCACCGCCCAGCAGACCGCCGATGATGAACGTACGAGAGATGATCTTGTCGATGTCGACGCCCATCAGACCGGCCGTCTCCGCGTCCTGGGCGACGGCACGGATACCGGCACCCATCTTGGTGCGGTTGACCACCAGGTCGAGGCCGATCATCATCGCCACCGCGGAGCCGATGATGATCAACTGAGTGATCTTCACCGGGGTGCCGAAGACGCTGAAGACCTCACCATTGGTGTACAGCTCCGGCATCGGCACAGGGTTGCGGCCCCACAGCTTGCCCGCCAGGTTGTACAGGAAGAACGACGCACCGATGGCGCTGATCAGGAAGACCAGCTTCGGGGCATTTCGCTTGCGCAGCGGCTTGTACGCCGCTTTCTCCAGTCCGAACGCCGTCAGCGCACCGACCAGGGCGCCGGCGATCATGCCGACGATCACCCAGACCACGGACGTGAAGCCGTGCGGGCTCTGCGGGGCGAGCTCGGAAAGCACGACGAGCGAACCGAAGCCGCCCATCATGAAGACCTCGCTGTGGGCGAAGTTGATGAGCTGGAGCACGCCGTAGACCAACGTGTACCCGATGGCGATGACGGCGTACATGGAGCCCGTCGTCAGCCCTGGGATGAAGTAATCCCAGAAGTTGTGAAAGAGATTCATCGTGCGTGGGAGTCCTTGCTGAAGCCGGTGAAGGGCGGCGAAATCGCGTCCGACACGGCGATGGGGGGCGCGGGGCGACGGCCGGAGCCGCGTCCCACGCCCCCCACCTCAGGTGCCGGAACCCGGATCAGCCGTTGCTGAGGGTGGCCACGTCACCCAGGTAACCGATCTTGCCGCCGGTCACCTGGTACAGGTACACGTTCTTGGTCTTGAGCTCGCCCTTGTCGTCGAAGGCGAACTCCTTGGTCAGACCCTTGTAGTTCACGACCTTGAGCGCCGCGAGCAGCTTGTCGCGGGTGACGTCCTTACCCAGCTTCTTCATCTCGGAGATGATCAGGTTCGCGATGTCGTACGACTCGGCCGAGTAGGTGCCCGGAGGCGTGTTGAACTTCTTGGTGTACGCGTCGGTGAACGCCTTCGTCGCCTCGTTCTTCGTGGCGTCGGTGCACGGGCAGGTCAGGTACCACTTCTCCGACGCCGCGCCCGCCAGCTCCACGAACTTCGCGTCGTTGGAACCGTCACCGGACACGCCGATGCCCTTGAAGCCGCCGTCGGCCAGCTTCTTGGCGAACGGAGCCAGGTCCGCGTAGTAACCCGCGTAGATCAGCGCGTCGGCCTTGGAGTTGACGACCGTCGTCGCGGCGGCCGTGTAGTCCGGGGTCTTCGCCGGCACCGAGTCCGTCTGGACCGTGATGCCCGCGGCCTTCAGGCTGTCGATGGCGACCTTCGCCAGACCCACGCCGTACTCGCTCTTGTCGTCGATGACGAAGACCTTCTTGGCCTGCACCTTCTTCGACAGGTACTCGGCCATGCCGGCGCCCTGCTCGTTGTCGTTCGGCGCACCGCGCAGGAACGACGTGAAGCCCTGGTTCGTCAGGTCCGGGTTGGTCGCCGAAGGCGTCACCGCGGCAAGCGTCGCCTGCGCGTACAGACCGCCCGCGGCCTTCGTCGGACCGGAGAACGCCGGGCCGACCACCGCGACGACACTGCTGTCACCGATCAGCTTCTGGGCAGCGGCAGGCGACTGGTCCGGAAGACCCTGGTCGTCACCGTCCACGACCTTCAGCGTGAAGGGCAGGTCGCCCTTGGCGTTGGCCTCTTCCACGGCCAGCTTCAGGCCGTTGTCCTCATTGATGCCCAGTGCGCTGTTGTCACCCGACAACGGACCCTGGAAGCCGATGGAGAACGTCGGCTTGCCACCATTGCTGCTGTCGTCCTTGCCGCCACCGCACGCGGTGAGCGCAAGGGCACCAACTGCCACCGGAAGAGCAAGCTTGACGAGCTTTTTGTTGAGCACTACGACCCCCTGGATCCGCCCAAGTGATTACAGTCGGCGGGCCGTAGGCCCCCCGCATTGCGACCGCGTGGGAGCCACGCGGGTTGGCGGGAATGTAATCCGCTGATCAGGCACTCAGATAGGCCGAGGGAAGAGATGTGATCGTACAGTGACCTCGGTCATGTGCCGGAAACAGAACGGTCCTTACCGGTAACCGGACGAGTCCAGCGGAAGAAGTGCGGATGAATGCCCGAAATGGCGTCACTCCACCGCAAGACACCCGACACCTGCACGCCGTCGCCGCGACAGCCACCCTCGCCGGCGCCCTGACCACCGCCCTTGTCGCCGCCGCCCTCTGGCCCGCCACCCCCCGGGCCACGCCCCAACGCCCCCTGCGTCAACTCGAGATCGCCCTCGACGCACCCGCCGTCCACCCCGGGAATCTCGAATTCCGCGCCCTTGCGCTGCGCTGCGGAATCGCCGTCATCGTCGGCACCCACGCCGAACACCCCGCCAAAGGACGCCTCTGCCGCATCAGAATCGACGTCACCGTCGACGACTCCGTCAGCGTCCGCCTCGACAACGACAACCAGCGCCTCGTCCTCGCCGACGGAACCCGCCACTCCGTCGACTGGGAGGCCATGCAGATCAAACGCCAGCCGCTCACCCTCGACATCGGCGCCCACGACAGCGCCCAGTACGACCTCTGGTTCGACATCCCCAAGGACGCCGCCGTTGACCGGCTCGCCGTCACCAACGACAAAGGGATGCCCATCAAGGACATCCCTCTGCCACACCTCGACTGGCCGGACCACTCCGCCTGACGGCAGGCAACGACCGCGGCCCGACGGCTACGTGACCGCGCCGTCCACCTCGTCCAGCACCGCCTGGGCCACCGCCTGCATCGTCATCCGGCGATCCATCGACGTCTTCTGGATCCACCGGAACGCGGCCGGCTCGCTCAGCCCGTACTTCGTCTGCAGCACGCTCTTCGCCCGGTCCACCAGCTTCCGGGTCTCCAGCCGCAGGCTCAGGTCCGCGACCTCCGCCTCCAGCGCCCGCAGCTCCGTGAACCGCGACACCGCCATCTCGATGGCCGGCACCACGTCGCTCTTGCTGAACGGCTTCACCAGGTACGCCATCGCCCCGGCGTCCCGGGCCCGCTCCACCAGCTCCCGCTGCGAGAACGCGGTCAGCATCAGCACCGGAGCGATTTTGTTCTTGGCGATCCGCTCCGCCGCCGAGATCCCGTCGAGCACCGGCATCTTCACGTCCAGGATCACCAGATCCGGACGGAGCTCCTCGGCGAGGCTCACGGCCGTCTCGCCGTCCCCCGCCTCCCCGACCACGGAGTAGCCCTCCTCCTCGAGCATCTCCTTGAGGTCGAGCCTGATCAGAGCCTCGTCCTCGGCGATCACCACGCGGGTGGTGTGCGGCGGTACGTGCGTGTGCTCGTCAACGGGCTCGGGCTCGGCGGCGCTCACGGGACTCCTCGTTCCAAGGCAGGTGCTGGGTATAGAGCCTACCTAGCTGCGGTATGTTTGAGGTGCGGAGGGTCTAGACTGTCCTTCGTTTCGAAAGGCCCCGGTAGCCCAACTGGCAGCAGGCGATGGATTCAAAACCCATACAGTGTCGGTTCGAATCCGACCCGGGGCACTCTGCCTTCAATTCCAAGGTTCGCCAACCGTTGGCGATCTTCACTGGTTGGGGTGAACAAGGCTTCGAATGAGGCCCCGGCGAGCGCCTTCCGGCGCATTGTCGGACGCGTGTACGACCTCGCAGAACGCCGCCGAGCCGTCGCGCTCGTCTCCCAGGGGCACAGCCTCAATGCCGTGAGCCGGATGACCGGCGTGTCCCGCTCCGCCATCCGCGACTGGTGCGTCCGCATCGAACCCCTGCGGCCCGGTCCGGTCTGCACCGGTCGCGCCTCGGGCCCCGCCTACGCGTACCTGCTCGGCCTCTACCTCGGCGACGGCTGCATCAGCCGCCGGCGCCGGGGCGGGTATGCCCTGCGCATCGCCTGCGGCGACGCATGGCCCGGACTGATCGACGCCTGTGAGGAAGCCGTTCGGGCCGTGCGCCCCGGCAACTCCGTCTGCCGCGTCCGCACTCCGGGCTGCACCATGGTGACGTCCTGGAGCAACCACTGGCCCTGCCTCTTCCCGCAGCACGGCCCGGGCAGAAAGCACGAACGGCCCATCGCGCTGGAACCGTGGCAGCAGGAGGTCGTCGACGAGCACCCCTGGGACTTCGTCCGCGGGCTCATCCATTCCGACGGCAGCCGGGTCGTCAACCGGACCACGCGCACGGTGGCAGGCCAACCCAAGCGCTACGCGTACCCGCGCTACTTCTTCACCAACGTCTCCGCCGACATCCGGCGTCTGTGCACCGACACCCTCGACGCGCTGGGCGTTGCCTGGAGGCAGTCGAACGCCTCCAACATCTCCGTCGCCCGCAAGGAGTCCGTCGCGCTCATGGACCGCTTCATCGGTCCGAAGTATTGAGCCGCGCCTTCGTGTGCCGCGTGGCCGTGGCCGTCGCCGGGTCCTCCGGCCAGGGGTGCTTCGGGTAGCGCCCGCGCAGTTCCGCGCGGACCGCGCGGTAGCCCTCGCGCCAGAAGGAGGCGAGGTCGGAGGTGACCGCGGCGGGGCGGCCCGCGGGGGACAGCAGGTGCACGACCAGGGGCACGCGGCCGTCGGCGATGCGCGGGGTGGTGGTCCAGCCGAAGAGTTCCTGGAGCTTGGCGGCGAGGACGGGCCGGTCGCCGTCGTAGGAGACGCGTACGCGGGACCCGGAGGGGATCTCGACGCGCTCCGGGGCGAGTTCGCCGAGCCGGGCCGCCTCGCCGCCCGCCCAGGGCAGCAGGCGGGACAGGGCGGCGCCCGCGTCGGTGCGGGCGAGGTCGGATCGGCGGCGGGCGCGCGCGAGTTCGGGGGCGAGCCATTCCTCGGCGCGGTCCAGGAGGGCGGCGTCGGAGACGTCGGGCCAGGGGTCGCCGAGTTCGCGGTGGAGGAAGGCGAGGCGCTGCCGGAGGGCGGTGGCGTCGCGTGACCAGGTGAGCAGGCCGGGGCCTTCGCGGCGCAGGCCGTCGAGGAGGGCGGCGTGCAGCAGCGCGGGGTCGGGGGTGGTCAGCGGCCGGGTGCCGAGTTCGATGGCGCCGAGGCGGACGGTGTGGTGGGCGGTGATGTCGCCGTCGGTCCAGGAGACGTCGTCCCGGGCGGTGAGCAGGGGGGCGGCGGCGGTGCGGGCGGTGTCCTCGTCGATGGCGGTGGCGAGGCGGACGCGCGCGGTGGGGGCGCCGGCGGGGCGGTCGGCGACGGCGACGGCGAGCCAGCCGGGGGTGCCGAGGCGGGTGCCGGCGGCGAGTTCGGCGGCGGTGCCGGAGGCCATGAGGTAGCTGCCGGCGGCGCGGCGGCGTGCGACGCGTTCGGGGAAGGCGAGGGCGGTGACGAGGCCGGCGGCGGTGTCGTCGGTGAGGGCGCTTTGGGGGTGGTCGGGCGCGGCGGCGGCGAGGCGGCGGGTTTCGGCGCGCCAGCGCGCGGTGTAGGCGTCGTGGGCGCGGCGTGCGGTGCGCCAGGCGGTGGTGAGGTCGTCGCCGTAGTCGCGCGGGGGTTCTTCGGCGATGAGGGCGACGATCTCGGCGGCGCGCCGGGTGCCGGTGCGGGGGGCGCCGTCGAGGAGGGCGCGGGCGAGGCGGGGGTGGAGGCCGACGCGGGCCATGCGGGCGCCGTGGTCGGTGGGCAGGCCGTCGGGGCGGGTGGCGCCGATGGCGGCCAGGACGTCGCGTGCGGCTGTCAGGGCGCCCGCGGGGGGCGGGTCGAGGAGGGCGAGCCCGGTGGCGTCGGGGGCGCCCCAGGCGGCGGCCTGGAGGGCGAACGGGGTGAGGTCGGCGATGGCGATCTCGGGGGAGGGGTAGCGGGGGCGGCCGG
Source organism: Streptomyces sp. NPDC046977 (assembly GCF_040644455.1). Taxonomy (NCBI): domain Bacteria; kingdom Bacillati; phylum Actinomycetota; class Actinomycetes; order Kitasatosporales; family Streptomycetaceae; genus Streptomyces; species Streptomyces sp. NPDC046977. The sequence goes on from NZ_JBEYWO010000025.1 coordinate 130,826, forward strand.
TGTCGTCGGCCTGGTTCCAGCAGCGGTAGGCGTGGCCGGGTGCTTCGCGGCCGGCGCGGCCGAGGCGCTGGGCGGCGGTGGCGTGCGAGGCGCGGACGGTGGTGAGGGAGCCGAGGCCGCGGGCGTGGTCGGTGCGGGGTTCGCGGGCGAGTCCCGAGTCGACGACGACGCGGACGCCGGGGACGGTGAGGCTGGATTCGGCGACGGAGGTGCTGAGGACGACGCGCCGGCGGCTGCCGTCGCCGCCGTGCAGGACGTCCTCCTGTACGGCGGCGGGGGCCTGGCCGTGGAGCTGCAGGACGTCGGTGCCGTTTCCGGGGAGGTCGCCGAGGAGTGCGGCGACGCGGGCGATCTCGCCGGTGCCGGGCAGGAAGCACAGGATGTCGCCGTGGTGGTCGCGCAGGGCGGTGCGCACAGTGGCGGCGATGTGGTCGAGGAGGGCGGGGTCGACGCGCATGCCGTGCGGGGGCCGGGTGCCGCGCGGGGGCGGCGCGTGGGTGACGTCGACGGAGTGGGTGCGGGCCTCGGCGCGGACGACGGGGGCGTCGTTGAGGAGCCGGGACCAGGCGTCGGCGTCGGTGGTGGCGGAGGCGGCGACGAGCTGCAGGTCGGGGCGGAGGGTGGCGCGGACGTCGAGCAGGAAGGCCATGGCGGTGTCGGCGTCGAGGTGGCGCTCGTGGCATTCGTCGAGCAGGACGGTGTGGGTGCCGGGGAGTTCCTGGTTGCGCTGGAGGCGTTGCAGCAGGACGCCGGTGGTGACGACTTCCACGCGGGTGGCGGGGGAGACCTTGCGTTCGCCGCGGACGGTGAATCCGACGTGCTGCCCGGCTTCCTCGCCGAGCAGCCAGGCCATGCGGCGGGCGGCGGCCTTGGCGGCCATGCGGCGGGGTTCGGCGACGGTGACGTGGCGTGGGGGGCCCTCGCCGGTGAGGCCGGCGAGGGCGAGCGGCACGAGGGTGGTCTTGCCGGTGCCGGGGGGCGCGGCGAGGACGGCGCAGCCGTGGGTGCCGAGTGCGTCGCGCAGCGCGGGCAGGGCGGCGCGTACGGGGAGTGCCGCGAGGGCGTCCCGGCGGGGGCCGGGGGGCGCGGGGGTCATGCGGTGGTGCAGACGAAGATCGCCGTGCCGGGGATGAGCCGGCCGCGCAGGGGTGACCAGCCGCCCCATTCCTCGGTGTTCCAGGCGGGCCACTCGGGTTCGACGAGGTCGGTGAGGACGAAGCCGGCGGCGGTCAGTTCGCGGATGCGGTCGCCGAGGGTGCGGTGGTGCTCGACGTAGACGGCGTGTCCGTGGTCGTCCTGTTCGACGTAGGGGGTGCGGTCGAAGTAGGAGGCGGTGGCGGTCAGGCCCTCGGGGCCGGGTTCGTCGGGGAAGGCCCAGCGGACGGGGTGGGTCACGGAGAAGATCCAGCGGCCGCCGGGGCGCAGGACGCGCCGTACTTCGCGCATGACGTGGGCGCTGTCGGCGATGAAGGGCAGCGCGCCGTACGCGGAGCAGGCGAGGTCGAAGGAGGCGTCGGCGAAGGGCAGGGCGCCGGCGTCGGCCTGGACGAGGGGAAACCGGGGGGCTGTGCTTCCCGGGCTTCCCGTGGCGTGCTGGTCGATGCGGCGGGCGTGCTGGAGCTGGCGGTGGGAGAGGTCGAGGGCGACGGGGCGGGCGCCCTGGGCGGCGAGCCAGCGGGAGCACTGGGCGGCGCCGGCGCCGATCTCGAGGACGGCGGTGCCGGCGAGCCGTTCGGCGGGCCCGAGAATCCGGGCGTCCTCCTCGTTCAGCCCCTCGGGTCCCCAGACGAATTCGGCGTCGCCGAGGAACTCGCCGTGGTCGGTCTGGTACTCGTCGGCGTTGCGGTCCCACCAGCCGCGGTTGGCGCGGCTGCTCTCCGTGGTGCCCGCGGTACGGCGGGTGGCCTCGGCTTCTTCGGGCAAGGGCTGGGGGGGCGGTGCTTGGATCATCGCGGTGGTCGTCGTACCCTCTGTGGTGACCTGTGGCTGTGGTGGCGCCGCAGCACGTGTTTGCGTCAGTGCCCGGTACGGGGTGTTCCGCCCGTGGTGTGCTCTTCGCGCATTGACCGTGCCCGGCTGCCCCCGTATGCTACAAGTTGCGCTGCGAGCCTGCGCGCCTCGGACGGAGCAGGCTGCGCTCACATCTGTTGTAAACCTCTCGGCCTTGTGGGCTGTCCGGAATCGGCAGGAGCGAAACGGGCTTACGGCGTAGCAGTACCTACGACTTCATGTCCGTACCGGAGCCCTTTTCCTAATGACGAGCAGCACCGAGGCCCAGGCCCCTCGTACCACCCCGCAGGTGGCGGTCAACGACATCGGTTCCGAGGAAGCCTTCCTCGCCGCGATCGACGAAACGATCAAGTACTTCAACGACGGCGACATCGTCGACGGCGTCATCGTGAAGGTCGACCGTGACGAGGTCCTCCTCGACATCGGTTACAAGACCGAGGGTGTCATCCCTTCGCGTGAGCTTTCGATCAAGCACGACGTCGACCCCAACGAGGTCGTCGCCGTGGGCGACGAGATCGAGGCCCTGGTCCTCCAGAAGGAGGACAAGGAGGGTCGCCTGATCCTGTCCAAGAAGCGCGCCCAGTACGAGCGCGCCTGGGGCACGATCGAGAAGATCAAGGAAGAGGACGGCATCGTCACCGGTACCGTCATCGAGGTCGTCAAGGGTGGTCTCATCCTCGACATCGGCCTCCGGGGCTTCCTCCCTGCGTCGCTGGTCGAGATGCGCCGTGTCCGCGACCTCCAGCCGTACGTCGGCAAGGAGCTCGAGGCCAAGATCATCGAGCTGGACAAGAACCGCAACAACGTGGTCCTGTCCCGCCGCGCCTGGCTGGAGCAGACCCAGAGCGAGGTCCGCCAGACCTTCCTCACCACCCTGCAGAAGGGTCAGGTGCGCTCCGGCGTCGTCTCCTCCATCGTCAACTTCGGTGCCTTCGTGGACCTGGGTGGCGTGGACGGCCTCGTGCACGTCTCCGAGCTGTCCTGGAAGCACATCGACCACCCCTCCGAGGTCGTCGAGGTCGGCCAGGAGGTCACGGTCGAGGTCCTGGACGTCGACATGGACCGCGAGCGTGTCTCCCTGTCGCTGAAGGCGACCCAGGAAGACCCGTGGCAGCAGTTCGCCCGTACGCACCAGATCGGCCAGGTCGTCCCCGGCAAGGTCACCAAGCTGGTGCCGTTCGGTGCGTTCGTCCGCGTGGACGAGGGCATCGAGGGTCTGGTCCACATCTCCGAGCTGGCCGAGCGCCACGTGGAGATCCCGGAGCAGGTCGTCCAGGTCAACGACGAGATCTTCGTCAAGGTCATCGACATCGACCTCGAGCGCCGTCGCATCAGCCTCTCGCTGAAGCAGGCCAACGAGTCCTTCGGTGCCGACCCGGCCTCGGTCGAGTTCGACCCGACCCTGTACGGCATGGCCGCGTCCTACGACGACCAGGGCAACTACATCTACCCCGAGGGCTTCGACCCCGAGGCCAACGACTGGCTCGAGGGCTACGAGACCCAGCGGGAGGCGTGGGAGCACCAGTACGCCGAGGCGCAGTCCCGCTTCGAGCAGCACCAGGCCCAGGTCATCAAGTCCCGCGAGGCCGACGCCGAGGCTGCGGCCGAGGCCGGCCAGGCCGCTCCGGCGGCCGGCCCCGCCGGTGGCTCGTACTCCTCGGAGTCCGGCGACACCTCGGGCGCGCTCGCGTCGGACGAGGCGCTCGCCGCGCTCCGCGAGAAGCTGGCCGGCGGCCAGAGCTGATCGCGGGGGCTCCGGCCCCGGGTACATCGGAACGGCCCGTTCCCCTCTGGGGGAGCGGGTCGTTCCGCGTTCCGGGGCGCGTTCGTGGGAATGCGGGGGGTTCGTCCTTCGTTGGAACAGAAGTTGATCAGAACGAAAGAAGGGTGCACGGTGCTGGATCCCCAGGGGCTGTACGCATACGAGCCGGGCGGGGCAGAGGCCGTCGACGAGGCGTTCGGCGAGACCGGGCCCGTGCTGCTGTACCACTTCGACGGGTACATCGACGCAGGGGAGACCGGCGCCCAGGTCGTCGAGGAGCTGCTGGAGCGCCAGGAGCACCGGGTGGTGGCGCGTTTCGACGCCGACCGGCTGGTGGACTACCGGGCCCGGCGTCCGCTGATGACGTTCAAGCGCGATCACTGGACGGCGTACGACGCGCCGGAGATCGCGCTGCGGCTGGTGCGCGACAGCACGGGTGCCCCCTTCCTGCTGCTGTCGGGCCAGGAGCCGGACGTGGAGTGGGAGCGGTTCGCGGCAGCGGTCGTGCAGATCGTGGAGCGGCTGGGGGTGCGGCTGGCGTTCAACTTCCACGGCATCCCGATGGGTGTCCCGCACACCCGGCCGGTGGGGCTGACGCCGCACGGCAACCGGCTGGACCTGATGCCGGGTCACCGCAGCTGGTTCGACGAGGCGCAGGTGCCGGGCAGCGCGGAGTCGCTGATCGAGCTGCGGCTCGCGGAGTCCGGCCGTGACGTGCTGGGCATCGCCGCGCATGTGCCGCACTACCTGGCGCGTTCCGGGTACCCGGACTCGGCGCTGGCGGTGGTCGAGACGCTGACGGCGGCGACAGGGCTGGTGCTGCCGCAGGTGGCGCACGCGCTGCGGACCGAGTCGCACACCGTCCGGGCGGAGATCGACCGCCAGGTCGAGGAGGGCGACGCGGAGTTGGTGTCGGTCGTGCGCGGGCTGGAGAACCAGTACGACGCGCTGGCCGGCGGACAGACGCGGGACAACCTCATCGCCGAGCCGGTGGACCTGCCGTCGGCGGACGATCTGGCGGCGGAGTTCGAGCGCTTCCTGGCCGACCGCGAGGACGACGGCGCCTGACCGGTGGTCGGCGACCGGGCGCTGCCCGGACCCGGCTCGTCCGGGGCGGGGGGCGGCGGTAGTCTCGCGCCATGGTCACTGTGGGGCTGACGGGCGGGATCGGGGCGGGCAAGAGCGAGGTGTCGCGGCTGCTGTCCTCGTACGGGGCGGTGCTGATCGACGCCGATCGCATCGCGCGGGAGGTCGTGGAGCCGGGAACGCCCGGTCTGGCGGCGGTCGTCGCCGAGTTCGGCGAGGGCGTGCTGACCGCGGACGGCGGCCTGGACCGGCCCGGTCTCGGTGCCATTGTCTTCTCCGACCCCGAGCGGCTGCGGGCGCTCAACGCGATCGTGCATCCCCTGGTCCGGGAGCGGTCGGCCGCGCTGGAGGCGAGTGCCGGGCCCGGGGACGTCGTGGTCAACGACGTGCCCCTGCTGGCGGAGAACAAGCTGGCCCCGCTGTACGACGTGGTCGTGGTCGTGGACGCCGCCCCGGACACGCAGGTGGACCGGCTGGTGCGGCTGCGCGGGATGACCGAGGACGAGGCGCGGGCGCGCATGGCGGCCCAGGCGGACCGCGAGGAGCGGCTGGCGATCGCCGATGTGGTGATCGACAACGACGGCCCGCTGGAGGCGCTGGAGCCTCAGGTCCGGCGGCTGTGGGAGCAGTTGCGTCACCAACCTCAAAACATCGTCAAAAGCTGATCCGGCACCCCCTCCGGCGGCGTCCGAAGAGCAGTAGCTTCGCTGCACTCGTGGACGGAAGGGGACGGGGATGGAAGGCGTTTCGGCCGTGCTCACGGTGATTGCCGTGGTGCTGGTCCTGGTGGGGCTCAAGAGCGGGTTCCGCGTGATCAAGCAGTACGAGCGGGGTGTGGTCTACCGCCTGGGGCGGGTGCGGGAGAAGCCCAAGCAGCCGGGGCCGCGCATGCTCGTGCCGCTGGTCGACCGGATGACCAAGGTCAACATGCAGGTGGTCACCATGCCGGTGCCCTCGCAGGAGGGCATCACCCGGGACAACGTGTCGGTGCGGGTGGACGCGGTGCTGTACTTCCGGGTCGTGGACCCGGTCAAGGCGACGGTGCATGTGCAGAACTACCAGTTCGCGATGTTGCAGGTCGCGCAGACCTCGCTGCGGTCGGTGATCGGCAAGAGCGAGCTGGACGACCTGCTGTCGGGCCGCGAGGCGATTCACGAGGGTCTGGAACTGCTGCTGGCCACCCCCGCCGTCGAATGGGGCATCCACATCGACCGGGTGGAGATCAAGGACGTGGCCCTGCCGGAGTCGATGAAGCGGTCCATGGCCCGGCAGGCCGAGGCCGACCGGGAGCGGCGTGCCCGCATTATCACCGCCGACGGTGAACTCCAGGCTTCGGAGAAGCTCGCCCAGGCGGCGCAGGCGATGGACCGGACGCCCGCAGCGATGCAGCTGCGGCTGCTGCAGACCGTCGTGGAGGTGGCGGCGGAGAAGAACTCCACGCTGGTCATGCCCTTCCCGGTGGAGATGCTGCGGTTCTTCGAGCGCGCGTCGGGTGCCGACCAGCCGCGGCCGCAGGAGACTGCCGTGCCCGCCGCGCCGGACACGCCCGCCGCGCCGGCCGCCGAGGCCGGCGGGGTCGCCCCGGCGGCGCTGGAGGTGCCGCAGCAACCGGTGGAGCCCGCGGCGCTGGAGAAGGGACACCCGCTCGCGGAGGATGCGTGAGCCGCCGGCGCCGCGGGGTCGTGCCGGATCCTGGGGGGGAATGCATATGCGAGTGGTGATGTTGGGTAGTTGTGAGCCATTGAATGCCCGGGGAAGGAGGCGGCTGTGCCCGAGCAGAGCCCCGAGAACCACGTGATCGACTTCCGCGCGGCGGAGAAGCTCCTGGAGGCGCGGGACGCGCGCGGGGCGGTCAAGCTGCTGGACTCGGTCATCGCCGTGCACCCGGAGAACACCGCCGCCCGTCTGCTGAGGGCGCGGGCGTTCTTCCTGGCCGCCCAGCTGCGCCCGGCCGAGCTGGAGTTCCAGGTGGTCCTGGAGCGCGAGCCGGACAACGCGTTCGCGCACTTCGCGCTCGGCCGCACCCTGGAGCGGGCGGGCCGCGACGGTGAGGCTCGACGGCATTTCCGGCTCGCCGCGGCCCTCGACCCCAAGCCGGACTATCTGCAGGCAGCCCGGTTCCCCGACTCCGCCTGAGCGGAGCGGGGACCGCCGCCGGGCCCCGGCTCCGGGGCTCCGGCACGGCTCCCCGAGGCGAGGTCACCCGGCGGTGTCCGCCTCGATCGCGGATATCAGCGCGGTCAGGGCCCCGGCGACCCGGTCGAGTCCGGCATGAGGAGCGCCGCCGGGCTCCTCCATGTAGACGTCCCGCCGGATCTCGACCATCAGCGCGGACACCCCGGGCGTTTCCCGGTAGTGCTTCAACGGCACATAGGTGCCGGAGAACGGCGAGTCCAGCCCGACGTCACCGCAGTCGGCGAACGCCTCGCGCGCTGCGGCCGTCAGCCACGGCGGGGTGTGGAAGGCGTCGGTGCCCAGGCACACCGCGGGCCGGGGCCCGTCGCCGTGCAGCTCGTAGGGCAGCGGTGCGCTCGGGTAGGAGTGCACGTCGATGACGACGGCCCGGCCCGCGGCGTCCAGCCGGTCCTGCACGGCGGCGGTCATCGCCGCGGCGTAGGGGTGGAACCAGGTGTCCAGCAGCACCTGTTCGTGTAAGGCGTCGTCCTCGCGCAGTGGCGCCTGCTGGGAGGTGCGGGTGTAGACCGCGCCCATGCCGACGGCGCGCATCTCCTCGCGTTCGTCCGGGAACCGCTCGGGATCGACGACCAGCCGGGACAAGTGGTTGACGAAGCGCCAGGCACCGGTCCCGGCGGCGGCCCGCGCTGCCAGGAGGGCGGTGTGGGAGTCCGTCATGCGGTCGAGTTCCGCCGCCAGTTGGGCGTCGTCGAGCAGGATGCGCTCACGGACCTGGGCGGGCACCGCGCGGGCGCCGTGCGGTACGTGCAGCAGCACCGGCGAACCGGGTGCCCCCTGCTCGACGCGGAAGGGTTCCCTCTCGTGCGTGTCCATGCTGCCGTCCCCCTCCTGCCGAACTGTCGAACTGCCGAACCGGCCTGTCCGTCGCGCGCCCGTCAGAACAGCGGCTCGGGCAGGACGCCCTCTCTCGCCAGCAGCGAGCGCTTGATGTCCAGCATCCGCAGGCCGCCGCCGAAGCCCCCGATCCCGCCGTCGCTCTCCAGCACGCGATGGCAGGGGACGACGACCGGCAGCGGGTTGGAGCCCATGGCCACCCCGACCGCGCGGGCCGCGCCGGGCTCCCCGACGCGGTTGGCCAGGTCCTGGTAGCCGACGACGCTGCCGAACGGCACGCCTCCCGCCAGTTCGCGCAGCACGGTGCGGTGGAAGCCGGCGCTCAGCGACCAGTCCAGTTCGAGGGTGAACGCCCGCAGGGTGCCCCGGAAGTAGGCCTCGACCTGCTCCACGGCCTCGCGCAGCCGGTCGCCCGCCGGGCCGCCGGGCAAATGCTCGGGCGTGGCGCCGAGCCGGGACGCGAGCCGTTCCAGAGCGGCGGCGGTGGTCGCCTCGTCGGCCCGGAAGACGACGTGGACCAGGCCCTTCTCGGTGGCGGCCAGCAGCAGCGGCCCGACGGCGGTGTCCGCCACCGTCCAGGCCACCGTGCGGGTCGGGGTCTCGGGATTCGTCACGTCCACCAGCCTAGGCGGGGGCACCGACAACGGGCCGCGGACCGTTGCCGGCGCCCCGGAGGAGGCGGCACCGGCGTCGGCAACTCCGCGCCGCGCGGCCACTCGCGAGGGTGGCGGTTCTCGACAGGTCTGTCACAGCAGGTAGTCGAGTGACCACAGTGGGGGATGGGGCTCGCATGACGCGTAACGACTACTCCGCGGCCCTCCGCAAACTCGCCCGCGAGCAGGACCGGGTGGCCACCGTCGCCCAGCTCGCCGAAGCCGGCGTGCCGCAGCGCCTGGTGCGTGAGCGCTGCCGCCCCGGCGGCAGGTGGCAGCGGCCGCTGCCCCGGGTCGCGGTGCTGCACTCCGGTCCTCTCAGCGCCGCCCAGCGGTGCCGGGCGGCCCTGGCGTTCGCCGGGCACCCGCTGACCCGCGCCATGATCACCGGGGCGGCGGCGCTGCGGCTGCACGGGGTCGCCGCCGCGGCGTTCCCGCCGGGGCTTCCGGTGGTCGACGTCCTCGTGCCCAGTGACCGGCGCATCCGCACCCACACCTGGGTACGGGTCCATCACGCACGGGCGCTGCCGGCGCCCGATCTCGTGGACGGCGTGCCCCTGGCCCCCGTGGTGCGGGCGGCGGCCGACGGACTGCGGGAGTCCATCGACCCGGAGTGGGCACGCGACGTCGTGCAGGAACTGGTCGTGGTGATGGGCGTACCGGCGGGCATAGTGGCCGCCGAACTGGGCGCGGCGGTGCTGGGCCGCCGTCCGGCCGTGGCCGCGCTCCTGGAGTCGCTCGCGACGGAGACCCGGGCACCCGCCCCCGCCGTGGGTCCCCTGGCGCGCGCCCTGGTGGCCAGGTCCGGTCTGCGGCAGCCGCTGTGGCGTCCCACGCTCCACCTGGACGGCGCCTTCCTCGGCTCGCCGGACGCCTATTGGGCACGCGACGGTCTCGTGCTCGACCTCGGCCCCGGCGGCGGGCGGGCCCGGTGGGAGGCGCTGGGCCTGCGGGTGCTGCGGGTGGCCCCGGCCGCGCTCGCGCGCGCCCCGGGCGAGGTGGTCGCCGCCCTGCGGGCCGCGCTGGAAGGCGGTCCGTACGGGCCGCTGGAGCGGATCACGGCGCTTCCGGGGGCGATCTGAGGCGGGCGGGGTGACCGTGGGGTTTCGGCGCGATGAAGTCCGCGCGACGTGGCAGCGCGGACACCGTCCGTGACCTACCGTGAGTGCCGCGCGGACCGAAGCACGGGGGCCAGCCGGCAAGGGGGAGGGTGCCGTGGGCGGCACGTACGGAACGGTCAACGGGTTCACCTACGGGTGGGCCACTCCGCTGGCGGGCTACGTGATGGCCTGTCTGGGCGCGGGTCTCGGGCTGCGCTGCATCACACGCGCACTGGCGATGCACCCCTCGCGGCGGGCCGGCTGGCTCGCGCTCGGGGCCGCGGCCATCGGCTCGGGCATCTGGACCATGCACTTCATCGCGATGATGGGCTTCACCATCGGCGGGGTACCCGTCTCCTACGACCTGGTGACGACGTTCGCGAGCCTGCTGCTCGCCGTGCTCGTCGTCGGCGTCGGGGTCCTCGCCGTCGGGTATTTGGGCCGCGCCGTTCCCGTGCTCCTGGCGGGCGGCGTCGTCATGGGCCTGGGCATCGCCGGCATGCACTACCTGGGCATGCGGGGCATGCGGCTCCACGCCGCGCTGGAGTACTCCACGCCGACGGTGGCCCTGGCCGTCGGCGTCGCGGTGGTCGCCGCGACGGTCGCCCTGTGGTGCGCGGTGACCATCCGCGGCCTGTACGGGGGGCTCGTCGCGAGCCTGATCCTCGGGCTCGCCATGACCTGCATGCACTACATCGGCATGGCGTCGGTGACCGTGCACCTGCTGAACGGCCCCCGGGAGCCGGGCGGGGCGGGTCCCGCCGCGCTCGCCCCGGTGCTGATCGGGCCGGTGGTGTTCCTCCTCCTGGCGGGCGTGGTCGTGGCGCTGGACCCGCCCGCCCCCGACCCTTACGTCCCCGACCGGGGCGACCGGCCCGACGGGCCCACTGCGGCGCGGCCCGGCCGTCCGGCCCCGGCCCCCGCCTCACGCGCCGCCCATGCCTCCCGGGTGCGCGAGCGCCCGGGCGAACGCCATTGAGCGCTGTCCGACACCACTGCAGCGGTCGGAGACGGCCTCCATGGTGCCGCCCGCCGCGGCCGCGCACCCGCGGTCGCGGTCGGCGGACCACATGGACAGCCCGCCCAGTCCCTTCCGCCGTGCGAACGCGGACAGTTGGGCGGCGTCCTGGAGGGTGAAGACCTCGCCCTCGATGTCGTTGACGCCGATCATCGGGGTCACCTCCAGGGTCCGCCAGGCGTCGGCGTCCGACAGGCCCAGCAGCGACTTGACCTGCGCTTGGGCGGCGGTGGCGGCGCGGATCGCGTAGGCGCCCATGTCCCCGGTGTACTCGGGCCCGTAGTCCATCGCCATGATGTTGACGGCGCCGACGTCCACGCCCTCGCGCGCGGCCGCGGCCACCACCGCGTCGGCCCCGTCCGCGAGGCCCGAGGGCATGGCGGGCAGCGTGAACGAGACCGTGAGGGGGCGGCCGGCGGCCTTGGCCCGCCCCTGCAACCGGGCGACGGCGCGCGCCCGGCGCGTGGTGGCGGAGGCGTCGGCCAGGGCGGCGCCCTCGATGTCGAAGTCCACCCGGGTCAGGTCGTACCGGTCGATCACCGAGGCGTACGCGGCGGCCAGTTCGCCGGTGCTGCCGCAGGCGCTCGCCAGTTCCGTGCCGTCCGCACCGCCGAAGGACACCCGCAGGGTGCCGCCCGCGGCGCGCAGGGCGGCAAGGCGGGTCGCCAGGGGGCCGTGGTCGATCCCGTCGCGGCCGTCCCAGGCAGGCGCGCATCCGCCGCGCGCGGTGACGAAGCCGAGCGTGAAGCCGTCCACGCCGCTGTGCCGGACGGCCGCCGCCATGTTGTAGACCGAGGTCTGCGACGCGTCCACGTACGGCAGGAACGTCACGTGCGCCGCCTTGACCGGTTCCGTCGCGCCGCCGGTCCTGTCGGGTGCCGCACCCCGGAATAGGTGGGCGGCCCCCGCGGCCACGCAGGCCGCCGCGAGGCCGGCGATCAGAACGGTCGTACGGCGTTTCATGCCGGAGAGGCTATCGGCGCCGGGTCATTCGTTCGGGGCTTTTCGGCGGCATGTGCGAAATCCCCGCATTTCCTTTCTGTGATCGCCGGTGAGTGTTTCTGATAATCGATCGGCGGAAATTGTCGGCGGGATTTCCGGCAAGGTGGCCCCCGGTGCCGGACGCGTGCCACGGTCCGCTCCGCGACCGGCGCGGGCCCGGTTGTCAGTGGGGGGTCGTACCGTGGACCCATGCGGCCCGTATCAGACATCGAACGCAGTGTGGCGCCCTTCGAGGTCGTCAGCCCCTTCCAGCCCAGCGGCGACCAGCCGGCGGCCATCGACGACCTCGAGCGGCGCATCCGCGCCGGCGAGAACGACGTCGTCCTGCTCGGCGCCACCGGCACGGGAAAGTCGGCCAGCACGGCCTGGATGATCGAGCGGCTGCAGCGTCCGACCCTGGTCATGGCGCCCAACAAGACCCTGGCCGCCCAGCTCGCCAACGAATTCCGCGAACTGCTGCCGAACAACGCGGTCGAGTACTTCGTGTCGTACTACGACTACTACCAGCCCGAGGCGTACGTCCCGCAGACGGACACCTACATCGAGAAGGACTCCTCCATCAACGAGGAGGTCGAGCGGCTGCGCCATTCGGCGACCAATTCCCTGCTGACCCGCAGGGACGTCGTCGTGGTCGCCTCGGTGTCCTGCATCTACGGCCTCGGCACGCCCCAGGAGTACATCGACCGCATGGTCCGCCTCCGGGTCGGCCAGGAGATCGACCGCGACGCGCTGCTGCGCAAGTTCGTCGACATCCAGTACGCGCGCAACGACGTGGCGTTCGCCCGCGGCACCTTCCGCGTGCGCGGCGACACCATCGAGATCTTCCCGGTCTACGAGGAGCTCGCCGTCCGCATCGAGATGTTCGGCGACGAGATCGAGGCCCTGTACACGCTGCACCCGCTCACCGGCGAGATCATCACCGAGGACGAGCAGATGTACGTCTTCCCGGCCACCCACTACGTCGCCGGTCCCGAGCGCATGGAGCGCGCCATCGCCGGCATCGAGAAGGAACTCGGCGAGCAGCTGGCGGTCATGGAGAAGCAGGGCAAGCTGCTGGAGGCCCAGCGGCTGCGGATGCGCACCACGTACGACATCGAGATGATGCGGCAGATCGGCACCTGCTCCGGCATCGAGAACTACTCGCGGCACATCGACGGCCGCGAGACGGGTTCGGCGCCCGACACCCTCATCGACTACTTCCCCGAGGACTTCCTGCTCGTCATCGACGAGTCGCACGTCACCGTGCCGCAGATCGGCGCCATGTACGAGGGCGACGCCTCCCGCAAGCGCACCCTGGTCGACCACGGCTTCCGGCTGCCCTCCGCGCTCGACAACCGCCCGCTGAAGTGGGAGGAGTTTCTCGGGCGCGTCGGCCAGACCGTCTACCTGTCGGCCACCCCGGGCCCGTACGAGCTGTCCCGCGGCGAGGGCGTCGTCGAGCAGATCATCCGCCCGACCGGCCTGGTCGACCCCGAGGTGATCGTCAAGCCCACCAAGGGGCAGATCGACGACCTGGTGCACGAGATCCGGGTGCGCGCCGAGCGCGACGAGCGCGTCCTGGTCACCACCCTCACCAAGAAGATGTCCGAGGACCTCACCGACTACATGCTGGAACTCGGCATCCAGGTGCGCTATCTGCACAGCGACATCGACACCCTGCGCCGTGTGGAGCTCCTGCGCGAGCTGCGCGCGGGCGAGTTCGACGTCCTGGTCGGCATCAACCTGCTGCGCGAGGGTCTGGACCTGCCCGAGGTGTCGCTGGTGGCGATCCTCGACGCGGACAAGGAGGGCTTCCTGCGGTCGGGCACCTCGCTGATCCAGACCATCGGCCGCGCGGCCCGCAATGTCTCGGGCCAGGTGCACATGTACGCCGACAAGATCACCCCGGCCATGGAGAAGGCCATCGACGAGACCAACCGGCGCCGGGCCAAGCAGATCGCGTACAACGAGGAGCGGGGCATCGACCCGCAGCCGCTGCGCAAGAAGATCGCCGGCATCATGGACTCCTTCGCCCGCGAGGACGCCGACACCGAGGAGCTGCTGGGCTCCGGCCGGCAGCGCTCGCGCGGCAAGGCGCCCGTTCCGGGGCTGTCCGGCAAGGCCGGTGGCAAGCGCGCCGACAAGAGCCTGCCGGCGGCCGAACTGGCCGAGCTCATCGGTGAGCTGACCGACCAGATGCACACGGCCGCCGCGGACCTGCAGTTCGAGGTCGCGGCCCGACTGCGCGACGAGGTGGGCGAGTTGAAGAAGGAGCTGCGGCAGATGCGGGAGGCCGGTGTGGCCTGACGCCTTTTCCCCTCGCGCACCGCGGTTGCCGAACCGCGGTGCGCCGGGCGCGCGTCTACCCATAGGGTGCGGAGCAACCGTACGTCGGCACACTGGGTGAGAGGGGACTGCGCGTGACGGTCAACATGACCAAGGGTCAGAAGATCAGCCTGCAGAAGACGGACGGGGGGACCCTCACGTCGGTGCGCATGGGGCTCGGCTGGCAGGCGGCCCCGCGCCGCGGCCTGTTCGGCTCCCGCACCCGGGAGATCGACCTCGACGCCTCCGCCGTGCTCTTCGCCGACAAGCAGCCGGTGGACGTGGTGTTCTTCCGGCACCTCGTCAGCGACGACGGCTCGGTCCGGCACACCGGCGACAACCTGGTCGGCGGCGCCGGCCAGGGAGGCGACGACGAGTCCATCCTGGTCGACCTGGCGCGGGTGCCCGTGCACGTCGACCAGATCGTCTTCACGGTCAACTCCTTCACCGGGCAGAGCTTCCAGGAGGTGCAGAACGCCTTCTGCCGGCTGGTCGACGAGACCAACGGGCAGGAGCTGGCCCGCTACACCCTCACCGGTGGCGGCGCCTACACCGCGCAGATCATGGCGAAGGTGCAGCGCAGCGGCGCGGCCTGGTCGATGACCGCCATCGGCACCCCGGCCAACGGCCGCACCTTCCAGGACCTCATCCCGGCGATCCTGCCGGCGCTCTAGCCGGGCAGAGCACAGCAGGCACAAGGGGGCTCGGGCATGACCGCCGAACTGGTCCACGGACAGAACCATCCGCTCCCCGGCACCCGGGTCGAGATCCGGGTGTCGGCGGGCACGGCGGTGGTGCCCGGTGTCTCCCTGGGCGACGGGCAGGGCAGGGTGAGCGGGCCCGAAAGCGTCGCCCTGCCCGGCTCCGGTGCCCTGCCGGGCATCGCGATATCCTCCGGCCCGGGCGCCGAGCAGCGGCTCACCGCCGACCTGGACGCGGTCCCGGCGGCCGTGGAGCGGGTGCACATCCTGCTGGCGCTGCCCGCCGTGCCGGGCGTGCCGACCCGGTTCGGGGCCTGCGCCGCGCCCCACCTCGCCCTCCTCGCCCCCGGCGGCGCCGAGATCGCGAGCTTCACCGTCACCGGGCTCGGCAGCGAGTCCGCCATCGTCGCCCTGGAGCTGTACCGCCGCCAGGGCGCCTGGAAAGTCCGTGCTCTCGGCCAGGGCTATGCGGGTGGGCTCCCCGAACTCCTCCGCGACCAGGGGCTCACCGCGACCGACGCGGACCGTCTGACCGCCGCCCTGACCGCGCCGGCCGACGTGCCCGCAGCCGCGTCCGTCCCGCCGCAGCCCCAGGACCGCGTCCCGCCCAGGGACCGGCCCCGGCCGGACGGCCCTGCCGCGGCCCGGCACACCGCGGCGAGCACGGCTCCGCCGCCCGTGCCCCCGGTGCCGCCGACACCTCCGTCCGCCGCCACGACGCCCCCGGCACCCGTCGCGGGCGACGCCGCCGGCTGGACGATGGAGGAGCGCCTGTACAACCAGGTCTGGGGCATGTTCGAGGACTTGGCCCGCGCGATCGCCGCCTACCGCAGCGCCGTCGACTTCGCCGAGACCCGGCTCGACCAGGAGCTCGACGCCGTCCTCGCCGATCCGCGCACCCGCGTCGGCCCCGCCGCCGAGGCCGCCCGCGACCAGGCCAGGGCCCGCCAGGCCGAACTGGTCGACCGGGCCCGCGCCGTCCTGGACGGGGACCTGGCCCAACTGGCCGCGGAACGCGACGTGGTCGAGCCCGCCCTCCCGCCGCCCTTCGCGGGCTGGGAGAGCCCGGTGTGGCACGGCTGGACGACGCCCACCGAGCCCCCCATCGCGGTCCGCCTCGGCGACCTGCATCTGCCCGAGCGGCCCGAGCTGCGCATCCCCATGCTGGTGCGGCTCCCGCTGGAGCGGGGCCTGTGGGTCGACAGCGCGCAGGAGCGCCGTACGGCCGTGGACGTGGCTGTCGCCCTCGCCGCGCGGCTGCTCGCCTCCCATCCGGTGGGTGAGTTCGCCGTCCATGTGGTGGACCCGGCCGGATCGGCCGCCCGGGCGCTGGCCCCCTTCACCGACTCCGGCGCGCTGCGCGAACGGCCCGCCACCGGAGCCGCCGGGGTCGCCGCGCTGCTCGCCCGGCTGACGCAGCGCGTCGACCTGGTGCAGATGGCGCTGGACGCGGGCGGCCCGGTGCGCCTGCCGGCCGGTCTTGATCCGGCCCGGCAGCTGCTGGTCGTCAACGACTTCCCGTACGGCTTCGACGACCGGACCCTCACCCAGCTGCGCTACCTGGCCGACGAGGGTCCCCGGGTCGGCGTCCACCTCCTGCTGGTCGCCGACCGTGAGGACGCCCGGGAGTACGGCCCCGTCCTGGATCCCCTGTGGCCCTCGCTGCTGCGGCTGACGCCGGTGCCCGACGACCATCTGGCCGACCCGTGGGTCGGCCACGCCTGGACGTACGAACCCCCGCTGGCCCCGCCCGGCAGCCAGGTGGTGCCGAGAGTCCTGCGCCAGGTCGCGGCGGCCCGGCAGACCTACGACCGGGGCCGCCGCTGAGCGGCCGGCCTCCCGCCGGGGCGGCCGGTCACCGGTCCCCGGCAGCGCCCCTCCCCACCCACCTGATTGACCATCACTTTACTATCTTTACCTTTCCTTGGGATTTCATGTACTGTTCTTTACGCGGAGGGGAGTACTCCTGACGCGGTGCACCCGTCAGCACGGGAAAGAACAGCCCCGGGGCACCGGCCCGAGCGCGAGGTGCCCGGGTGGAGGAGACCTCCGGCAGCGATCACGCTGACAATTGCCAGCCCATCTGCCGGAGGCATCGCATGGATGTGTCCTTGAACCTCTGGGTGCTGACCATCGCCGGTCTCAGCGTCCTCATCGCCATCGACTTCTTCATCGGGCGCAAGCCCCATGACGTGTCGATCAAGGAGGCGGGGATCTGGACCGTCGTCTGGATCACCCTGGCCGCCCTCTTCGGCCTCGGCCTCCTGCTCTTCGCCGGGGGGCAGCCCGCGGGCGAGTTCTTCGCCGGTTTCATCACCGAGAAGTCGCTGAGTGTCGACAACCTCTTCGTCTTCGTCCTGATCATGGCGAAGTTCTCGGTGCCCACCCAGTACCAGCAGCGCGTCCTGCTGATCGGCGTGCTGATCGCGCTGGTGCTGCGCGCGGGCTTCATCGCCGCCGGAGCGGCGATCATCGCCAACTTCGCCTGGATCTTCTACCTCTTCGGCGCCTTCCTGATCTGGACCGCCTGGAAGCTGATCCAGGAGGCCCGCGCCGGGGAGCAGGACGAGGAGTTCGAGGAGAACCGGCTGCTCAAGGCCGCCGAACGCCGCTTCGGTGTCGCCGACCGCTACCACGGCACCAAGCTGTTCATCCAGAAGAACGGCAAGCGGATCATGACCCCGATGCTGGTGGTCATGCTGGCGATCGGCACCACCGACGTCCTGTTCGCGCTGGACTCCATCCCCGCGATCTTCGGCCTCACCCAGGACCCGTACATCGTCTTCACCGCGAACGCGTTCGCGCTGATGGGCCTTCGGCAGCTGTACTTCCTCATCGGCGGCCTGCTGAGGAAGCTGGTGCACCTGTCCTACGGCCTGTCGGTCATCCTCGGCTTCATCGGCGTCAAGCTGGTGCTGCACGCGCTGCACGAGTCCGGTGTGCACGTGCCCGAGATCAGCATCCCGTTCTCCCTCGGCTTCATCGTCCTCGTCCTCGCCGTCACCACCGTGACGAGCCTGAGGGCGTCCCGGAAGCAGGCCGAGTCGCAGGAGCCCCTGCGCAGCGACGAGGAACGGCACGTCGACGCCTGACCCCGCCCCGGGTCCGGCAGCAGGGGGGCTCAACCCGTGCGGGGTCCGCGGCCGGCGGCCGCGCGCCGCGCGTCCGCGGGCGAGCACGCGTCGTCGGCGATCCAGCCGCCCAGCACCTCGCGC
>NZ_JBEYWO010000026.1:0-143904 GCF_040644455.1 Streptomyces sp. NPDC046977
CCCGCGGGGGCCCCCCCCCGGGGGGGGCCCCCCCGCGCCGGGCCCCCCCCCCCCGCCGCCGTTGCCGCCGTCCGCTCGTCCACCCGCGTCGCCGCGACCGCACGTCGCGGGTCCGGCAGCGCCGCGAAGCAGACCGTGCTGAGCAGCGCGACCGCCGCGACGTAGACCGCCACCGCCCAGGGCGCGCCGCCGCCGTCGCCCGCCAGCCGGGTCGCGGCGACCGGGGTGAGGGCGCCGCCCAGGATCCCGCCGAGGTTGTAGCCGAGCGAGGCGCCGGTGCAGCGCACATGCGGCGGGTACAGCTCGGGCAGATACGCCCCCAGCACCGCGAAGACCGCGATGAACGCCAGCAGCTGGGCGGCGGAGCCCAGGACGAGCGCCGCCGGCGAGCCGGTGCCCAGCAGCCAGGCGTAGGGGAAGATCACCACCCCCATCGCGGCCGTCCCCGCGAGCGCCAGGGGACGCCGCCCGAAGCGGTCGCCGAGCAGCCCCGCCCAGGGCGTTGCCGCGCCCTTGACCACGACGGCCGCCAGGACGCAGCCGAGCACCACGGTGCGGTCCATGCCGAGCCGTTCGGTGGCGTACGCCAGCGACCAGGTCGTCACGGTGTAGAAGACGGCGTAGCCGCAGGCCATCGCGCCCGCAGTGAGCAGCAGCAGCCGCCAGTGGCCCCGCAGCAGTTCCACCAGCGGCACCCGGGACAGCTCGCCCCGCTCGGCGGCGCGCTCGAACTGCGGGGTCTCGGGGAGCGCGGCCCGCAGCGCGAGCCCGGCCAGCGCCAGAGCCCCCGCCGCCCAGAACGGCACACGCCACCCCCAGGAGCGGAACGCGGTGTCGCTCAGCCCCGCCGACAGCGCCAGCACGATCCCGTTCGCCAACACGAAGCCCACCGCGGGACCGGTCTGCGGCAGGCTCGCCCACAGTCCGCGCCGCCGCGCGGGGGCGTGCTCCGCGGCCAGCAGCACCGCCCCGCCCCACTCGCCGCCCAGCCCGAGCCCCTGGAGGAACCGCAGTGCCACCAGGATCACGGGTGCGGCCGCCCCGATCGCGTCGTAGGAGGGCACCAGGCCCACGGCGGTCGTCGAGGCCCCGGTCAGCAGCAGGGAGCCCATCAGCACCGGACGCCGCCCGAGGCGGTCGCCGATGTGGCCGAACAGCACCGAGCCCAGCGGCCGGGCGACGAAGCCCACGGCGAAGGTGCCGAACGCGGCGAGCGTCCCGGCGACGGGGGAGAAGGCGGGGAAGAACAGCGGCCCCAGGACGAGGGCGGCCGCCGTGCCGTAGGCGAAGAAGTCGTAGAACTCGATCGCGGTCCCGGCCGCCGAGGCCGCCGCGATCCGGGTCATGGGAACAGGAGTGCCGGAGGCAGTAGTGCGCACGCCGGTCCAACGACCGGGGTGCGCGGGGGTGGCGCCGCCGATGCGGTGGCACCACCCCCGCGAACCGCGTTCACCAGCCGCGTTCGCGCCATTCGGCGAGGTGCGGCCGCTCGTCGCCGAGTGTGGTGTCCCGGCCGTGCCCGGGGTAGACCCAGGTCTCGTCGGGGAGGGTGTCGAAGAGCTTGGCCTTGACGCCCTCGAAGAGGCTCGTGAAGTGGTCGGGGTTGCGGTGGGTGTTGCCGACGCCCCCCGGGAACAGGCAGTCGCCGGTGAAGACGTGCGGGTGGCCGTGTGGGTCGTCGTAGATGAGGACGATGCTGCCGGGGGTGTGGCCCACCAGGTGGCGGGCGGTGAGCGTGACCCGGCCGACGCTGATCGTGTCGCCGTCCTCGACGGGGACGTCGGTGCGGACCGGGATGCCCTCGGCGTCGTGCCGGCCGGCGTAGGTGCGGGCGCCGGTCGCCTCCACCACGGCCTGCAGGGCCTGCCAGTGGTCGCCGTGCCGGTGCGTGGTGACGACGGACGCGAGCCCGTCGTCGCCGGCCACCTCGATCAGCGTGCGCGCGTCGTCGGCCGCGTCGATCAGCAACTGCTCGTCCGTGGCGCGGCAGCGCAGCACGTACGCGTTGTTGTCCATCGGGCCGACCGCGACCTTGGTGATGATGAGGTCCTTGAGTTCGTGCACGTCGGGCGCGCCGCCCACCCTGACCTCGCCGCTGTACGTCATGGCCTCAGCCTAGTGGCGGCAGCACGGGCAGGGGCACGTCCGGCTCAACGCCGAGGTCCTTGCCGTCGGAACGGCCGGTGATCCAGCCCAGCAGGGCGTGCCGGGCACCGCTCACCGTCAGTTCGGGCTCCAGTGCGGCGCCGATCACCCATTTCTCGCCGCTGTCGGTGTCGTGCAGGCGGACGGCGGCGACGCCCTCGTGGCCGGACAGGTCGTCGATGACGGCGGCCAGCTCGCGGACCGAGAAGGGCAGGGGGAGGTGCTCGCAGGTGTAGCCGATGCCGAGGTCGACGTGGTGGAAGTAGATCTCCATGAGGCGCGCGTAGGGGATCTCGGCGGCGGCGATGACGTGGCCGGAGCGCATGACCACCTGGGACGCCCAGCACTGCGGCGGGGTCTCCTCGATCGCGGCCGCGAGCCGGGCCGCGGACCGGCGCAGGTCGTCCAGCTGCTCGGTGAGCGGGCGGCCGGAGCCGGCCTCGATGTCGCGGTCCCGGCTCTCCCCGCTGGCGTACTGGGGGACCTCCTCGCCGGTGCGGGCCCAGATGAGCAGGTTCACCAGCGAGTCGGCGTTGCGGGCCAGGTGGGTCAGGACGTGGCCGCGGGTCCAGCCGGGGAGGCGGGACGGCTCGGCGACGCTCGTGGGCGCGAGCACGGAGACGGCCTCGATCAGCCGTTCGGTGGCTTGGCGCAGCTCTGCCGCATCGTGCTCGGGGTCGGGTCGTTGGACAGACACGGGGCCTCCTTGTCGCACAGAGGTGCAGGATGGGTGCGGGTGATCCACATCGTCCCGAAGACGCTAGCGCGGGACACTCGATCGGGTGAAGGTGCCGCACTGCGGCCGTAAATCGAATGTGCGTGCTATAGGCTCGTTCTCGTCGCAAGCGGAAGAAATCCCGTCGGCGCCCCGTTTAGGCTGTCTGGGGGCGTTGGAGCTTGCCCCTTGTCTGTTCTATGAAAGGTACGCACTGGCGTGGCCGATCGACTTACCGTCCGTGGCGCTCGCGAGCACAACCTGAAGAACGTGTCGCTCGACCTCCCACGGGACTCGCTCATCGTCTTCACCGGCCTGTCCGGCTCGGGGAAGTCGTCCCTGGCGTTCGACACGATCTTCGCCGAGGGACAGCGCCGCTACGTGGAGTCGCTCTCCTCCTACGCCCGGCAGTTCCTGGGGCAGATGGACAAGCCGGACGTCGACTTCATCGAGGGCCTGTCACCGGCCGTCTCGATCGACCAGAAGTCGACCTCCCGCAACCCGCGCTCGACCGTCGGCACCATCACCGAGGTCTACGACTACCTGCGCCTGCTCTTCGCCCGCATCGGCAAGCCGCACTGCCCCGAGTGCGGCCGCCCGATCTCCCGGCAGTCGCCGCAGGCGATCGTCGACCGGGTGCTCGAGCTGGAGGAGGGCTCCCGCTTCCAGGTGCTCTCGCCGCTCGTCCGCGAGCGCAAGGGCGAGTTCGCCGACCTCTTCGCGGACCTGCAGACCAAGGGCTACAGCCGGGCCCGGGTCGACGGCGCCACGGTCCAGCTGACCGAGCCGCCCAAGCTGAAGAAGCAGGAGAAGCACACCATCGAGGTGGTCGTCGACCGCCTCACCGTCAAGGACAGCGCCAAGCGCCGGCTGACCGACTCGGTCGAGACCGCGCTCGGGCTGTCCGGCGGCATGGTCGTCCTGGACTTCGTCGACCTCCCCGAGGACGACCCGCAGCGGGAGCGGATGTTCTCCGAGCACCTGTACTGCCCGTACGACGACCTGTCCTTCGAGGAGATGGAGCCGCGCTCCTTCTCCTTCAACTCGCCCTTCGGCGCCTGCCCGGAGTGCACCGGCATCGGCACCCGCATGGAGGTCGACCCGGAGCTGGTCGTCCCCGACGAGGACAAGTCCCTCGACGAGGGCGCCATCGCCCCCTGGTCGCTCGGCCACACGCGGGACTACTTCCAGCGCCTGATCGGCGCGCTCGCCGACGAACTCGGCTTCCGCACCGACATCCCGTGGGCCGGACTGCCCCAGCGGGCGAAGAAGGCCCTGCTCAACGGGCACCGGACGCAGATCGAGGTGCGTTACCGCAACCGCTACGGCCGGGAGCGCTCCTACACCACCGCCTTCGAAGGGGCGATCCCCTTCGTGCGGCGCCGGCACGCGGAGTCCGAGAGCGACTCCAGCCGCGAGCGCTTCGAGGGCTACATGCGCGAGGTGCCCTGCCCGACCTGCCAGGGCACCCGGCTCAAGCCGATCGTGCTGGCCGTCACGGTGCAGGACAAGTCGATCGCCGACGTCTCCGCGATGTCGATCAGCGACTGCGCGGAGTTCCTGCGCGGGATGAGGCTGAGCGCGCGCGAGAAGACCATCGCCGAGCGGGTGCTGAAGGAGGTCAACGAGCGACTGCGCTTCCTGGTCGACGTCGGCCTGGACTACCTCTCGCTCAACCGCGCCGCGGGCACCCTGTCCGGTGGCGAGGCCCAGCGCATCCGGCTGGCCACGCAGATCGGCTCCGGCCTGGTCGGCGTGCTCTATGTGCTCGACGAGCCGTCGATCGGCCTGCACCAGCGGGACAACCACCGGCTCATCGAGACGCTGGTGCGGCTGCGCGACCTCGGCAACACCCTGATCGTGGTCGAGCACGACGAGGACACCATCAAGACCTCCGACTGGGTGGTCGACATCGGCCCCGGCGCGGGTGAGCACGGTGGCAAGGTGGTGCACAGCGGCTCCCTGGCGGAGCTGCTGCGCAACGAGGAGTCGCTGACCGGCCAGTATCTGGCCGGCAAGCGCCAGATCCCGATCCCGCCCGTGCGGCGGCCGCTGGAGACCGGCCGACAGCTGACGGTGCGCGGCGCCAAGGAGAACAACCTGCGGGACATCGACGTGTCCTTCCCGCTGGGTGTCTTCACCGCGGTCACCGGTGTCTCCGGCTCCGGGAAGTCGACCCTCGTCAACGACATCCTCTACACCCACCTGGCGCGTGAACTGAACGGCGCCCGGGGCGTCCCGGGCCGGCACACCCGGGTCGACGGCGACGATCTCGTCGACAAGGTGGTCCATGTCGACCAGTCGCCGATCGGCCGCACGCCGCGTTCCAACCCGGCGACGTACACCGGTGTCTTCGACCACGTCCGCCGGCTCTTCGCGGAGACGATGGAGGCGAAGGTGCGCGGCTATCTGCCGGGCCGCTTCTCCTTCAACGTCAAGGGCGGGCGCTGCGAGAACTGCTCCGGCGACGGCACGATCAAGATCGAGATGAACTTCCTCCCGGACGTCTACGTCCCGTGCGAGGTCTGCCACGGTGCCCGGTACAACCGGGAGACCCTGGAGGTCCACTACAAGGGCAAGTCCATCGCCGAGGTCCTGGACATGCCGATCTCCGAGGCGCTGGACTTCTTCGAGGCGGTGCCGACCATCGCGCGGCATCTGCGGACCCTCACCGAGGTCGGCCTGGGGTACGTGCGGCTCGGCCAGTCGGCGACCACGCTCTCCGGTGGCGAGGCGCAGCGCGTCAAGCTCGCCTCGGAACTGCAGAAGCGCTCCACCGGTCGCACGGTCTACGTCCTGGACGAGCCGACCACCGGTCTGCACTTCGAGGACATCAGCAAGCTGATCAAGGTGCTGTCCGGACTGGTCGAGAAGGGCAACACCGTGATCGTCATCGAGCACAACCTCGATGTGATCAAGACCGCGGACTGGGTCATCGACATGGGCCCCGAAGGCGGCAGCGGCGGCGGACTGGTGATCGCGGAAGGCACGCCCGAGCAGGTGGCGGGGGTGGGAGCGAGCCACACCGGCAAGTTCCTGCGGGACATCCTGGGTGCCGAGCGGATCTCCGACGCCCCGCCGGTGCCGGCCGCCCGCAAGCGGACCAGCACCACCAGGAAGAAAGCGGCGGCCAAGGCCTGACAGGGCTGCGCAGAGCTTCGGCACGTAAGGTCAGATCCGTCCAAGGTCGACTTTTCCCCACGTGCCGAAGCGGAGCGCTGCCATGCTTGACACCACCGGATTTCCTCCCTGCCGCCGAACCGTGCTGAGGGGCGCCGCTGTCGCCGGCGTCGCGGGACTGGGCCTCACCGCCTGCGGCGGCGGCTCCGAGGACGGCGCCGACTCCACCGGGCCGACCAGCCCCGTGGAACTCGGTGCCGCCTCCGAGGTGCCCGTCGGCGGCGCGAAGCTGTACACGGACGCCAAAGTCGTCGTAGCCCAGCCCACCAAGGGCGTCTACAAGGCCTACAGCGCCGTGTGCACGCACCAGGGCTGCGTCTGCAACAAGCTGAGCGGCACCACCCTCTCCTGCCCCTGCCACGGCAGCGGTTTCAACGCCGCCACCGGCGCCGTCGAACACGGTCCCGCCGCCCGGCCGCTGCCGTCCGTCGGCATCCGGATCGAGGCGGGCAAGCTGGTGGCCGGTCCGTCGGTCTGAGGCGACAGGATTGTCACCGCCAGTCAGTAGGGTGGGGGCATGGCCGACCCCTCCAGCTACCGCCCCCGGCCGGGAGAGATCCCGGAGTCCCCAGGGGTGTACAAGTTCCGGGACCAGCACGGCCGGGTGATCTACGTCGGGAAGGCGAAGAGCCTGCGTCAGCGGCTCTCCTCGTACTTCCAGGACGTCGCGAACCTGCACCAGCGCACCCGCACGATGGTCACCACCGCCGCCTCCGTGGAATGGACGGTGGTGACCACCGAGGTCGAGGCGCTGCAGCTGGAGTACTCCTGGATCAAGGAGTTCGACCCGCGCTTCAACGTCAAGTACCGCGACGACAAGAGCTATCCGTCGCTCGCGGTGACCATGAACGAGGAATTCCCCCGCGTCCAGGTCATGCGCGGTCCCAAGCGCAAGGGGGTGCGCTACTTCGGCCCCTACGCGCACGCCTGGGCCATCCGCGAGACCGTCGACCTGCTGCTGCGGGTCTTCCCCGTGCGCACCTGCTCCTCCGGGGTGTTCAAGCGCTCCGCGCAGATCGGCCGGCCCTGCCTGCTCGGCTACATCGGCAAGTGCTCCGCGCCCTGCGTCGGCCGGGTCACCCCCGAGGAGCACCGCCAACTCGCGGAGGAGTTCTGCGACTTCATGGCGGGCCGCACCGGCACGTATCTGCGCCGCCTGGAGCAGCAGATGAAGGACGCCGCGGTCGCGATGGAGTACGAGAAGGCCGCCCGGCTGCGGGACGACATAGAGGCGCTGCGGCGCGCCATGGAGAAGAACGCGGTCGTCCTGGCCGACGCGACGGACGCCGATCTGATCGCCGTCGCCGAGGACGAGCTGGAGGCCGCGGTCCAGATCTTCCACGTCCGCGACGGCCGGGTCCGCGGCCAGCGCGGCTGGGTCACCGACCGGGTCGAGGAGATCGGCACCCCCGAGCTCGTCGAGCACGCCCTGCAGCAGCTGTACGGCGAGGAGCGGGGCGACTCGGTGCCCAAGGAGGTGCTGGTCCCCGCCCTGCCCGAGCCGTACGAGCCGGTCCAGCAGTGGCTCAGCGAGCGCCGCGGCTCCCAGGTCAGCCTGCGCATCCCGCAGCGCGGCGACAAGAAGGACCTGATGGCCACGGTGCAGCGCAACGCCCTGCAGGCGCTCGCGCTGCACAAGACCCGGCGTGCCTCCGACCTGACCACCCGCTCCCGCGCCCTGGAGGAGATCGCCGAGGCGCTGGGTCTGGACACGGCGCCGCTGCGCATCGAGTGCTTCGACATCTCCCACCTCCAGGGCGACGACGTCGTCGCCTCGATGGTGGTCTTCGAGGACGGTCTGGCCCGCAAGAGCGAGTACCGGCGCTTCCAGATCAAGAGCTTCGCCGGGCAGGACGACGTCCGCTCCATGCACGAGGTGGTCTCCCGGCGTTTCCGCCGCTACCTGCTGGAGAAGCAGCGCACCGGCGAGTGGGTCGACGGGAACGGCGACGGGGCGGGCGCGGAGGACGGCGCCGGCCCCGAGGTCGCGGGCGGCCCCATCGACCCGGAGACCGGCCGGCCCCGCAAGTTCGCCTACCCGCCCCAGCTGGTCGTCGTCGACGGCGGGGCGCCGCAGGTCGCGGCGGCCCGGCGGGCCCTGGAGGAACTGGGCGTGGAGGAGGTCGCCGTCTGCGGTCTCGCCAAGCGGCTGGAGGAGGTCTGGCTGCCCGGCGAGGACGACCCGGTCATCCTGCCGCGCACCAGCGAAGGTCTGTACCTGCTGCAGCGCGTCCGTGACGAGGCGCACCGCTTTGCCATCGCCTACCAGCGCAGCAAGCGGTCCAAGTCGATGAAGGCCGGTGCCCTGGACTCCGTCCCGGGCCTGGGCGAGAGCCGCCGGCAGGCACTGCTGAAGCACTTCGGCTCGCTCAAGCGGCTGCGCGCGGCGAGCGTCGAGCAGATCTGCGAGGTGCCCGGTGTGGGCCGGCGCACCGCGGAGTCCGTGCTCGCGGCCCTGGCCGGGGCCGCCCCGGCCGGCCCGGCCGTGAACACGGCCACAGGAGAGATCATTGAGGAAGAAGAGGGGACGGCCGGTCCGGTGACCGTCCCCACGGAACGGGGGAAGGGATCATGATCGAGAACGACGGAGGCGGAACACAGGTGACGACGGGCGGAGCGGGTGAAGCCGCGGAGGCGATCCCCGAACTCGTGATCATCTCGGGCATGTCCGGCGCGGGCCGCAGCCACGCCGCCAAGTGCCTGGAGGACCTCGGCTGGTTCGTGGTGGACAACCTGCCGCCGGCGCTCATCCCCACCATGGTGGACCTCGGCGCCCGCTCCCAGGGGAACGTGGCCCGGATCGCCGTTGTCGTGGACGTCCGCGGCCGGCGGTTCTTCGACAATCTGCGCGACTCGCTGGCGGACCTGGACACGAAGGGCGTCAAGCGCCGGGTGCTCTTCCTGGAGGCCTCCGACGACACGCTGGTGCGCCGCTTCGAGTCCGTCCGCCGTCCGCACCCGCTGCAGGGCGACGGCCGGATCGTGGACGGCATCGCCAAGGAGCGCGAGCTGCTGAGCGAGCTGCGCGGCGACGCGGACCTGGTGATCGACACCTCCAGCCTCAACGTCCACGAACTGCGCGCCAAGATGGACGCCCAGTTCGCCGGCGAGGAGGAGCCGGAGCTGCGGGCCACGGTCATGTCGTTCGGCTTCAAGTACGGGCTGCCCGTCGACGCCGACCTCGTCGCCGACTGCCGTTTCCTGCCCAACCCGCACTGGGTCCCGGAGCTGCGCCCCTTCACCGGGCTCAACGACGAGGTCGCCACGTACGTCTTCAACCAGCCCGGCGCCAAGGAGTTCCTGGACCGCTACGCGGAGTTGCTGCACATCGTCAACGCGGGGTACCGGCGCGAGGGCAAGCGCTATGTGACGATCGCCGTCGGCTGCACCGGCGGAAAGCACCGGAGCGTGGCCATGTCCGAGCGGCTCGCCGCCCGGCTGTCCGCGGACGGCGTGGAGACGGTGGTCGTCCACCGGGACATGGGGCGCGAGTGAGGACGACGACTCGGCGCTTGCGCCGGTCGGCACAACGCAGCGGTGCGGCACCGAAGGTCGTGGCGCTCGGTGGCGGCCACGGACTGGCCGCCTCGCTGTCGGCGCTGCGCCGGATCACCCAGGACCTGACCGCCGTCGTCACCGTCGCCGACGACGGCGGCTCCAGCGGGCGGCTGCGGCAGGAGATGGGCGTGCTGCCCCCCGGCGACCTGCGCAAGGCGCTCGCGGCGCTGTGCGGTGACGACGACTGGGGCAGGACCTGGTCGAAGGTCGTCCAGCACCGCTTCGTCAGCCAGGGCGACCTGCACGGCCACGCGGTCGGCAATCTGCTGATCGTGGCGCTGTGGGAGCAGCTCGGCGACCCGGTCGCCGCCCTGGAGTGGGTGGGCCGGCTGCTCGGGGCGCACGGCAGGGTGCTGCCGATGTCCGGCGTGCCGCTGGAGCTCACGGCGACCGTGCGCGGGCACGACCCGCAGAAGCCGGACGACATCTCCACGGTGCACGGCCAGGCGACCGTCGCGCTCACCCCCGGTGAGGTGCAGGAGGTCCAGCTGGTCCCGAACGACCCTCCGGCCGTCCCCGAGGCGGTGCAGTCCGTGCTGGACGCCGACTGGGTGGTGCTGGGACCGGGTTCCTGGTTCTCGTCGGTGATACCCCATCTCCTGGTGCCGGATCTGGTCTCCGCGCTGATGGAGACCCGGGCCCGGAAGGTGCTGGCGCTGAACCTCGCCCCGCAGCCAGGAGAGACCGAGGGCTTTTCTCCGCAGCGTCACTTGGAGGTTTTGGCCCGACACGCCCCTAAACTCACCATCGACGTGGTGCTGGCTGACGAGGCCGCCGTACCCGACCGCGGAAGCCTGACAGAAGCGGCAGAGCGGTTGTCCGGAACGGTGGAGCTGGCCCGGGTCGCCGCGCCCGACGGGCCGCGGCACGACCCGGAGTTGCTGGCGGCCGCGTTCGACCGGATTTTTCGTATGCATGGAAGGATCGGCCCATGGCGATGACGCCAGCGGTGAAGGACGAGATCTCCCGGCTCCCCGTCACCCGGACCTGCTGCCGCAAGGCCGAGGTCTCGGCGATCCTCAGGTTCGCGGGGGGACTCCATCTGGTCAGCGGCCGCATCGTGATCGAGGCGGAGCTGGACACCGGGATCGCGGCCCGCAGGCTGCGCAAGGACATCCTGGAGATCTTCGGGCACTCCTCCGACCTCGTCGTCATGGCGCCCGGCGGGCTGCGCCGCGGCAGCCGGTTCGTCGTGCGGGTGGTCGCCGGCGGTGACCAGCTGGCCCGGCAGACCGGGCTCGTCGACGGCCGGGGCCGCCCGATCCGCGGACTGCCGCCGCAGGTGGTCTCCGGCGCGACGTGCGACGCCGAGGCGGCCTGGCGAGGGGCCTTCCTGGCCCACGGATCGCTCACCGAGCCGGGCCGCTCCTCCTCCCTGGAGGTCACCTGCCCCGGCCCCGAGGCGGCCTTGGCGCTGGTCGGCGCCGCCCGTCGGCTGCAGATCGGGGCGAAGGCCCGCGAGGTGCGCAACGTCGACCGCGTGGTCGTCCGTGACGGTGACGCCATCGGCGCGCTGTTGACGCGGCTGGGCGCGCACGAGTCCGTGCTCGCCTGGGAGGAGCGCCGTATGCGGCGCGAGGTGCGCGCCACGGCCAACCGGCTCGCCAACTTCGACGACGCGAACCTGCGCCGCTCCGCCCGCGCGGCGGTCGCGGCGGGCGCCCGGGTCCAGCGCGCCCTGGAGATCCTCGGCGAGGAGGTGCCCGAGCACCTCGCGGCGGCCGGCCGGCTGCGGATGGACCACAAGCAGGCGTCGCTGGAGGAGCTGGGCTCGCTGGCGGAGCCGCCGCTCACCAAGGACGCGGTCGCGGGCCGCATCCGCCGGCTGCTGGCGATGGCCGACAAGCGCGCCTCCGACATCGGCATCCCCGGCACGGAGTCCAACCTGACCGAGGAAATGGTCGGCTGAGACCGGCCGTCCGGGGGGCGTCGGCCGCGCCGGGCCCGGTTACCCGTCCGTAGTGCGGGCACCGGCGGTGCCGATGTCACCGCTGGGTTCCCGCCGGGGTAGGGTCGTCCTTGGTCGGGGACATCCCATACGTCGCAGCCGGAGCGAAATGGCATCCGGCACATCAGCGAGGAGATCGGTTCGTGACGATCCGCGTAGGCATCAACGGCTTTGGTCGCATCGGTCGTAACTTCTTCCGTGCCGCCCTGGAGCAGGGTGCGGACATCGAGATCGTGGCTGTCAACGACCTGGGCGACACCGCCACCACGGCGCACCTGCTCAAGTACGACACGATCCTGGGCCGCCTGAAGGCCGAGGTCACCCACACCGCCGACTCCATCACGGTGAACGGCCACACCATCAAGGTGCTGTCGGAGCGCAACCCCTCCGACATCCCGTGGGGCGAGCTGGGCGTCGACATCGTGATCGAGTCGACCGGCATCTTCACCAAGGCCGCGGACGCCAAGAAGCACATCGAGGGTGGTGCCAAGAAGGTCATCATCTCGGCGCCGGCGTCCGACGAGGACATCACGATCGTGATGGGCGTCAACAACGACAAGTACGACGCCGCGAAGCACCACATCATCTCCAACGCCTCCTGCACCACCAACTGCGTGGCGCCGATGGCGAAGGTCCTGGACGAGAACTTCGGCATCGTCAAGGGCATGATGACCACGGTGCACGCGTACACCAACGACCAGCGCATCCTTGACTTCCCGCACAAGGACCTGCGCCGCGCCCGTGCCGCCGCCGAGAACATCATCCCGACCTCGACCGGTGCCGCGAAGGCCACCGCCCTGGTCCTCCCGCAGCTCAAGGGCAAGCTGGACGGCATCGCCATGCGCGTCCCGGTCCCGACCGGCTCCGTGACCGACCTGGTCATCGAGCTCGAGCGCGAGGTCACCAAGGACGAGGTCAACGCCGCCTTCCAGAAGGCCGCCGAGGGCCAGCTCAAGGGCATCCTGGAGTACACCGAGGACCCGATCGTGTCCTCGGACATCGTCAACTGGCCGGCCTCCTGCACCTTCGACTCCTCCCTGACGATGGCTCAGGGCAAGCAGGTCAAGGTCATCGGCTGGTACGACAACGAGTGGGGCTACTCCAACCGCCTCGTCGACCTGACCGTGTTCGTCGGCGGCCAGCTCTGACAAGGGCTCTTCAGCCCGCCATGCGATGAGGACAGGGTCCGAACGACGCGATGTCGTCCGGGCCCTGTCCCATGACCTTTCCACGACTGCCCCATGGCGCGAGCGCCGTGCCGCCGCGCCGGCAGGGGCCGAGGCAGGAGAGTCCTCACCATGAAGACGATCGACGAACTCATCGACGAGGGGGTCGGCGGCAAGCGGGTCTTCGTCCGCGCCGACCTCAACGTGCCGCTGTCCGGCGACACGATCACCGACGACGGCCGTATCCGCGCCGTCGTGCCGACTATCGCCAAGCTGGCCGAGGCCGGCGCCAAGGTGATCGTCGCCTCGCACCTGGGCCGCCCGAAGGGCGCGCCCGACCCGCAGTTCTCGCTGGCGCCCGTCGCCGGCCGGCTCGGTGAACTCCTCGGCACCAAGGTCGCCTTCGCGGCCGACACCGTCGGGGACAGCGCCCACGACGTGGTCGGCGCCCTGGCCGACGGCGGCGTCGCGCTGCTGGAGAACCTGCGCTTCAACCCGGGCGAGACCAGCAAGGACGACGCCGAGCGCGGCGCCTTCGCCGACCAGCTGGCCGCCCTCGCCGAGCTCTACGTCGGCGACGGCTTCGGCGCCGTGCACCGCAAGCACGCCTCCGTCTACGACCTGCCGGCCCGGCTGCCGCACGCCGCCGGCCTGCTGATCGCCACCGAGGTCGGTGTGCTGAAGAAGCTCACCGAGGACGTGGCCCGCCCGTACGCGGTGGTCCTCGGCGGTGCCAAGGTCTCCGACAAGCTGGGCGTGATCGACCACCTGCTGGACCGCGCCGACCGCATCCTGATCGGCGGCGGCATGCTCTTCACGTTCCTCAAGGCCCAGGGCCACGAGGTCGGCAAGAGCCTGGTGCAGGAGGACCAGCTCGACACCGTCGCGGAGTACCTGGAGCGTGCGAAGGCCAAGGGCGTGGAGTTCGTGCTGCCCCTGGACATCGTCGGCGCGCCGTCCTTCCCCGACCTGAAGAACCCGGTCGCCGGCAACCCCGTGACCGTGACCGTGGACGCCTTCCCCGGCGACCTGATGGGCCTGGACATCGGTCCGGAGTCCCGCAAGCTCTTCGCCTCGAAGCTCGCCGACACGGCCACCGTCTTCTGGAACGGCCCGATGGGCGTCTTCGAGCACCCCGACTACGCCGAGGGCACCCGTGCGGTCGCCCAGGCGCTGCTCGACAGCCCCGCGTTCACGGTCGTCGGCGGCGGCGACTCCGCCGCGGCCGTGCGCATCCTGGGCTTCGACGAGAACGCTTTCGGCCACATTTCGACCGGTGGCGGCGCGAGCCTCGAGTACCTCGAGGGCAAGACGCTCCCCGGCCTCGCCGCACTGGAGGGCTGACCGATGACCGCGCGCACGCCGATCATGGCGGGCAACTGGAAGATGAACCTCAACCACCTCGAGGCCATCGCCCACGTCCAGAAGCTCGCCTTCGCGCTCAACGACAAGGACTTCGACGCCGTCGAGGTCGTCGTCCTGCCGCCCTTCACCGACCTCAGGGGCGTGCAGACGCTCACCGAGGCCGACAAGCTCAAGATCAAGTACGGTGCGCAGGACCTCTCCGCGCACGAGTCCGGCGCGTACACCGGTGAGATCTCCGGCCCGATGCTGGCCAAGCTGAAGTGCTCGTACGTGGTCATCGGCCACTCCGAGCGCCGCCAGTACCACGGCGAGGGCGAGGAGATCGTCAACGCCAAGGTCAAGGCCGCCTTCCGGCACGGGCTGACCCCGATCGTGTGCGTCGGCGAGGGCCTGGACGTCCGCAAGGCCGGCAACCAGGTGCCCTTCACCCTCGCCCAGCTCGACGGCGCCCTGAAGGACGTCCCGGCCGACCAGGCGAAGACCCTGGTCGTGGCGTACGAGCCGGTGTGGGCCATCGGCACCGGCGAGGTCGCCACCCCCGAGGACGCCCAGGAGGTCTGCGGGGCGATCCGCGGCCGGCTGGCCGAGCTGTACGGCCAGGAGGTGGCCGACGAGGTCCGCATCCAGTACGGCGGCTCGGTGAAGAGCGGCAACGTCGCGGCGATCATGGCGCAGCCCGACGTGGACGGCGCCCTCGTGGGCGGCGCGTCGCTCGACGCGGAGGAGTTCGTCAAGATCGTCCGCTTCCGCGACCAGTAACGCGATCACGCGTTTCTGCGGGCAGTAGGCTGTCGGGCCCTGCCCGAAGTACTCTGTCGGGGGCCGGTGGGCTGCATGCCAGCCGACCGGCCCCCGCCTCGTCCTAGGTCACCGAGAGAGTTGGTCCAGCTGTGGTCATCGGGTTCTCCATCGCCCTCATCATCTTCAGCCTGCTGCTGTTGCTGCTCGTGCTGATGCACAAGGGCAAGGGCGGCGGTCTGTCCGACATGTTCGGCGGCGGCATGCAGTCGTCCGTCGGCGGTTCCTCGGTGGCCGAGCGCAACCTCGACCGGATCACGGTTGTGATCGGTCTGCTGTGGTTTGCGTGCATTGTCACCCTCGGTCTTTTGCTCAAGTTCCAGAAGTGACCGACTCCCGCGTATCCGGGGAGAACTGACGCCTTGTCGCCGACGCGACTTATCATGGAAGCGCGTCTTGGGATACGGTGCCCTCTCCCCGCCGCCGCGGGGTGAACCGGTCTCCGTAAACTGGGCGACCTCGCAGCACGATCACGCAGGGAGTTACGACCGTGGCAAGTGGCAACGCGATCCGTGGCAGTCGGGTCGGGGCGGGGCCTATGGGAGAGGCCGAGCGGGGCGAGTCCGCGCCGCGGCTGCGCATCTCCTTCTGGTGCTCCAACGGGCACGAGACCCAGCCGAGTTTCGCGAGCGACGCGCAGATCCCGGACACCTGGGACTGCCCGCGCTGCGGCTTCCCGGCCGGGCAGGACGAGGAGAACCCGCCGGCCCCGCCGCGCACCGAGCCGTACAAGACGCACCTTGCCTATGTGCGGGAACGCCGCAGCGCGGCCGACGGCGAGGCGATCCTCGCCGAGGCGCTCGCCAAGCTCCGGGGCGAGATCTGAGCGGTTCCCGCCGCACGTCCGGCAGGACATTCACCACGGGCCCGGCCCGCGATCAGGAGCTCCTCCTTTCGCGGTCCGGGCCGTCGCGTTCGGTCGACACTGGGTAACGGGAACGTATACTCGCGGTTGTGGCTCTGGTGATCGGCATCGATGCGGGCGGAACGCGGACCCGGGCGTATCTCGCCGACGCGGCTTCCGAGGGGCGGGTTCTCGGCGAGGGCGAGGGCGGCCCCGGCAACGCGATGAGCGTCGAACGGGTGGCGCTCACCCAGCACCTCGCGGACGCGCTCAGGAGCGCGGTCCCGGACGACCGCAAGGGCGAGGTCGCGGCCGTCGTCGGCGGCTTCGCCGGCGCCGCCCTGGACACCGGTCCCGAGGTCGGGCGCAGGCTCGCCGCGTCCTGTCTGCGGGCCGCGCTGGACAGCACGGGGATCGGCGTGCTGGACGTGACCGTGTGCGGCGACATCGAGGTCGCCTTCGCCTCCGCACCCGGGGTCCCCTCCGACGGCCTGGCGCTGGTCGCCGGCACCGGCGCGGTCGCCGCCCGGATCGAGAAGCGCCGCCAGAGCCTGCTGGCGGACGGCAACGGCTGGCTCATCGGCGACGAGGGCAGCGGATTCTGGCTCGGCCGCGAAGTGATGCGCGCCGCGGTGCGCGCCCTGGACGGCCGGGGCCCCTGGACGACGCTCGTCGAGGCCGTCCTGTGCCACTACCTGGACTCCCCGGGCGGCCCGTACCTGGCCCAGGAGCGCCCCAGCGACCACGAGTGTTATGTGCTGCGCAACCGCCTCGTGCCGCATGTCTACGCCGAGCCGCCGGTCCGCCTGGCCCGGCTGAGCCCCCTGGCGGTCGCTGCCGACCGCGACGGCGACGAGGTGGCCGGCAACCTGCTGGACGACGCCGCCGACGAACTCGCGGCGACCGTCGCCGCCCTCGATCCGCAGGCCGGCGAGCCGCTGGTCGTCACCGGCGGCCTGCTGGGCCCCTCGGGGCCACTGCTGGGGCGGGTGTCGGCGCGCGCGGAGGAGATGGACCTGCACGTCCTGCCGGTGCAGGACGGCGGCGCGGGCGCGCTGGCGCTGGCCCGCATGCAGGTGCAGGGGGATTGACGTGGACTAGACCTCTCGTCCATCGTTGCCGTGGACATCCACTGGATCACCGGACTCAGGGGGAACCGGCCATGGCCGACGACGTGACGACGAGTGCTGCCCGGTTCGCCGAGGAGGCCCGTGCCGCCATCGACCGGGTGATCGGGGCGAACCGGGACTCGGTGGCGGCGGCGGCCCGGCTGATCGCCGACTGCGTGGCCGCCGACGGCATCCTCCAGGCTTTCGGCACCGGGCACTCACAGGCCACCGCGCTGGAGATCTCCGGCCGGGCCGGCGGACTCATCCCCACCAACCGCATCGCCCTCAACGACCTCGTGCTGCGCGGCGGCGACGACCGCTCGGTGCTCACCGACCCCCTGCTGGAGCGCTCCCCGGGCCTGGCCAAGCGGCTGTACGAGCTGACCGCACCGCGGCCCGGCGACCTGTTCGTGATCATCTCCAACTCCGGGGTCAACAACTCGATCGTGGACATGGCCCTGCACGTCAAGGCCGAGGGGCATCCCCTGATCGCGATCACCTCCCTGGAACACACCCGCGCCGTGCCCGCGCTGCACCCCAGCGGCAAGCGGCTGGCCGACCTCGCCGACGCGGTCCTCGACAACGGCGCCCCCTACGGTGACGCTCTGCTGCCGCTGCCTGGCGGCGGGGCGCTGTGCGGGGTCTCCACCATCACCTCCGCGATGCTCGTCCAGATGACCGTGGCCGAGGCGGTCGGCCTGCTCACGGCGGAGGGCCACGAGGCGCCGGTGTACGTCTCGGCGAACGTGCCGGGCGGCTTCGAGCGCAACCTCGTCCTGGAGCAGCACTACGGGGAGCGACTGCACCGCGCCGGCGCCTGACCTTCTCCGGCCTGCGCGGACAGTGCGTTGTCAGTGGGTCCCGCTACGGTCTGTGACAGTTGATCGCAGACGAGTGGGGGGATCCGCATGACGGCAGTGACCGTGGGCGCGGGGGAGCGCGCGCCCGCCTGGCGGGGCGGGTTCGGACGGTTGTGGACGGCCGCCGCCGTCTCGCGCTTCGGCGACGGGCTGCGCGGCGCGGCCCTGCCGCTGCTCGCCGTCGGGCTCACCGACTCGCCGCTGCTGGTCTCCCTCGTCACCGCCGCCGGGTTCGTGCCCTGGCTGCTCTTCGGCCTGCTGGGCGGTGCCGTCGCCGACCGCGTGGACCAGCGGCGGGCCATGTGGGCGGTCGACGCGGTGCGCGCGGTGCTCGTGGCGGCGTTCGCGGTGGCCGTGTGGAGGGGCGCGGCCGGTATCGGGCTGCTGCTCGTCCTGGCCTTCGCGCTCACCACGCTGCAGACCCTCTTCGACAACGCCGCGACCGCCCTGCTGCCCTCCGTGGTCCCCGGGGAGGCGCTGGGGCGCGCCAACGCCCGGTTGATGACCGGCCAGACGGTGGCGGGCACCTTCCTCGGCGCTCCGCTGGTGCCGGTGCTGCTCGGTCTGGCGGCCGCCGTGCCGTTCGCCGTGGACGCCGTGACCTATGCCGCGGCGGCGGTCCTGGTCGCCTCGCTGCGGCGGCCCGCGCCCGTCCGGCCGGCGCGCTCGGCGGGGGCCACACTGCGCCAGGACATCGCCGAGGGGATACGGGTCCTGCGCCGGGACCGGGTCCTGCGGGCGGTGTGCGCGGCCAACACCGTCGCCAACACCGGCGTCGGGGCCCTCATCGCCACCCTTGTGCTCCTGGTCACCGGCCCGCTGCACGCCGGGCACAGCGGCTACGTCGCCGTCCTCCTCGCCTACGGCGTAGGCAGCGTGGCCGGGGGAGCGCTCGCCGAACGGTGGTCCGCGCTGCTCGGCGGGCGCGGCCGGGCACTGATACCCGGGCTCGCCGTCCAGGCCGGCTGCCTGGTCGTGCTCGGCACGGTGCGCTCGCTCCCGGTCGCCGTCACCGTCATGGCGGTGTTCGGCGCACTGGGAATGATCTGGAACGTCAACGAGACGACGCTCGTCCAGCGACGCACCCCCGACGCCCTGTTGGGCCGGGTGAGCGCCGCCATGCGGACCCTGGCCGTGGCCGGGGCGCCGTTGGGTGCGCTGATGGGCGGCGCCGCCGCCGAGGCGTGGGGTCCGGGCACCGCGCCGCTGCTGGCCGCCGTGCTGTTCGGGTGCGCGTTGGCCATGCTGACACCGGTCGTCACCGCGCCGGACACCGGGGGTGAATCTCCTCCGGCGCCGGGATCAACTAGTTTGGACCTGCAGCATGGAGGACGAGGAGAAGTGGACTGATGTCCGGAACCAACACGCAGGGCCGTACCCGTCTCGACCAGCGACCGGAGTGGCAGGCGCTCGCCAGGCACCGTGAGGAGCTGGGCTCGGCCCACCTGCGGGAGCTGTTCGCCGCCGACCCCGACCGCGCCGAGCGCTACACCCTCCAGGTGGGCGACCTCCATCTGGACTACTCCAAGAACCTGGTGACCGACGAGACGCTGAGCCTGCTGCGCGAACTGGCGGCGGCCGCGGGCGTCACCGAACTGCGGGACGCGATGTTCCGCGGCGAGCGCATCAACGTGACCGAGAACCGCGCGGTGCTCCACACGGCGCTGCGGGCCCCGGAGTCGTCCGTGGTGGAGGTCGACGGGGAGAACGTCGTCCCCGCCGTCCACCAGGTGCTGCGGAAGATGGCGGACTTCGCCGGCGCCGTGCGCTCCGGCAAGTGGGTCGGTTCGACCGGACGCCGCATCAAGAACGTGGTGAACATCGGCATCGGCGGTTCCGACCTCGGCCCCGCCATGGCCTACGAGGCCCTGCGGGCCTACAGCGACCGCTCGCTGACCTTCCGTTTCGTCTCCAACGTGGACGGCTCGGACCTGCACGAGGCCGTGCGCGACCTCGACCCGGCGGAGACGCTGTTCATCGTCGCGTCCAAGACCTTCACCACCATCGAGACCATCACCAACGCCACCTCCGCCCGCGAGTGGCTGCTGGACGGCCTCGGCAAGGGCGGCACCCAGGCGGACGCCGAGGACTCGCCGGTCCGGTTCCACTTCGTGGCGCTGTCCACCAACGCGGGTGAGGTCTCCAAGTTCGGCATCGACACGGCCAACATGTTCGAGTTCTGGGACTGGGTCGGCGGCCGCTACTCGTACGACTCCGCCATCGGCCTGTCGCTGATGATCGCCATCGGCCCGGACCACTTCCGCGAGATGCTGGACGGCTTCCACCTGGTCGACGAGCACTTCCGCACCGCCCCGCCGGAGCGGAACGTCCCCATGGTGCTGGGCCTGCTCGGCGTCTGGTACGGCCAGTTCTTCGACGCCCAGTCGCACGCGGTGCTGCCCTACAGCCACTACCTGTCGAAGTTCCCGGCCTACCTCCAGCAGCTCGACATGGAGTCCAACGGCAAGTCCGTGGACCGGGACGGAAACCCCGTCACCTGGCAGACCGGCCCGGTCGTCTGGGGTACGCCCGGCACCAACGGCCAGCACGCCTACTACCAGTTGCTGCACCAGGGCACGAAGTTCATCCCCGCGGACTTCATCGGCTTCGCCCGGCCGCTGGGTGAGCTCGAACCGCGGCTGGCCGACCAGCACGACCTGCTGATGGCGAACTTCTTCGCCCAGACCCAGGCGCTGGCCTTCGGCAAGACCGGTGACGAGGTCCGCGCCGAGGGCGTGGCCGAGGAGCAGGTGCCGCACCGCACCTTCCGCGGCAACCACCCGACCACCACCGTCCTGGCGACCGAGCTGACCCCCTCGGTGCTCGGCCAGCTCGTGGCGCTGTACGAGCAGAAGGTCTTCGTCCAGGGCGCGGTCTGGAACATCGACTCCTTCGACCAGTGGGGTGTCGAACTCGGCAAGGTCCTGGCCAAGCGTCTGGAGCCCGCCCTGACCGAGGGCGCGGACGTCCCGGGCCTCGACGCGTCCACCAAGGGTCTGGTCGCCGACTACCGCGCGCTGCGCGACCGCTGACACACCAAGAACGCCGGGCGGGACCCTCGGGGAGGGACCCGCCCGGCGTTCGTGTTCCGGACCGTACGGTGACGCCTACAGCGACGCCGGCGGGTAGAGCTGCGGAGGCAGCTTCGCCGCCGCGGTGCGGTCCAGCAGCCACAGCGTGCGCGACCGGCCGCGGGCGCCCGCGGCCGGGGCCTGGATCTCGCCGGACCCCGACAGGGCGACGGCGACGGCACCGGCCTTGTCCTCCCCGGCGGCCAGCAGCCACACCTCACGGGCGGCGCGGATCGCGGGAAGGGTGAGCGAGACGCGCGTCGGCGGCGGCTTCGGCGAGCCGTGGACGCCGACGACGGTGCGCTCGGTCTCGCGGACCCCCGGATGCCCGGGGAAGAGCGAGGCCACATGGGTGTCCGGTCCGACGCCCAGCATCAGGACGTCGAAGGACGGCACCCGGGCATGGTCCTCAGGGCCCGCGGCCCGCGCGAGCTCCTCGGCGTACGCCTCGGCCGCCGCGTCCGCGTCGTTGCCGTAGGGGCCGTCCGACACGGGCATGGTGTGCACCCGCGCCGGGTCGACCGGGACGGCGTCGAGCAGGGCCTCCCGGGCCTGGGTGTCGTTGCGGTCCGGATCGCCCTCGGGCAGGAACCGCTCGTCGCCCCACCACAGGTCCAGCCGCGCCCAGTCGACGGCGTCCCGGGCCGGGGAGCCGGCCAGTGCCGCGAGCAGGGCGTTGCCGTTGCGGCCGCCGGTCAGGACGACCGAGGCGGTGCCCCGGGCGGCCTGGGCGTCCACGACCCGTGTGATCAGCCGGGCCGCCACGGCCTGAGCCATCAGCTCCTTGTCCCGGTGGACCACGACCTGGGGTGCGCTCACTTGGCCGCCGCCTTCTTGCCCGCGGTGGCCTCGCCCGACCCGGCTGCCCCGGCCTCGGTGTCGCCGCCGCCCTTGCCGGCCGCCGCGTCCGCCTCGGCGATCCGCTGCTCCGCCTCGTCGGGGGTCACCGTCTCCTCGTCCTCGGCCAGCCGGCTCACGCCGAACTTGACCGCGGCCGCGTAGGCCTCGTCCGGGTCGAGCCGGCGCAGTTCCTCGGCGATCAGGTCCGAGGTGGCCCGGCGCTGGAGCGCGACGTGCCGGTCGGGCTGGCCGGGGATGGCCAGTTCGGCCAGCGAGCCGCTGGGCCGGTCCAGGCAGACCTCGCCCTCCGAGGTCGCCAGTCGCACCGCGGTGATCCCGGGGCCCTCGGACACCTTGCGCCGGACCGGGACACCCAGCCGCCGCGCGAGCCACAGCCCGAGCAGTTCCGTGCTCGGGTTGTCGGCCTCGCCCTCGACGACGGCGCCCTTGACCGCGGCCTGCTTCTGGTCCAGCGCCGCGGCGAGCACGCTGCGCCACGGGGTGATGCGGGTCCAGGCCAGGTCCGTGTCGCCGGGGGTGTAGGTCTCGGCCCGCAGCCCGAGGGACGCCACCGGGTCCTCGGTCTGCGCCGCGTCGGTGATCCGGCGCTGGGCGAGCGCGCCCAGCGGGTCCGCCGCGGGGTTCGCCGGAGCCTCGTCCGGCCACCAGACGACGACGGGGGCGTCGGGCAGCAGCAGCGGCAGGACGACGCTCTCGGCGTGGTCGGCGAGTTCGCCGTGCAGCCGCAGCAGCACCGTCTCGCCGATGCCGGTCTCGCCGCCCACCCGCACCTCGGCGTCCAGACGCGCGCTCTTGCGCTCGCGCGGGGAGCGGCCGGGCCGCTTGATGACCACCAGGATGCGGGAGGGGTGCTCGCGCGAGGCGTCGGAGGCGGACTTGAGGGCGTCGTAGTGGTTGCCCTCGTCCGTCACTATGACGAGGGTCAGCACCATGCCGACGGCCGGACTGCCGGTCGCCCGCCGCGCCTTGACGAGCGCGGAGTTGATCTTGCTGGAGGTGGTCTCCGTGAGGTCGATGTTCATGGCCGGCGCCAGCTCCTGCCGTCTCGTGCGAGCATCTCGTCCGCCGCGTGGGGACCCCAGGTGCCCGCCGTGTACTGCTCGGGCTTGCCGTGCCGGTCCCAGTACTCCTCGATCGGGTCGAGGATGTGCCAGGACTGCTCGACCTCCTGGGTACGGGGGAAGAGGTTCGCGTCGCCGAGCAGCACGTCGAGGATGAGGCGCTCGTAGGCCTCCGGGCTGGACTCGGTGAAGGACTCGCCGTAGGCGAAGTCCATCGTCACGTCCCGGATCTCCATCGAGGTGCCCGGCACCTTCGAGCCGAACCGGATGGTGATGCCCTCGTCCGGCTGCACACGGATGACCAGGGCGTTCTGCCCCAGCTCCTCGGTCGCGGTGTTGTCGAACGGCGAGTGCGGGGCGCGCTGGAAGACCACCGCGATCTCCGTGACCCGGCGGCCGAGCCGCTTGCCGGTGCGCAGGTAGAAGGGGACACCCGCCCAGCGGCGGTTGTCGATCTCCAGCTTGATGGCGGCGTAGGTGTCGGTCTTGGACTTGGGGTCGATGCCCTCCTCCTCCAGGTAGCCGAGCACCTCCTCGCCGCCCTGCCACCCGTGCGCGTACTGCCCGCGCACCGTGTGCTTGCCGAGGTCGGCGGGGAGCTTGACCGCCTGCAGGACCTTGAGCTTCTCCTGCACGAGGGAGCTCGCCTCGAAGGAGGCGGGCTCCTCCATGGCGGTGAGCGCCATCAGCTGGAGCAGGTGGTTCTGGATGACGTCGCGTGCGGCGCCGATGCCGTCGTAGTAGCCCGCGCGGCCGCCGATGCCGATGTCCTCGGCCATGGTGATCTGCACGTGGTCGACGTAACTGCGGTTCCACAGCGGCTCGAACATCGTGTTGGCGAAGCGCAGCGCCAGGATGTTCTGGACCGTCTCCTTGCCCAGGTAGTGGTCGATGCGGAAGACGTCCTGGGAGCGGAAGACCTGGTGGACGACGCGGTTGAGCTCCTGCGCGCTGGCCAGGTCGTGCCCGAAGGGCTTCTCGATGACCGCCCGCCGCCACGAGCCCTCGGGGGGCTCGGACAGCCGGTGCTTCTTGAGCTGCTGCACCACGCTCGGGAAGAACTTGGGCGGCACGGAGAGGTAGAAGGCGAAGTTGCCGCCCGTGCCCCGGGCCTTGTCCAGCTCCTCCACGGTGGCGCGGAGCTTCTCGAACGCCTCGTCGTCGCCGAAGTCGCCGGGCACGAAGCGCATGCCTTCGGCGAGCTGCTGCCACACCTCCTCGCGGAAGGGGGTGCGCGCGTGCTCCTTGACGGCGTCGTGCACGACCTGGGCGAAGTCCTCGTCCGCCCAGTCACGGCGGGCGAAGCCGACGAGCGAGAAGCCCGGCGGCAGCAGCCCGCGGTTCGCGAGGTCGTAGATGGCGGGCATCAGCTTTTTGCGTGACAAATCGCCCGTGACCCCGAAGATCACCAGGCCCGACGGCCCCGCGATACGCGGGAGCCGTCGGTCCACCGGGTCACGCAGCGGGTTGGCGCTGCTCAACGTGGTTACGCCTCCTTCGGCGCCAGGCGCTCGAGCTCCGCCTTGGTCGAGTCCAGCAGCTCGTTCCAGGACGTCTCGAACTTCTCGACGCCCTCGTCCTCCAGCAGCTGGACGACGTCGTCGTACGAGATGCCGAGCGCGCCGATCGCGTCGAGCTCGGCCTTGGCCTGCGCGTACGTGCCGCGGATGGTGTCGCCGGTGATCTCGCCGTGGTCGGCGACGGCGTCCAGCGTGGCCTCGGGCATGGTGTTGACGATGCCGGGCGCGACCAGCTCGGTCACGTACATGGTGTCCGGGTAGGCCGGGTCCTTCACGCCGGTGGAGGCCCACAGCGGGCGCTGCTTGTGCGCGCCGTCGTGCTCCAGGGCGGTCCAGCGGTCGGAGGAGAAGACCTCCTCGTAGGCCTCGTACGCCAGGCGGGCGTTGGCGATGGCGGCCTTGCCCTTGAGGGCCTTGGCGTCGTCGCTGCCGATCTTCTCCAGGCGCTTGTCGATCTCGGTGTCCACGCGGGACACGAAGAAGGACGCCACGGAACGGATCAGGGACAGGTCCAGGCCCGCGGCCTTCGCCTTCTCCAGACCGGTCAGGTAGGCGTCCATGACCTCGCGGTAGCGCTCCAGCGAGAAGATCAGCGTGACGTTGACGCTGATGCCCCTGCCGATCACCTCGGCGATGGCCGGCAGGCCCGCCTTGGTCGCCGGGATCTTGATCAGGGTGTTCGGGCGGTCCACCAGCCAGGCCAGCTGCTTGGCCTCGGCGATCGTCGCCGCGGTGTTGTGGGCCAGCCGCGGGTCGACCTCGATCGACACCCGCCCGTCCTGGCCGCCCGTCGCGTCGTACACCGGGCGCAGCACATCGGCCGCGTCCCGGACGTCGGCGGTGGTGATCATGCGCAGCGCCTCGTCCACCGTCAGCCGGCGGGCGGCGAGGTCGGTCACCTGCGGCTCGTAGCCGTCACCGCCGGCGATCGCCTTCTGGAAGATGGACGGATTGGTGGTCACGCCCACCACGTGGCTCTGGTCCAGGAGCTCGGCCAGGTTGCCGGAGGTGATCCGCTTGCGGGACAGGTCGTCGAGCCAGATCGCCACGCCCTCGTCGGAGAGGCGCCTGAGTGCGTCTGTCATGAGTCTTGCATCTCCTCGATACGTCGTATGCGTCTGTGCGTCAGCGGGTCGCGGCGGCGATCGAGTCGCGCGCGGCGGCGGCGACCGCCTCGGAGGTCAGGCCGAACTCGCGGTAGAGGACCTTGTAATCGGCGCTTGCCCCGAAGTGCTCCAAGGACACAATCCGGCCCGCGTCGCCGACGAAGCGGTACCAGGTCAGGGCGATGCCCGCCTCGACGGCGACCCGCGCCTTGACGTCCGGAAGGAGGACGCTGTCGCGGTACGCCTGGTCCTGCTCCTCGAACCACTCCACGGACGGCATGGACACGACGCGCGCCTGGATCCCTTCGCTCTGGAGCTGCTCGCGGGCCTCGACGGCCAGCTGCACCTCGGAGCCGGTGGCGATCAGGATGACCTGCGGCCGGCCGCCCTCGGCGTCCAGGAGTACGTAGCCGCCCTTCGCCGCGTTCACGTCGGCCGGGTACGTCGGCACGTTCTGCCGGGTGAGCGCCAGGCCGTGCGGGGCGGGCTTGGCCGTGTGGCGGCGCGTGATCTCCGCCCAGACGATCGCGGTCTCGTTGGCGTCGGCCGGCCGGACCACGTTCAGGCCCGGGATGGCGCGCAGCGCGGACAGGTGCTCGACCGGCTGGTGGGTCGGGCCGTCCTCGCCGAGACCGATGGAGTCGTGCGTCCACACGTAGGTGGTCGGCAGCTTCATGAGCGCGGCCAGACGCACGGCCGGGCGCATGTAGTCGGAGAAGACCAGGAAGGTGCCGCCGTAGATACGGGTGTTGCCGTGCAGCGCGATGCCGTTCATCGTCGAGCCCATGGCGTGCTCGCGGATGCCGTAGTGCACCGTGCGGCCGTACGGGTTCGCCTCCGGCAGCGGGTTGTCCGCCGGGAGGAAGGACGACGAGGCGTCGATGGTCGTGTTGTTCGAGCCGGCCAGGTCGGCGGAGCCGCCCCACAGCTCGGGCAGGACGGAGCCGAGCGCCTTGAGCACCTCACCGGAGGCCTTGCGGGTCGCGACGGCCTTGCCCGCGGGGAACTCGGGGATCGCCTCTTCCCAGCCGGCCGGCAGCTCGCCCGCCTGGATGCGGTCGAGGGTCGCGGCCCGCTCGGGGTTGGCCGCGCGCCACTCCTCGAAGCGCTTG
Source organism: Streptomyces sp. NPDC046977 (assembly GCF_040644455.1). Classification (NCBI taxonomy): domain Bacteria; kingdom Bacillati; phylum Actinomycetota; class Actinomycetes; order Kitasatosporales; family Streptomycetaceae; genus Streptomyces; species Streptomyces sp. NPDC046977. The sequence goes on from NZ_JBEYWO010000026.1 coordinate 26,420, forward strand.
GTCCACTCCGCGTGCGCCTCGCGGCCGCGGTCGCCGACCTTGCGGGCGTGCGCCAGGACCTCGGGCGCCACCTCGAAGTGCTGCTCCGGGTCGAAGCCGAGCACCTTCTTGGTCGCGGCGACCTCGGCCTCGCCGAGCGCCGAGCCGTGGGCGGCCTCGGTGTTCTGCGCGTTCGGGGCCGGCCAGGCGATGATCGTGCGGGCGGCGATGATCGACGGGCGGTCGGTGACGGCCTGCGCCGCCTTGAACGCCGCGTGCAGCTCCTGGACGTCGAAGTCGCCGGAGGGCTGCTGCTCGATGCGCTGCACGTGCCAGCCGTAGGCCTCGTAGCGCTTGAGCACGTCCTCGGAGAAGGCGGTTGCGGTGTCGCCCTCGATGGAGATGTGGTTGTCGTCGTACAGCGCGACCAGGTTGCCGAGCTTCTGGTGGCCGGCCAGCGAGGAGGCCTCCGCGGAGATGCCCTCCTCCAGGTCGCCGTCGGAGACGATGGCCCAGATCGTGTGGTCGAACACCGACTCGCCGGGCGCCGCGTCCGGGTCGAACAGGCCGCGCTCGTAGCGGGCGGCCATCGCCATGCCCACCGCGTTGCCGACACCCTGACCCAGCGGGCCGGTGGTGGTCTCCACGCCGGTGGTGTGGCCGTGCTCCGGGTGGCCGGGGGTGCGAGAGTCCCAGGTGCGGAAGGCCTTCAGGTCGTCAAGTTCCAGTCCGTAGCCGGACAGGAACAGCTGCGTGTACAGCGTCAGGGACGTGTGGCCGGGCGAGAGGACGAAGCGGTCCCGGCCCACCCACGAGGCGTCCGCGGGGTCGTGCCGCATCAGCTTCTGGAACAGCAGGTAGGCCGCGGGGGCCAGGCTCATCGCCGTCCCCGGATGGCCGTTGCCGACCTTCTGCACGGCATCCATTGCCAGGACACGCGCGGTGTCGACCGCACGCCCGTCCAGCTCGCTCCACTCCAGCTCGGTGGTCGCCTCGGTGCTCACCTGAGAGGGCTCCTCTCCACATGTCATACGCCGGTGACGAAGTGCACACCGGGCGTTGCCGAGCCTACCCCCGCAAGGGTGTGCGCCTTTTCGAATGTCGGCGCGGTGGGCTCGTCGCCACGGGCAACCGACGCACGGGCAGGCGCATTCCCACCCGGTACCGGCGCTGTCACCAGCGTGCCCCGCCCGGCGTCACTTCGCCTGTTGAAGCGTTCCGCAGCCTGCCGCAGCCCGCTGAACCCCCGTTGAACGCCGGGCACGGGCAGGTGGCCCGGCCCTTGCGCCGGGGAGACGCTCCGGCGTCAACACGTGGCACCCCCGGCGCGGTCGGAGTATCCGCTACGTCTAGAGTGGCGTGGTACGCGCAAGCGGAGCCGCTTGCTGGACTTTTCCTCAGGGGTGTTCGTGACGGCCGTCGAATCCCGGCCCGCCGGAGCCATCGGGTCGATCAACGGTCACCGGCCGTTCGGGGCCCGCGTGATGGCGTTCGTGGCGCTGACCAAGCCGCGCATCATCGAGCTGCTGCTCATCACGACGGTTCCGGTCATGTTCCTGGCGGCCGGTGGCGTGCCCGATCTGTGGCTCGTCGCGGCGACGATGATCGGCGGCTACATGTCCGCCGGTGGCGCCAACGCGCTGAACATGTACATCGACCGCGACATCGACGCGCTCATGCACCGTACGGAGCAGCGCCCGCTGGTCACCGGCATGGTCGCGCCCTGGGAGTGCCTGGTCTTCGGCATCGCCCTGTCGGTGGTGTCGACCGCGTGGTTCTGGGTGCTGGTCAACCCGCTGTCGGCGGTGCTGTCGGTGGTGGCCATCCTCTACTACGTCTTCGTCTACACCCTGGGCCTGAAGCGCCGTACCGCGCAGAACATCGTGTGGGGCGGTATCGCCGGCTGCATGCAGGTGCTCATCGGCTGGTCCGCGGTGCGCGACGAACTGGCGTGGGCGCCCTTCGTCCTCTTCCTCGTCCTCTTCTTCTGGACGCCGCCGCACTACTGGCCGCTGTCGATGAAGGTCAAGGAGGACTACGCGCGCGTGGGCGTCCCCATGCTGCCGGTGGTCGCGGGCAATGTGGTGGTCGGCCGGCAGATCGTCCTCTACAGCTGGGCGATGGTGCTGGTGTCCCTCACCCTGTGGTGGCCGCTCGGCGCCGCGAGCTGGTTCTACGGGGCGGCCGCCGTGCTGCTCGGGGCCTTCTGGCTCGTCGAGGCGCACGCCCTGTACGGGCGGGCCAAGGCGGGCGTGGTCGGGGGCAAGCTCAAGGAGATGCGGCTGTTCCACTGGTCCATCACCTACGCGACGCTGCTGTTCGTGGCCGTCGCCGTGGACCCCTTCCTCCGCTAATTACCGGCGGGTAGCATTCCTGTCATGGCAGACACCCAGGCAGCAGACACCCCGGTCGCCGACCCGAGGGCGCAGGCCCGCGCCGAGCGCCGGGCCGCCCGGCTGGCCCGGCAGATCGAGCGGTTCGCCACCGGCCACGGCGGTGCCGAGGGCCGGCTCGCGTACATCGGCGACGCCGGCACCCGGATCGTGCTGGTGGGCGAGGACGGCGGCTGGGGAGATCTCGTCGCCCCCACCTTCGACATCGCGCGACGTGCCGTGGAGCTCTCCGGCATCACGCTGCACGAGTCCTTCGACGGCGACCTCGCCGCCAAAGTGCGCACCGGCCCCTACGAGTGGCGGCGCATGGCCGGCATCCAGATCGGCGGCCCCGCCAACACCTGACGCCCGGCCCGCCCGTTAGGACCATGGAACGGATCCGGAACGGCGGGGTACGAGGAGGCGTGTGCGGTGGACGCGGCAGAACGGGACGAACGGCGGCTGACGGCCCGGCAGGACGCGGCACGGCTCACCGCCGACGGCGTGCGGGCCGTCGTCGTGAGCTGGGTCGACAACGCGGGCATCAGCCGGGCCAAGACCGTGCCCACCACCCGGCTCGCGCAGGCGGCGCACCGCGGGATCGGCATGTCACCGGTCTTCGACGTCTTCACCTCCGACGACTTCGTCACCACCTCCGAGCACATCGGGGGCCCCGACGGCGACCTGCGGCTCTTCCCCGACCTCGACCGGCTCACCGTGCTGGCCGCGCAACCCGGCTGGGCCTGGGCCCCGGCCGACCGCTACGACCAGCAGGGCCGCCCGCACCCCGCCTGCCAGCGGCAGTTCGCCCGGCGCATGGCCGACCGGGCCGCCGGGCGCGGGCTGGAACTGCGGATGGGCTTCGAGACCGAGTGGACCGTCGTCCGTGACGATCACCACATCCGTGCGGACGACAAAGGGGCCCCACGGACGGGTGACTTCGCGGGCCGCGGACCCGCGTACGGACTGACCCGGGTCACCCAGCAGTCCGCGTACCTGCTCGCCCTCCACGACGCCCTCGACGCGCAGCGTGTGGAGGTCCTCCAGATCCACCCCGAGTACGCGCCCGGGCAGTTCGAGGTCTCCACCGCGCCCGCCGACCCCGTCCGGGCCGCCGACGACCTCGTCCTGGTCCGCGAGACCGTACGGGCCGTCAGCGCGGCCCACGGACTGCGCGCCTCCTTCGCGCCGACCGTCGTCGCCGGGCAGGTCGGCAACGGCTGCCACCTGCATCTGAGCCTGCGTGAGCACGGGCACAACCTGCACCGCGACCCCACCGGCCGGTACGGTCTCGCCGCGACCGCCGACATCTTCCTCGGCGCCGTCCTGGACGCCCTGCCCGCGCTGTGCGCCATCGGCGCGCCCTCCCCGGCGAGCTATCTGCGCCTGGTCCCCTCGCAGTGGGCCGGGGTGCACCGCTGCTGGGGCGTGGAGAACCGCGAGGCCGCGCTGCGCCTGGTACCCGGCGAGCCCGACGACCCCGACGGCGGGCATGCCGAACTCAAGCCCTTCGACGCCGCCGCCAACCCCTATCTGCTCGTGGGCGCGGTCATCGCGGCGGGCCTGCGCGGCGTGCTCGACGGCGGGCCCCCGCTGCCCGAACCGGTGACCGGCGACCCGGCCGCGCGCGGCGACCAGAAGCGGCTGCCGACCTCCCTCAGCGAGGCCGTCGCGCACTTCGTCCGCAACGAGGCGCTGCGCGAGGCGCTCGGCGAGGAACTGTGCGGCGCCATCGTCGCCGTACGGCGGGCCGAGTCCGAGGCACTGGCCGAACTCGGGCCGGAGGAACTCGCCGAGGCCACCCGGTGGCGCTGGTGATCGAGCTGCCGCCGCTGGTCGACCAGCACTGCCACGGCATCGTCCGCGGCGACCTCGGCATCGCCTCCTTCGAGACGTATCTCACGGAGTCGGACGCCCCCGCCGCCCCCGGCACCACCTTCTTCGACACCCAGACCGGCTTCGCCGTACGCCGCTGGTGCCCGCCGCTGCTCGGGCTGGAGCCGCACTGCACGCCCGCCCGCTACCTGGCCCGGCGCCGGGAACTCGGCGCGTACGAGACCGCGCGGCTGCTGCTGCGGGGCACCGGCATCGGGACGTACCTCGTGGACACCGGGCTGCCCGGCGACCTGCTGACACCCGAGGAACTGGCCGCGGCGGGCGGCGGCGCGAACGCCCACGAGATCGTCCGGCTCGAACGGCTCGCGGAACACGTGGCCGACGCGAGCGCCAGCGGGGAGACGTACGTCTCCGCCGTCGCGGAAGCCGTCCACGAGGCGGCCCGGACCGCGCTCGGCTTCAAGTCGATCGCCGCCTACCGGCACGGCCTCGCCCTCGCGCCCGAACCCCCGGACACCGCCGACGTGGCACGCGCGGCCGCGGCCTGGCTCGGCGCGCGCCACGAACTCGGCAGCCGCCTCACCGACCCCGTCCTGCTCCGGCACCTGCTGTGGACGGCCGTCGCCACCGGGCTGCCGCTGCAGCTGCACACCGGCTTCGGCGACCCCGACCTGCGCCTGGACCACGCGGATCCGGCGCTCCTCACGGACTTCGCCCGCGCGACCGCGGGCCTCGGCACGGATCTGGTGCTGCTGCACTGCTACCCGTACCACCGCCAGGCCGCCTACCTCGCGAACGTCTTCCCGCACGTCCACGCCGACGTGGGCCTCGCGCTCACGCACGTCGGCCCGCGGGCGGGCGCGGTGCTCGCGGAGTTCCTGGAACTGGCGCCCTTCGGCAAGCTGCTCTTCTCGACGGACGCCTACGGCCTCCCCGAGCTCTACGTGGTGGGCGCCGAGGCGTTCCGCGGCGCGCTGCGCGAGGTGCTGGGCGGCTGGATCGCCGACGACGCGTGCTCGCCCGCGGACGCGCGGCGCGTGGCCGCGCTCATCGCGGCGAACAACGCCCGCCGCGTGTACCGGCTGCCCTGACGCGGCTTCGCGCCGGTCAGCGCTGGGGGGCACCGTGCCCGAGGGTCCACGCGGCGTGCGCCGCGGACGAGCCCGGCGGGGCTGTCGGTTGCCTTGACGAGGCTTCGGGCCGGGACGCGAGGTGCCTTCCGGCAAGCTGCTGTTGCCGACGGACGCCCGCGGGCGCCCCGCACTGTGCGCGGTGGGCGGCCGGATCGCCGTCGCGTCGTGTGGCCGTGCCCATTGCCGCGGACAACGCTTGCTTCGCGGCAAACCGGCGCCCTTCGGCGAGCCGCTGTTCCATGCGGACTCCCCGGGGCGGGTTCCGGGGTGGAGACGGCGGGGGGTTCGTTGAGCGGTTGCTGGTACAGCGGGCCTTCTTGGAGCGGGTCCTTCGGCAGGCTGCTGTGCTCGACTGAGGCCGTGCGCGCCGGGCGTTCCACGGAGCGGCCCCGCCAACCGGCCGGGGCAAGCACCGCGCGGAGTCGGTGAGCGCGCACTCGCGTAGCGGGGGCGGGATGCGCGGGACTGCCGGGCTCGCCTGGCGGGCGCTCCTCGAGCGCGCGCCCTTCGGCGGGCCGCTGTTCCCGACGGGCGCCGGCGGTATGCCCCGTGCGTGCCCTCTCAGGCGGCCGGGGCGGGTTCCGGGGTGGAGACGGCGGGGACAAGCACGGTGCCGACCTCGGGTGAGCGGTCGCTCGCGCGGCGGAGGCCCTGCGCGCTGGGCATTCCGCGGGGCGCCGCGTTAATCGGCGGGGGCGGGATGCGCAGGACTGCGGTGCTCGCGTAGCGGGCGTTCCCGAGCCGGCGACCTTCGGCGGGCTGCTGTGCTCCGCGGAGGCCCGTGCGTGCGGGTGGCCGCGGAGCGGTCCCTCAGGCCGCCGGCGCGGGTTCCGGAGCGGAGACCGCGGAGGGGGCGGGGATGGCGCCGGGTTCGGTGAGGGGGCGTTCGCGCAGCGAGAGGAGGACGCGCAGGACGGCGATCCACACCAGGGTGGAGCCCAGCATGTGCGCGGCGACCAGGGCCTCGGGGAGCTTGGTGAAGTACTGGACGTAGCCGATGACGCCCTGCGCCAGCAGGACGAGGACCAGGTCGCGGACCCGCGCCCGCGGGCCCGCGGGGGCGTCGACGGCGCGGAGCACGAACCACAGGGCGACGGTGAGCCCGCACACGACCCACGCCAGGTCGGCGTGGAGCTGGGCGATGGTCTCCCACTTCACCTGGACGCGCGGCACGTCGCTGCTGTCGCCGGCGTGCGGGCCGGCCCCCGTCACCAGCGTGCCGACCGCGATGAGCACGGCGGAGGCGGCGACCAGCAGCCAGGTCAGCTGCCGCACCGGCTTGCCGACCAGCGGGCGGGGGCCCGCGTCGCCCTCGCCGGCGCGCTGCCAGGTCAGCAGCGCCACCGCGATGAGGGCGCTGGAGAGCAGGAAGTGCGCGGCGACGGTGTACGGGTTGAGCCCGGTCAGCACCGTGATGCCGCCCAGCACCGCGTTGCCCATCACGACCCAGAACTGCGCCCAGCCCAGCCGGGTCAGCCCGCGCCGCCACGGCTGTGCGGCGCGCGCCGCGACGATGGCCCAGCCGACGGCCGCGCACAGCACGTACGTCAGCATCCGGTTGGTGAACTCGATCGCCCCGTGCACGCCCATGGCACTGGTCGCGGTGAGGCTGTCGTCCGTGCACTTGGGCCAGGTCGGGCAGCCGAGCCCCGAGCTGGTCAGCCGGACGGCGCCCCCGGTCACCACGATGACCACGCTCATCACGAGCGCCGCCATGGCGGCCCGCCGGACCGTCGCGGGGGACGGGGTCCAGCGCTGGGCGATGAAGGCCAGCGGGTTCCGCAGGGCTTGTCCTGCTTGGCTGAGATTCGGCACGGCCACCATCGTAGGCGCCCCCTTGTGCAATCCTTCACGAGGGGGACGGCCAGGGGGAGGGGATCGGGCCATGAGCGGCGTCGACCGGCGGAAACTGATCTACGGCGGCACCGCCGCGGCGTTGACGGGCGTCGGCGCGGCCGCGTACACAGCGGCGGACACGCCCCGCGCGGAGGCCGTACGGCAGCCGAGGCGGGCTGCCCATCCCGGTGTGGTCGACGTCGTCGCCGACTTCGGCGCGAAGGGCGACGGCACCACCGACGACAGCCGCGCCTTCGCCGCCGCGTACCGCTGGGCCGAGTCCCGCGTGGACGACCACACGGGCCGCACCGTGATCGACGTCCCGCCCGGCAAGTACCTGGTCACCGAACCCGGTGCGCTGCTCGCCGGCGACCGTCCCCGCGACCGGGCGAACGGCCTGCGCTTCCGGGGCGCCGGGCTGCGCATCAGCGAGATCGTCTTCGCGCCGGAGAAGGCCGACGGCGCCTTCCTGTGCGTCAACGACGACATGTGGCAGAACCTCGCCTTCGAGGGCCTGCGCTTCACCTCGGGCACGCCCGGCGCCTCGTTCTTCTCCTCCTACTCGACCGGCGGCGCGGCCAACTACCGCTTCTCGGACTGCGAGTGGATGGGGGAGTGGGAGTACGGGATCGCCCTCGACGGCACCAACACCAACTCCGAGATGCGCTGGGAGGCGTGCCGGGTCGGCGGCGCCTACCGCAAGGCGTTCCTCTACTCCGGCCTGTCGAGGCGTTCGGCCCGCCCGGAACAGCAGGACCAGTTCCTCAACTACTGGTTCACCGACATGAACGTCACCTACGAGTGGGGCAACTTCCTGGAGTTCCCCTACGGCGGCTCCGTCACCTGCCGGGCCGGGAGCTATGTCGTCACCGGCCGCCGCCCGGTCGCGCACCCCGAGTACGGGTTCGAGAGCGCCTTCTTCCGCTTCCCCCGGGCGCAGCACTTCAGCTCGGTGCAGCGTTTCCACGCCGAGGACATCCGCTTCGAGCTGCGCGGCCCGGACACCGTCGTCATCGACTGCGCGTGGTCGGGCGGCACCGTCCACTTCAACGACTGCGACGACACGGCGAACGCCTTCAAGCCCTTCGCCCCCGGTCTGCGCGCCCACCGCTACACGCTCGGCCCGCGCGGCCCCCTGGTGCGGTACGACTCCTGCCAGCTCACCGGGGCGCACCGCTTCCGCACCGATGCCTCGGCGCCGCCGCCGGTGTGCGTGCGCTACGACATGTGCCTGCTGGCGAGCCACGGCCCGGAGGACGGCTTCCTGGCCCTCGACGAGGGCCGGGACGGCGGCTTCGCGCGCTTCGTGGACTGCGTCACGCCCGCGTGAGTCAGGCGCCCACGGTGCCGTCGACGCCCTCGCGGAGGAAGTCGGCGTGCCCGTTGTGGCGGCCGTACTCCAGCAGGACGTGCACCATCACCATCCGCAGTGACACGTCCTCGCCCCAGCGGGGCTGATGGCCCGTCAGGTCCAGGGACGCTGCCTCGCGCTCGATGCGGCGTGAGGCCTCCACCTCGGCCTCCCACGCGCCGAAGGCCTCGGCGCGGGTCGACGCGCTCGCGTCGTACGCCGCCTGGAAGTCGATCCGGTCGGACCACACCATGGGGGCGTCGTTGTCCTCGAACACCCGCCGGAACCAGGCGCGTTCCACCTCGGCCATGTGGCGGACCAGGCCGAGCAGCGACAGCGTCGACGGCGGCATCGACCGCTGCCGCAACTTCTCGTCGCTGAGGCCCTCGCACTTCATCGCGAGCGTCGCCCGGTGGTAGTCGAGGAACGCCCGCAGCGTCTCGCGTTCGCCGCCGAGGCTCGGCGGACCGACGCGGTGGTCGGTGGTCACGGATGGGTCCCCCCGTTCTGGACGATCGGCGCCGGATCCTACTCCCAGCGGAACCAGCGGGCGGCCGCGCCCAGGCCCAGCACCGCCCACACGGCCAGGATGCCGAGGTCGCCCCAGGGCACGCCCGCGCCGTGCTGGAGAACGTCCCGCAGGCCGTCCGACAGGGCGGAGACCGGCAGGAGTTCGAGCACGGAGCGGACGCCGCCGGGGAACTTGTCGAGCGGCACGACGACCCCGCCGCAGACGAGCAGCAGGAGGAAGACCAGGTTGGCGGCGGCCAGCGTGGCCTCCGCCTTGAGGGTGCCGGCCATGAGCAGGCCGAGCCCGGAGAACGCGGCGGTGCCCAGGACCAGGAGCAGCAGCACGGACAGCGGGTCGCCGTGCGGGGACCAGCCCAGCGCGAAGGCGATGGCCGTCAGCAGCACGACCTGCAGCGCCTCGGTGACCAGGACGGACCCGGTCTTGGCGGTCATCAGCGCCCAGCGCGGCAGCGGGGAGGCCGCGAGCCGTTTCAGGACGCCGTAGCGGCGCTCGAAGCCGGTCGCGATCGCCTGTCCCGTGAAGGCGGTCGACATCACGGCCAGGGCGAGGATGCCCGGGGCCAGGAAGTCGACGGCTTTGCCGGCGCCGGTGTCGACGACGTCGACGGTGGAGAACAGCACCAGCAGCAGGGTGGGGATGACGACGGTCAGCAGCAGCTGCTCGCCGTTGCGCAGCAGCATCCGCGTCTCCAGGGCGGTCTGCGCGCCGATCATGCGGCCCAGCGGCGCGGAGCCGGGGGCAGGGGTGAAGGTCCCGGTGGCGGTCACGAACGCAGCTCCTTGCCGGTCAGCTCCAGGAAGACGTCCTCCAGGGTGCGCCGCTCGACCGCGAGCCGGTCGGGCATGACGCCGTGCTGGGCGCACCAGGAGGTGACGGTGGCCAGCATCTGCGGGTCGACCTTGCCCTCGATGCGGTAGCTGCCGGGGGTGAGCTCGGCCGCGGCCGAGTCGGCGGGCAGCGCCTTGAGCAGCGAGGCGAGGTCCAGGCCGGGGCGGCCGCTGAAGCGGAGCGTGTTCTCGGCGCCGCCGCGGCACAGCTGCTCGGGGGTGCCGCTCGCTATCACGCGGCCCTGGTCGATGATCGCCACGTCGTCGGCGAGCTGCTCGGCCTCGTCCATGAAGTGCGTGGTCAGGACGACGGTGACGCCGTCGGCGCGCAGTTCCCCGACCAGGTCCCAGGTCACACGGCGGGCCTGCGGGTCCAGGCCGGCGGTCGGCTCGTCGAGGAAGACCAGCTCGGGGCGGCCGACGACCGCCATGGCGAGCGCGAGGCGCTGCTGCTGGCCGCCGGACAGTCGGCGGTACGCGGTGCGGCCGCAGGAACCCAGGCCCAGGCGCTCGATGAGCAGCGCCGGGTCGACGGGGTTCGCGTGCAGTTTCGCCGTGTGCCGCAGCATCTCCTCCGCGTGGGCGCCCGCGTACACGCCGCCGGACTGGAGCATCACCCCGATCCGCGGCCGCAGCGCGGCGGCCTCCCGCACCGGGTCCAGGCCCAGTACGCGCACGCTGCCGCCGTCCGGACGGCGGTATCCCTCGCAGGTCTCGACGGCGGTGGTCTTGCCGGCGCCGTTCGGGCCGAGCACGGCCGTCACGGTGCCCCGGGCGACGGACAGGTCGAGCCCGTCCACCGCGGTCTTCGCGCCGTACCGCTTGACCAGTCCGGTCACCTCGACCGCGGGGTCCATGTGCATGACGCGCAGTCTACGAACCCCGGCGGGGCGCTCCGGCGGGAGGGCTGTCGCGGGTGCGGGGCACGGCCGGCGCGGGGTGGCCGCGCGCGTCCTCTTTCGGGTGACCCGGGGTGCTCGCTGCCCTGGTGGGAGGCTTGGACGCGGGTCCTCCGGACATGACGCGGAAGATCGTTCCCGCAGGTCAGGTTAGGTTTCCCTAAGTGATCGAGCACACCGTTCACCGTCCGGACGCCGCTTGCCTCTCGCGGATGAATTACGCAACACTGGGCTTGTGAAAAACGCGTCCGAGGCTCAGGAGGAGCAGACGACCGGGGAGCGGAGCACCCGCAACCGGGTCGCCAGGTCCGTCCTGCTCCACGGGCCGTCGACCGCCGCGGACGTGGCGGAACGGCTGGGCCTGACGCAGGCCGCCGTGCGGCGCCATCTGGACGCGCTGGTCGCCGAGGGCATGGTGGAGCCGCGCGAGAAGCGGGTCTACGGCAACCGCGGCCGGGGCCGCCCCGCGAAGGTCTTCGCGCTCACCGACTGCGGACGCGACACCTTCGACCAGGCGTACGACCAGCTCGCCGCGGACGCGATGCGCTGGATCGCCGAGTCCGCCGGCGGCGGGCCACAGGGAGAGGCCGCGGTGTCGGCCTTCGCCCGCGCCCGGGTCGCCGCGCAGGCCGAGCGCTACCGTGCGGTCGTCGAGGCGGCCGACCCCGAGGAGCGCACGCAGGCACTCGCCAGGGCGCTGAGTCAGGACGGGTACGCTGCCACGACGCGCGGCGCGCCCGCCTCCGCCGGTGAGCAGCTCTGTCAGCACCACTGCCCGGTGGCCCACATCGCCGAGCAGTTCCCGCAGCTGTGCGAGGCGGAGGCCGAGGTCTTCTCCCGCCTGCTCGGAACCCATGTACAACGGCTGGCAACCATCGCCCATGGCGACGGTGTGTGCACGACCTTCGTGCCGAAGCCCGGCCCGCAATCCCACAACGCAAGCAACGCCGGGAGGAACCCCGCATGACTGCCCCCCTGGAGACGGCTCACCCTGAACTCGAGGGTCTGGGCACCTACGAGTACGGCTGGGCCGATTCCGACGTCGCCGGTGCCGCGGCCCGCCGCGGGCTGAGCGAAGAGGTCGTACGCGACATCTCGGCGAAGAAGAACGAGCCCGAGTGGATGCTCAAGCTGCGGCTGAAGGGCCTGAAGCTCTTCGGGAAGAAGCCGATGCCCACCTGGGGTTCGGACCTCTCCGACATCGACTTCGACAACATCAAGTACTTCGTGCGGTCCACCGAGAAGCAGGCGGAGTCCTGGGAGGACCTGCCCGAGGACATCAAGAACACCTACGACCGGCTCGGCATCCCCGAGGCGGAGAAGCAGCGCCTGGTCGCCGGTGTCGCCGCGCAGTACGAGTCGGAGGTCGTCTACCACCAGATCCGCGAGGACCTGGGGGAGCAGGGCGTCATCTTCCTGGACACCGACACCGCGCTCAAGGAGCACCCGGAGCTCTTCCAGGAGTACTTCGGCACGGTCATCCCCGCGGGCGACAACAAGTTCGCCTCGCTGAACACGGCCGTGTGGTCCGGCGGTTCCTTCATCTACGTGCCGAAGGGCGTGCACGTCGAGATCCCGCTCCAGGCCTACTTCCGGATCAACACCGAGAACATGGGCCAGTTCGAGCGGACGCTGATCATCGTCGACGAGGACGCCTACGTCCACTACGTCGAGGGCTGCACCGCCCCGATCTACAAGTCGGACTCGCTGCACAGCGCCGTCGTCGAGATCATCGTGAAGAAGGGCGGCCGCTGCCGCTACACGACCATCCAGAACTGGTCGAACAACGTCTACAACCTGGTCACCAAGCGCGCCGTGGCGTACGAGGGCGCGACCATGGAGTGGGTCGACGGCAACATCGGCTCCAAGGTGACCATGAAGTACCCGGCCGTCTACCTTATGGGCGAGCACGCCAAGGGCGAGACGCTGTCCATCGCCTTCGCGGGCGAGGGCCAGCACCAGGACGCCGGCGCCAAGATGGTGCACATGGCGCCGAACACCTCGTCGTCGATCGTCTCCAAGTCCGTGGCGCGCGGCGGCGGCCGCACCTCGTACCGCGGTCTGATCGAGATCGGCGAGGGTGCCCACGGCTCCAAGTCCAACGTGCTGTGCGACGCGCTGCTGGTGGACACCATCTCCCGCTCGGACACCTACCCCTACGTGGACGTCCGCGAGGACGACGTGTCCATGGGCCACGAGGCGACGGTCTCCAAGGTCAGCGAGGACCAGCTCTTCTACCTGATGAGCCGCGGTCTGGAGGAGAACGAGGCGATGGCCACGATCGTCCGCGGTTTCGTGGAGCCGATCGCGCGCGAGCTGCCGATGGAGTACGCGCTGGAGCTCAACCGGCTCATCGAGCTGCAGATGGAGGGCTCGGTCGGCTGACGCCGTCCGCTCCGTCCACCACGAGTCGTTGCCCATGCAGGGCCCGTGAGCGAGCCAAAGGGCGCGCCGGTGCCGAAAGCGACGAGACCAAGCGACCGAGGAACGAGGGAGCGCAGTGTCGAGGAGCGTCGGCACCGGGACGAAGCGCCCGGAGGCGAGCGAACACAATAAGGCAGAAAGAGGCAGTACTACAGCCATGGCTGAAACCATCCCGGCCGCCGGTGCCACCACCGATGGGGCCATCCAGGTCGGCCAGCCCCGGGACGCCCGGGTCAGCGCGCCCGCGTCCTACGACGTGGCCGACTTCCCCGTGCCCAACGGCCGCGAGGAGGAATGGCGGTTCACCCCGCTGGAGCGGCTGCGCGGTCTGCACGACGGCACGGCCGTCGCGACCGGCGGCGGTGTCAGGGTCGAGGTGAGCGCCCCCGCGGGCGTCACCGTGGAGACCGTCGGCCGGGAGGACGCCCGGGTCGGCAAGGCGGGCAAGCCGGTGGACCGGGTCGCCGCGCAGGCGTACAGCTCCTTCGAGAAGGCCGGCGTCGTCTCCATCCCCAAGGACGCGGTGCTCACCGAGCCGGTGCGGATCGCGGTGCACGGCGAGGGCGGGGTGGCCTTCGGCCACCAGGTCGTCGAGGTCGGCGCCTTCGCCGAGGCGGTCGTGGTCATCGACCACACCGGTGACGCCACCGTCGCCGCCAACGTCGAGTACCTGATCGGCGACGGCGCCAAGCTCACCGTCGTCTCCGTCCAGGACTGGGACGACACCGCCGTGCACGCCGCCCAGCACACGGCGCTGATCGGGCGCGACGCGACGTTCAAGTCCGTCGTGGTCACCTTCGGCGGCGACCTGGTGCGGCTGCACCCGCGGGTGGTCTACGGGGCACCGGGCGGCGAGGCGGAGCTGTACGGCGTGTACTTCACCGACCAGGGCCAGCACCAGGAGCACCGCCTCTTCATCGACCACGACACCCCGCACTGCCGCTCCAACGTGGCGTACAAGGGCGCGCTGCAGGGCCAGGACGCGCACGCGGTGTGGATCGGCGACGTGCTCATCCGTGCCGAGGCCGAGGGCACCGACACCTACGAGCTCAACCGCAACCTGGTGCTCACCGACGGCGCCCGGGTCGACTCGGTGCCGAACCTGGAGATCGAGACCGGCGAGATCGTCGGCGCCGGCCACGCGTCGGCGACCGGCCGCTTCGAGGACGAGCAGCTGTTCTACCTGATGGCCCGCGGCATTCCGGCCGACGAGGCCCGCCGGCTGGTCGTGCGCGGCTTCTTCGCCGGGCTGATCCAGCAGATCGGCGTGGCGGACCTGGAGGAGCGCCTGCTGGAGAAGATCGACGCGGAGCTGGAGGCGTCCGTCGTATGACCACCGCTGGAGGCTTCGTCCGCGTCTGCGCGCTGAGCGAGCTGGAGGAGGACACGCCCAGGCGTGTCGAGCTCGACGGCGTCCCGGTGTCGGTCGTGCGCACCGAGGGCGAGGTGTTCGCGATCAACGACATCTGCTCGCACGCGAACGTCTCGCTGTCCGAGGGCGAGGTGGAGGACTGCCAGATCGAGTGCTGGCTGCACGGCTCGTCCTTCGACCTGCGCACCGGCAAGCCGTCCGGGCTGCCCGCGACGCGGCCCGTCCCCGTATACCCCGTACAGATCCAAGGGGACGATGTGCTCGTCTCCGTCACCCAGGAGTCCTGAGGCACCCATGGCAACGCTTGAGATCCACGACCTGCACGTCTCCGTCGAGGCCGAGGGCGGTCCGCGGGAGATCCTCCGCGGCGTCGACCTGACCGTGAAGCAGGGCGAGACGCACGCCATCATGGGCCCCAACGGCTCCGGCAAGTCGACCCTCGCCTACTCGCTGGCCGGGCACCCGAAGTACACCGTCACCGGTGGCACCGTGACCCTGGACGGCGAGGACGTGCTGGCCATGTCCGTCGACCAGCGGGCCCGCGCGGGCGTCTTCCTCGCCATGCAGTACCCGGTCGAGGTGCCCGGTGTCTCGGTCTCCAACTTCCTGCGGACCTCGGCCACGGCCATCCGCGGCGAGGCCCCCAAGCTGCGCACCTGGGTGAAGGAGGTCAAGGAGGCCATGGAGCGCCTGCACATGGACCCCTCCTTCGCCGAGCGCAACGTCAACGAGGGCTTCTCCGGCGGTGAGAAGAAGCGCCACGAGATCCTCCAGCTCGAACTGCTCCAGCCGAAGATCGCGATCCTGGACGAGACCGACTCCGGTCTGGACGTCGACGCGCTGCGCATCGTCTCCGAGGGCGTCAACCGGGTACGGGAGAGCGGTGCGGTCGGCACCCTGCTGATCACCCACTACACGCGGATCCTGCGCTACATCAAGCCCGATTACGTCCACGTCTTCGCCGCGGGCCGGATCGCCGAGTCCGGTGGGCCCGAGCTCGCGGACAAGCTGGAGGCGGAGGGCTACGAGGCCTACGTGAAGGGAGGCGTATCCGCGTGACACCGCAGCTGCCGGGCCTGCTCGACACCGAGGCCATCCGCAAGGACTTCCCGGTGCTCGACCGGCTCGTCCACGACGGCAAGAAGCTCGTCTACCTGGACAACGCGGCGACCTCCCAGAAGCCGCGCCAGGTCCTGGACGTCCTGAGCGAGTACTACGAGCGCCACAACGCCAACGTCCACCGCGGCGTGCACACGCTCGCCGAGGAGGCCACGGCGCTGTACGAGGGTGCGCGCGACAAGATCGCCGCCTTCATCAACGCGCCCAGCCGCGACGAGGTCATATTCACCAAGAACGCCTCGGAGTCGCTGAACCTGGTCGCCAACATGCTGGGCTGGGCCGACGAGCCCTACCGCGTGGACGCCGACACCGAGATCGTCATCACGGAGATGGAGCACCACTCCAACATCGTGCCGTGGCAGCTGCTGTCGCAGCGCACCGGCGCGAAGCTGAAGTGGTTCGGCCTGACCGACGACGGCCGGCTCGACCTGAGCGACATCGAGCAGGTCATCACGGAGAAGACGAAGATCGTCTCCTTCACGCTGGTCTCCAACATCCTGGGCACGGTCAACCCGGTCGAGGCCCTCGTGCGCCGCGCCCAGCAGGTCGGCGCCCTGGTGCTGATCGACGCCTCGCAGGCCGCGCCGCACATGGTGCTGGACGTGCAGGCGCTCCAGGCCGACTTCGTGGCCTTCACCGGCCACAAGATGCTCGGCCCGACCGGCATCGGCGTGCTGTGGGGCCGCCAGGAGCTGCTGGAGGACCTTCCGCCGTTCCTGGGCGGCGGCGAGATGATCGAGACCGTCTCGATGCACTCGTCGACGTACGCGCCCGCGCCGCACAAGTTCGAGGCGGGCACGCCCCCGATCGCCCAGGCGGTCGGACTCGGCGCGGCCGTGGACTACCTGGCGGCCCTGGGCATGGACAAGGTCGAGGCCCACGAGCACGCGCTCACCGAGTACGCCCTGCGGCGGCTGAAGGAGGTGCCCGAGCTGAAGATCATCGGCCCGGACACCCCGGAGGGCCGCGGCTCCGCGATCTCCTTCACCCTGGGCGACATCCACCCGCACGACGTGGGCCAGGTCCTGGACGAGCAGGGCATCGCCGTGCGCGTCGGCCACCACTGCGCGCGGCCCGTCTGCCTGCGGTACGGAATTCCCGCGACCACGCGAGCGTCGTTCTATCTGTACTCCACCCCGGCCGAGGTCGACGCGCTGGTCGAGGGCCTGGAGCACGTACGGAACTTCTTCGGCTGAGGACGGACGGCGAGCCTGTGAAGCTGGATTCGATGTACCAGGAAGTCATCCTGGACCACTACAAGAACCCGCACGGACGGGGCCTGCGCGACGGCGATGTCGAGGTGCACCACGTCAATCCGACGTGCGGCGACGAGATCACGCTGCGTGTACGGCTGGACGGCACGTCCATCCAGGACATCAGCTACGAGGGCCAGGGCTGCTCCATCAGCCAGGCCAGCGCCTCCGTGCTCAACGAACTGCTGGTCGGCCGCCAGGTCGACGAGGCGGTGAAGGTCCAGGAGGTCTTCCTGGAACTGATGCAGTCCAAGGGCAAGCTGGAGCCCGACGACGCGATGGAGGACGTTCTGGAGGACGCGGTCGCGTTCGCCGGCGTCTCCAAGTACCCGGCGCGCGTGAAGTGCGCGCTGCTGAGCTGGATGGCGTGGAAGGACGCCACCGCCCAGGCCCTGGGCGATGGCGCGGCGAAGGAGTCCGCATGAGCGACAACGCAGAGGTCATGACCACGACGCCGGCGAGCGAGGAGGAGATCCGCGAGGCCCTCTACGACGTCGTCGACCCCGAGCTGGGCATCGACGTCGTCAACCTCGGGCTGATCTACGGCATCCACATCGACGACACCAATGTCGTCACCCTCGACATGACGCTCACCTCGGCGGCCTGCCCGCTGACCGACGTCATCGAGGACCAGGCCAAGTCGGCCACCGAGGGCATCGTCAACGACCTCAAGATCAACTGGGTCTGGATGCCGCCGTGGGGTCCCGACAAGATCACTGACGACGGTCGCGAGCAGCTGCGCGCCCTCGGCTTCAACGTCTGACCCTCCCGCCCGCCACTGCGGGCCGCGACTGCGGGACGCCACTCCTCGGAGCGGCGTCCCGCAGTCGTCTGCTCCCCGGCCCGGGCGCCGGGCCGACGGGGGGTCTCCTCAGGGCCGGCTCGCCCGGACCGGCCCCGCCGCCGTGCGTATGTACGGGCGTACACATCGATGTGTACGCTCGTACACATGGCTTACGCATTGCTGGGCGGGGCGATACTCGCCGAAGTGCTCGGGACGACCTCGATGAAGTACAGCGACGGCTTCACCCGGCTGTGGCCCTCGCTCGGCACCGCGGCCGGGTACCTCATCGCCTTCGCGCTGCTCGCGCAGACCCTCAAGACCCTCTCCGTCGGCACCGCCTACGCCATCTGGTCCGGCATCGGCACTGCCGCGATCGCCGCCATCGGCATGGTCTTCCTCGGCGAGGCGGCGACCGCGACCAAGCTGATCGGGGTCGTCCTGGTCATCGCCGGGGTCGTCGTGCTCAACCTGGGCGGCAGCCACTGATGGCCCGCCGCTACGACCCGGAGCGCCGGCAGCGCCTCATCGACGCCGCGATCCGGGTGGTCGGCGAACGCGGTATCGCGGGGCTCAGCCACCGCGCGGTGGCCGCCGAGGCCGATGTGCCGCTCGGCTCGACCACGTACCACTTCGCCACCCTCGACGACCTGCTCGTCGCCGCGCTGCGGCAGTGCAACGAGGCGTTCCTGCGCGAGACGCAGGAGCGCGGGCTGCTCGTGGCGGGCCCGGGCGGCAGCGGCGACCACCACGACCTGGCCGCCGAACTCGCCCGGTTCACCGAGGAGACCGTCACCCGCGACCGCCCGCGGGCCCAGCTGGAGTACGAGCTCTACCTCGCCGCCCTGCGGCACGAGGCACTGCGGCCCGTCGCCGCCGAGTGGGTCGACCTCATGGCGGACCTGCTGTCCGCCCGTACCGACCCCGTCACCGCGCGTGCGCTGGCCGCGCTCGTCGACGGGATGTGCCTCCAGGCCCTGCTCACCGGCCGGGACGTCGACCGCGAGGAGGCGCGCGCGATCTTCGCACGGGTCATCGGCACCGTGGGTCCTCGCCGCTGACCTATACCGGACGCGACCTGATCCGGCACCGCCCCCCGCGGCATTCGCGTCTTCACGTGATCGATTCTTGTAGAGCGTCGATCGGAGGACAGTATGAAACAGGCGATGAAGGACATACCGAAGGTGGTGTGGCTCCTCGCGACCGGGATGTTCTTTGTCGCGGCCGTGAGTTTCACCTTCGTCTACCTCTTCGTCTACCTCACGGGCCCCCGCGGGCTCAGCACCTCCCACGCCGGCCTGATCGCCGGCGCCGGAGGTATCGGCATGGTGGCCGGCAACTTCAGCGGCGGCTGGTTCGGCGACCGCTTCGGCCACCGCCGCACACTGATCACCGGCATGGTCGTGTCCGGTCTCGGCCTCGCCGCGCTGCCCGTGATCCCGACCGGCGCCCTCGCGATCGTCTTCCCGCTCGCCCAGTACGGAACGGGCGTCACCCGCGCCTCCAACTCGGCGCTCATCGCCTTCTCCGTCCCCGAGGGCTCCCGCCGCCAGGGCTTCGCGCTGCTGCGCTTCATGGCCAACCTCGGCGTCACCGTCGGCCCCCCGCTCGGCGCGCTGATCGCCACCACCACCTCGTACGGCTGGCTCTTCGTCGCCGACGGCCTCGGCATGCTCGCGTTCGGCGTCTACGCGCACTTCATCCTGCCCGCCAACGGCAACCACCGGGAGAAGACCCGGCCCCCCGCCGACGCCCCCGGCCTGTGGGCGGCGCTGCGCGCCAGGCCCGCGGTGATCCTGCTGCTCGTCGCGATCCTGGTCGCCGACACGATCTACCGCCAGCAGTACTCCACCCTCCCGGTGTTCCTGTCCGACCACGGCATCGGCACCGGCGTCTACGGCGCCCTCATCGCCATCAACGGCGGCCTGGTCATCCTGTTCGAGCTCCCCGTCACCGTCGCGCTGCGCCGCCGTGCCCCGCTGCCGATCATCGCCGCCGGCATGGTGCTCGTGGGCGCCGGGTTCGGCGTGCTCTCGGCCGGGCGGTGGTACATCGCCGTCGCGGTCGTGATGATGATCCTGCTCACCGTCGGCGACATCCTCTACAAGTCGCCCTCCACCGCGTACGTCGCCGACAACGCCCCCGACCACCTCCAGGGCCGCTTCCAGAGCATGTACGCCGGCGCCTCCATCAGCGGCGTGGTGCTGGCCGCCCCGCTCGGCGGCGTCCTGTACGAGCACGTGCCGGGCGCTTTGTGGCCGCTGTGCGCGGTGCTCGGCATCGCCGCCGGCCTCGTGGTCTTCGCCGCCCACCGGCTGCCGGGCGCGCGGGCCGTCGCCGCGGAGCCGGACGCGGTCACGGCGACGACGCAGTCCTGACGCCGTCGGCCGCCCGGTCCGGATGGCGGGCCGGTTGGGCAGGTGGGGGGAGCAGCGACTAGCGTTCGGGACATGACTGACACGACCGCCACCCCCCGTGCCACCGGTGCCGTTGCCGCGGGCCTCGCCACGATCGCCGACGACGGGACCGTTCTCGACACCTGGTTCCCCGCGCCCGAACTCATGGCGGCGCCCGGCCCCGCGGGGACGGAGCGGCTCAGTGCCGAGCAGGCGGCCGAACTGCTGGGCGCGGCGGCCCCGAAGGCACTCGGACCCGACCCGCGCCGCGGCGTCGAGGTCGTCGCGGTCCGCACGGTGATCGCGTCCACCGACGACAAGCCGCTGGACGCGCACGACGCGTACCTGCGCCTGCACCTGCTCAGCCACCGCCTGGTGACGCCCAACGGCCAGAACCTGGAGGGCATCTTCGGCCTGCTGGCCAACGTCGCGTGGACCTCGCTGGGGCCGGTACCGGCCGGCAACGTCGAGCGCGCCCGCCTCGCCGCCCGCGCGGAGGGACTGCACCTGTCCGTCTACGGTGTCGACAAGTTCCCGCGGATGACCGACTACGTCATCCCCTCCGGCGTCCGGATCGCCGACGCCGACCGCGTCCGCCTCGGCGCGCACCTCGCCTCCGGCACGACGGTCATGCACGAGGGCTTCTGCAACTTCAACGCCGGCACGCTCGGCACCTCCATGGTCGAGGGCCGCATCAGCCAGGGCGTCGTCGTCGGCGACGGCTCCGACATCGGTGGCGGCGCCTCGATCATGGGCACCCTGTCCGGCGGCGGCAAGCAGATCATCTCCATCGGCGAGCGCTGCCTGCTCGGCGCCGAGGCGGGCATCGGCATCTCCCTCGGCGACGACTGCGTCGTCGAGGCCGGCCTCTACATCACCGCGGGCACCCGGGTCACCCTCCCCGACGCCACCATCGTCAAGGCGTCGGAGCTCTCCGGGGCGGACAACCTGCTCTTCCGCCGCAACTCCACGACCGGCACGGTCGAGGTCCTGCAGCGCAAGGGTTCCTGGGGCGGCCTGAACGCGGTGCTGCACAGCCACAACTGACGCCCGCCGGCGGGATCACCGCTCATCGCCGAGTGCCCTCCCGCGGTCCCGGAACAGCCCGGGAGGCACTCGCGAGCCCGCGAGCACTACGCCCCCACGGGCGCCGGCTCGGGCGGCGCGGTCCGGGTACCGGGGATGCGGACGACCGCCTCCGTCCCCCGGACTCCGGCAGGACGCAGCGTCACCGTACCGCCGGCCTGCTGGACGGCCTTCGCGACGATGGCGAGACCCAGTCCACTGCCCGGCAGACTGCGGGCCGACGGCGAGCGCCAGAACCGGTCGAACACATGCGGCAACTCGTTGGCCGGAATGCCCTGCCCCTGGTCGCGCACCGACAGCCGGCCGTCGCTGAGCCGCAGGCTCACGGTGCCGCCCGCGGGCGAGAACTTGACGGCGTTGTCGAGCAGGTTCACCACCGCCCGTTCCAGGGCGGAGGATTCGGACAGTACGTACCATTCCTCCAGCTCGCTGCTGAACTCCAGCCTGCTCCCGCGGGGTCTCACCCGCTCCAGGGCGCGCCCCGCGACCTCGTGCAGGGCCACGACGTGGAGGAAGCTCTCGCCGGGCCTGACGTCGGGCCGCGAGAGCTCCTGCAGGTCGGCGATGAGTGACGCGAGTTCCCCCACTTGGGACTCCACGGAGCGGAGCAGGTCGTCCTCGGCATCCTCCGGAAGCTTCCGGCCCGTCGTACGGCTCCTGATCAGGAGCTGGGTGTTGGCGCGCAGCGACGTGAGCGGGGTACGCAACTCGTGCCCGGCGTCGGCGATCAGCTGCTGCTGGCTGTCGCGCGAGGTGGCCAGAGCCTCGGTCATGTCGTTGAAGCTCTTGGACAGCCGGGCGACCTCGTCGTCACCCTCCACGGGAATGCGCACGGTCAGGTCGTGAGTACGGGCGATGTGCTCCGCGGCATCGGTGAGGTGCTTCACCGGCCGCAGGAAGGCCCGGCTGATGCCGATCCCGGCGGCGGCCGCCGCGACCACCCCGACTCCCGCGAAACCGAGCAGGAAGAGGGCGAGAGTGTCCAGCGGCTCGTCCACGACATCGAGGGACTGCGCCACGGACACCGCGCACAAGCCCGTCAGGTCCTCCGGGGGTGCCGTGGCCGGAACGCGCATCCCCATGAACACCTCGCACAAGCCCGTGAGGCCCGGGGGCGCCGTGGTCAAAACGCGCATCCTCCGCCCGTCCTCGGACACGGCGTTGTGCATCGCGGATTCCAGAGTGCCGCGCGCGACCGCGAGATCACTGGCGTCGATCGCGATCTTCTTGCTGCCGGCGTCGACACACACCCTTCCGTCCGCGGTGACGACCTGGACCACGTAGGGGCTGGGCGCCGCGAAGCGCTGACCGCTGTCCGGCCGGGCGCACTCCTTCAGCAGTTGCCCGACGAACCGGGGCGCCGCCTGCACGTTCCGCAGGTTCGAGTCCAGCTGGCCGGTCAGCTGCTGGCGCGTGATCAGCCAGGACGCCACGGCGACGGCGCTCACGGCGACGGCGACGGCGACGGCGGCGGACAGTCCGAGTCGCAGCCGCAGGGTCAGACGCCGGAATGGGTTCTTCATCTGAGCCGGTCCCCCGTGTTCACTTCATGGCCCGCGGCGCGAGGGCAGGCACCCGGCGCCGTGACAGCCCACCGGGCGGCGCCGGACTACCGGAGTCCCCCGCGCCCGCGGGCGGTGGCGTGCGCCGCCCGCGGGTCCTCCTTCGCGTGGCCAGACCGTACGACGCGAAGATGAGAGCGACCTGAAGGGCCACGCCCGCACCTCCGCTCCCGCGGTGACGCGACGCCAGAGGGTCTCGGCAGGCGTCGGCGCGCAGGGCGCCCGGCAGGGGCCCGGCGTGCCGATTCCCCAGAGGACGGTTGCGGTAACGGCGGGTGACGGACGGGGGAAGCGCACCCAGGGGGCGCGGACGCGTCTAGGCTGGGTCTGCGCGCGAACGCGCCCCCCGGCACACCGCTGTATTGGAGACCCCGTCATGGCCGCTGACCGCCTCGACCTGCCGCCCGTGAGGCTGCTGCCCGAGGACGAGCTGGCGCGGCTCGCGCTCGCCGTGCCGCTGCTGGACCGGGCGGTGCGCCTGGCCCGCTGGTCCGCGCCGCACGTCCTCGTGGACGCCATGGGAGAGCTGGCCACGGAGGACTTCGCGCGGGCGGTGCGCGAGCTGGGCCTGGAGGACGACCCCGACGGCCCCGCGGAGACGGCGCAGGCGTGGGGCGTGGCGGTCGACGCCGGCCTGGTGGACCTGGACATCGAGGATCCGGACGACGACGCCCCCGCCGCGGAGCGCGCGGCGGCGCTGGACGAGCCGGCGGGCCGCGCGGTGCCCGGCGAGGCGCTGCGCGGCGTGGACGACGGGGCCCCGCGGGAGGTGCTGGAACTCTGGCTCACCGCGGTGGAGACGGCGCTGTCCGAGGCGGCGGCGCCCGACCTGGAGAGCCTGATGGACGAGCTCGGCCCCGAGGGCGAGGTCGACCCGGAGACCCTGGACTGGGACCCGGAGGAGGAGGCCGAGTTCCTGGACGGGGCGCTGGCCAACCTCTACCTCTTCGGCGCCATGGAGGACGGCGGCGAGGGGCAGGACGCGGTCCCGCTGCCCGTGCTGGCCGCCTCCCTCGTCGTCCCGGAGGACGTGGAGGAGCCCAGCGACGACCTCCTGGAGGACGTCACCGAGGTGATGATGCGCCTCGACGACCACTTCCGGCTGCTGACCACCACCGGGCTGATCGACTACACGCCGCTGGACGAGGCGCTGATCGAGGAGGCGGAGTCCGAGGAGGAGTCCGTCGCCGCCCCGGCCGCTGCCGACGACCCGCAGGAGATCGGGCCCGAGGAGGTCTCCCGGTACGGCCTGGTGCGGCTGACCCCGCTCGGTGTGTTCGGGGTGCGCGCCCGCATGCTGGAGGCCGGTCTGCAGGCCCCGGCCGCCGGCGACCTGGCGGAGCGCCCGGCGTCCGTCCTGCTGGAGGCGCTGTTCGGGTACCCGGACCACATCGCCCGCCGCGAGGCCGACCACTGGCTCGCCCAGCGCAAGCCGTACGAGGCGGCCCGTGAGCTGCTGGACGCCGCGCGCGGGGAGGACCGCGGCGCGCCCGGCCGCCGTCTGGTGGCCCAGCAGACGCTGAGCCTGCTGGGGGACGAGGCCGAGCCCGCCCTGCGCGAGGTGCTGGCCGACCGCGAACTCGGCGGTCTGGCCCGGGTGTGGCTCACGGAGCGGGACGCGTCGGACGTGCCCGCGCCCGACGAGGACATGATCTTCTGGCTGACCGTCGACACCATCGCCGCCCAGCTCGACGCCGACGACGACCCGGAGTTGCTGCGCGAGCTCGTCACCGACCTGGTGGCCCGGCACGACGGCTTCTTCTCCGCCGCCTGGCGCGTCGACCACCCCGCCACGGCCGACGTCCTGGAGGCGATGGGCCGGCTGCACCCGGACAAGCGCCTGGCCAAGGACGCCCGCAAGGCGGCCTTCAAGGCGCGTTCGTCGGGGACCGCCACGTCCTGATCGCGGGGCGGCGGCCCGAACGCCTCGGGGAATGGGCGACAGGACGTCGCCCGCAGTTCAACTCCCGTTGGCCGCAGGGCGCGAGCGTGAGGTGCGGCAGAGAAGAGACCTTGTGGCCCGAGGAGAGTAACGATGCCGCTCACTCGCAGAGACTTCGCCAGGCGCACTGCCATGACGGGGGCCGGCGTCGCGCTGGCGGGAACCGTCGACGTTCTCGCCACCGCCCCCGGGGCCCTCGCGGCCGGGGCGCCCGCCACCGCCGAGGCGGCCGGGGCGTCCCGGCACCACGGGCACCTGGGCTACGGCGAGCTGGTCCCCGACCCCAAGGGCGTGCTGGCGCTGCCCAAGGGTTTCTCGTACCGGATCATCACCCGTACCGGAGTCACCACCCTGGAGTCCGGCGAGTCCACGCCCTCCAACCACGACGGCACCGCCACCTTCGAGGGCCTGCGCGGCGCCACCCTGCTGGCCAACAACCACGAGCTGGCCGGCGCCCGCGCCGACTGGCCGCACCCGGTGCCGCTGACCGAGGGCCTGGTCTACGACTCCGGCGCCGCGGGCGGCGTGACCATCGTGGAGGTCGCGGCGCACGGCGGCCATGTCGCGGAGTGGGTGGGCGTCGCCGGCACCGCCACCAACTGCGCGGGCGGCAGCACCCCGTGGGGCACCTGGCTGACCTGCGAGGAGACCGAGGACAAGGCCGGCACGCACGGCTTCCTCAAGGACCACGGCTATGTCTTCGAGGTCGATCCGTACGACCGCCGGGCCAACCGCGACCCCAAGCCGGTCAAGGCGCTCGGCCGCTACGCGCACGAGGCGGTCGTCGTCGACCCCAAGCGCGGCCACCTCTTCCTGACCGAGGACGCCTCGAACCCCAACGGCCTGCTGTACCGCTGGACCCCGCCGGCCGGCTTCCACCACGGCCGCGGCAAGCTGCGCGGCCTGCCGGAGACGGCCGGTGTGCTCCAGGCCTTCAAGTGCTTCGACTCCGGCGGCCGGTTCGTCGACGACCTGTCCCGTGCCACGCGGATCGGCACCGTCTACGGCGTGGACTGGGTGGACGTCCCGGACCGCGACGCCAAGGCCACCTCGGTGCGCAAGCAGTTCGCGGCCGGCGCGGTCACCCGCGCCCGCAAGCTGGAGGGCATGTGGTGGGGCGACGGCGGTGTCTACATCGTCTCCTCCTACGCCCGTGAGGAGAGCCCCGGCACCGCGCACGACGGCGCCGTCTGGTTCTTCGACCCCAAGCGCCGCACCCTGACCCTGAAGGTCCTGCTCGGCGTGAACGCCGACCCGTCGGCGGACGGCGCCTTCGACGGCCCGGACAACATCACGGTCTCGCCCTACGGCGGTCTGGTCATCGCCGAGGACGGCGCGGGCGTCCAGCACCTCTTCGGCGCCCTCGGCGACGGCCGCACCTACCCGATCGCCCGCAACGAACTGAACATCGGCACCGAGGAGGCGCCGGAGTACAGCGAGTTCACCGGGGTGACCTTCTCGCCCGACGGCAGGACGCTGTTCGCCAACATCCAGGAGCCGGGCATCATGCTGGCCATCACCGGCCCCTGGCGCCGCCAGGGCCGCGGGGGCGCCTGCTGAGGTCCTGTCGCCCGAGTGGCGCCCGGTGGTCCGCGCACCGCACGGACCACCGGGCGCCCGCGCGGTCAGAGCGCCTGCGCGGCCGGCTTGACCATGCCCTTCACCGTGCGGGAGTCGACGAACTCGCCCATCGCCGTCATCTCCCACTCGCCGGAGAACTGGCGGATGAATTTCGCCATCATCACGCCCGTGCGCGGCTCGCCGCCGGTGAGGTCGAAGCGGACCAGCTCCTCGCCCGTGGTGGCGTCCATCAGCCGGCAGTACGCCTTGGCGACCTGGTTGAACTTCTGGCCGGAGAAGGAGTTCACGGTGAAGACCAGTCCGGTGACCTCCGGCGGCAGCCCGCCGAGGTGGACGGTGATCGCCTCGTCGTCGCCCGCACCCTCGCCGGTGAGGTTGTCCCCGGAGTGCTGGATCGCGCCGTTCAGGATCGTGAGCCGGCCGAAGTAGCAGGACTCGATGTGGTTGCGCTGCGGCCCGTACGCGATGACCGAGGCGTCCAGGTCGATGTCCTTGCCGCGGTAGGCGGGCTCCCAGCCCAGACCCATGCGGACCGTGGCCAGCAGCGGCTTGCCGCCCTTGACCAGGGAAACGGTCTGGTTCTTCTGGAGGTTGACCCGGCCCTTGTCGAGGTTGATCTTGCCGCTGCCGGGTGGGGCGGGGGGCGCCGGCGGCACCGGGGGAGCGGGCGGCTGCGGGGCCATGGACGGCGCCGGGGGCGGGGGCGCCACGGGGGGAGCCGGCGCTGCCTGGGGCGGTGCCTGCGGCGCGGCGGCCGCAGCGGGCTCCTCGTCCACGCTGACGCCGAAGTCGGTGGCGATGCCGGCCAGTCCGTTGGCGTACCCCTGGCCGACCGCGCGGGCCTTCCAGACCCCGTTGCGGCGGTAGATCTCGACCACGACGAGGGCGGTCTCGGTGCTGAGCTGCGGCGGGGTGAACGTGGCGATCACAGCGCCGCTGTCCGCGTCGCGGACCGTGGCGGTGGGCTCGGTGCCCGCGAAGGTCGCCCCCGCGGCGTCGGGGCTCGCCGTCACGACGATCTTCTCGATCTCCGCCGGGACGGCCACGGTGTCGACCGTGATCGCGTCGGGGGAGGCGCCGGCACCGGACCGGTGCGTGACACCGGGGCCTGAGGGCTGGTTGTAGAAGACGAAGTCGTCGTCGGAGCGCACCTTGCCGTTGGCGGCGATCAGCAGGCCCGACACGTCCAGCCGCACGGGCGCGGAGACCTCCACTGCCACGCGCGCTGCGGAGAGCGGCACATTCGAGCCGGGTGTCATTGCGGTCATGCCCGCATAACGATCGTTCCGGGTTTACGGTTCCATTACCGAACGCGGTTTTCCCGTGTCACGCGTCGCGGTCCCCGCCGGGCCTACGCTGGCCGCGTGATCAATGGTGGGCACATCGTCATCCACAGCCGGGACGCGGAGGCGGACCGGGACTTCTTCAGGGACGTGCTGGAGTGGCCGCACGTCGACGCGGGAGGCGGCTGGCTGATCTTCGGGCTTCCGCCGGCCGAACTCGCGGTGCATCCCACGGACGGCCCGGGGACGCAGCAGCTCTACCTGATGTGCGACGACGTCGAGGCGACCGTGGCCGGCCTGGCGGCGAAGGGCGTGGAGTTCACGGGGCCGGTCACCGACGCGCGCTGGGGACGGGTGACCGGGTTCCGGCTGCCGGGCGGCGGCGAGGTGGGGCTGTACGAGCCGTTCCACGAGCGGGCCACCGACGGGTGAGCGCGTCCGGGCGGCGGGATTCCCGCGGCCGGTGCGGTCAGTGCGGCCACATCGGCGGGTGCGTGGTGAAGTGGCCGCCCAGGTGGGCGTGGTCGGGGTTGGCGGGGTCGAGTTCGCCCTGCTCGGCGATGAGCCGCGCCGCGTACGGCTCGGAGTCGTCGCGGGGCTCGTAGCCCAGGGCGCGGGCGCCGGACAGGTCCCACCACAGGCGGGTGTTGGCGGAGCTGCCGTACACGACGGTGTGGCCGACGCCCTCGGCGGTGAGGGCGGCGTGGAAGAGCCGGGCGCCGTCCTCCGGGCTCATCCAGACCGAGAGCATGCGCACGGAGGTCGGTTCGCGGAAGCAGGAGCCGATGCGGACGGAGACCGTCTCCAGTCCGTGCAGGTCCCAGTAGAGCTGGGCGAGGTCCTCGCCGAAGCCCTTGGACAGTCCGTAGAAGGTGTCGGGGCGGCGCGGGGTGTCGACCGGGATGAGGGGGTCGTCCCCGACCGGGCGGGGGGTGAAGCCGACGGCGTGGTTGCTGGAGGCGAAGACGACCCGCCGGACGCCCTCCTCGCGGGCGGCCTCGTAGAGGTGGTACGTGCCCTCGATGTTGGCCCGCAGGATCTTCTCGAAGGAGGACTCCAGGGAGATGGCCGCGAGGTGGACGATCGCGTCGACGCCGCGTACGGCCTCGCGCAGGGCCTTCCGGTCGGCGAGATCGGCGATGATGGCCTCGGGCGCGCCTTCGACGGGTGCGACGTCGAAGAGGCGCAGGTCGTAGCCGTGGGCGGGGAGCAGTTCGCGCATCAGGGTGCCCAGGCCGCCCGCGGCGCCGGTGAGCAGGATCGTGCGGGGAGCGGGCATGCGCGGGTCTCCTCGGTCGTGTGGTCCACGTCCATGGACGTCATTCATAAGCATGGACACGCTAGAGAGCCCCTGTGGAAGCGTCAAGAGTCCACCACCAGCGGCTCTCTTCCTTGACCCCTCTATATGTGCTGCTTTAGCGTAAACGCGTTCATGAATATGGACGTGGATCAGATGAGCGCACAGTCGCTGCCAGCCTGCAGGGAGAACGCGATGACCGAAGCCGTCTCACTCGCCGAGCGCCTCGACGGACTGCTGTTCTTTCCCGTGACGCCCTTCGCGCCGGACGGAGCCGTGGACCTGGAGGCCTTCCGCGCGCATGTGCGCGCGGGGATCGAGGCGGGCGCGGGGGCGGTGTTCGCCTGCTGCGGCACCGGGGAGTTCCACGCGCTGACTCCCGAGGAATTCCGGGACTGCGTCGCCGCCGCCGTCGAGGAGAGCGCGGGCCGCGTGCCCGTCGTGGCGGGCGCCGGCTACGGCACCGCCCTGGCCCTGCGGTTCGCCCGGCTCGCCGAGCAGGCGGGCGC
The DNA here is from genome assembly GCF_040644455.1 of Streptomyces sp. NPDC046977. Taxonomy (NCBI): domain Bacteria; kingdom Bacillati; phylum Actinomycetota; class Actinomycetes; order Kitasatosporales; family Streptomycetaceae; genus Streptomyces; species Streptomyces sp. NPDC046977. Next base: position 55,790 of record NZ_JBEYWO010000026.1, read on the forward strand.
CGACGGACTGCTCGCCATGCCCCCCTACCTCGTCGTCGCCGACCAGGCCGGACTGCTGCGGCACTACGCCGCCCTGGCCGCCGGCACCTCCCTGGACGTCATCGTCTACCAGCGCGACAACGCGGTGTTCACCCCGGCCACCGTCACCGAACTCGCCCGCATCCCGCGGATCATCGGCCTCAAGGACGGCGTGGGCGACCTCGACCTGATGCAGCGCATCGTCAGCGCCGTCCGCAGCTCCGTGCCGGACCGCGACTTCCGCTACTTCAACGGCCTGCCCACCGCCGAACTCACCGGACTCGCCTACCGGGGCATCGGCGTCACGCTCTACTCCTCCGCCGTCTTCTGCTTCGCCCCCGAGATCGCCCTCGCCTTCCACCGGGCCCTGACCACCGGCGACGACGCCACCGTGCAGCGGCTCCTCGACGGCTTCTACCGGCCCCTGGTCGAGCTGCGGCAGCAGGGCCGCGGCTACGCCGTCTCCCTGGTCAAGGCGGGCGTACGGCTGCGCGGTCTGGACGTGGGCGAGGTGCGGCCGCCGCTGTCCGAGCCGGCCCCGGCGCACGTGAAGGAACTGGCCGAGCTCATCGACCGCGGACTCGCCCTGCTGGGCGAGGACTGACCGCCCGCGCACGGCAGCCCCGGACCTCCAGCCAACCCCGCGCCAAGGGAGCCGAGTTGAGAGCCTCCACGTTCGTCTACCCCTGGGACGTCGTCGGCGACCCGGACGCCGCCGAGCGCCTGGCCGCGCTCGGCGTCCAGCAGGTCACCCTCGCCTCCGCCTACCACTCCACGCGGGCCCTCACCCCGCGCCACCCCGCCCGGCGCGTCGTCACCGCCCGGCACGCCGCCGTCCTCTACCCACCCGACCCGGGGCACTGGGCCGGGCGGGCGCTGCGGCCGTACACCCAGGACTGGGCGGGCGCCGCCGACGCCTACGCCGAGGCGGCCGCCGCCCTGCGGGCCGCCGGTCTCGCCGTGCACTCCTGGGTCGTCCTGGCGCACAACTCCCGTCTGGGGGACGAGCATCCGCGGGTGAGCGTGCGCAACGCGTACGGCGACCGCTACCCCTGGGCGCCGTGCATCGCCCAGCCGGACGTACGCGACTACGTGGTCGCGCTCGCCGCGGAGGCCGCCGTCCGCCCCGGCACGGGGACGGAGGGCACCGAACTGGAGTCCTGCGGCTGGTACGGCTTCGCGCATCTGCACGCCCACGACAAGACCGGCGGCATACCGCTGCCCGGGGCCGCGCAGTACCTGATGTCCCTGTGCTTCTGCACCGCGTGCGAGGCCGGTTACGCGGGCCTCGGCGCCGACACCGCCGAGCTGCGGGCGGCCGTGCGCGGCGCGATGGCACCGGTCTGGGCGGGGGAGTGGACGCCGGGCCCCGACGAGTGGGCCGACGTCGCAGGACTGCTGGGCCCGGACCTGGCGGCGCTCACCCTGGCCTGGCGCGGCGCGGTCGCCCGGGACGTCCAGCAGGCCGCCGTAGCGGCGGTCCGGGCGGCCGCGGCGCCCGGCTTCCAGGTGCTGCTGCACGCCGACCCCCACCCGCACCGCTGCGGCGCGAACGCGGGCGTGGACCCCGCGCACGTACTGGCCCACGCCGACGGTCTCGTGCTCCCCGCCACCGGGCTCCTCGCGGCCTGCGTGCCGCACGCTCGGCCCGGCACCGTGCTGGCCGCCAACTTCCCCGTGGTCGCGGGCATGGGCGGCAGCCCGCGCACCCTGGCCGCGGACGCCGCCCGGGCCGCGGCCGCCGGGGCGACGGAACTGCGCCTGTACCACGCCGGCCTCGCCTCCGCGGGCGACCTGGCACTGGTCCGGACCGCCCTCGCGACGACGGCCTGAACGCGTGCGGACCGCGGTGCGGGTCCGGGTCGTGGGCCGGGACGGACTGTGAACCGCCGCCCCGCTCAGCGCGCCCTCAGCGTGTCCGCCAGCCAGTCGAGGACGACCTCGCAGTGCTGCTGCGGCGCCATCGGGGAGCAGTGCAGCTGTGCCCCGGTGGCCGCCGTCAGCTTCACGTAGTCCTTGGGGGCGGTGAGCCGGTCGTACAGCTCGCGCGGCTGCCCCGGGTAGAACTGCTCGAAGTCGTAGTCGAGGACCAGGGTGGGCGCCGTGATGCGGCCCACCACCCCGCTGACGTCCAGTGACCGGACGCGTCGCGCGGGAGTGGAGAAGTCGGTGAACATCCGCCCCGCGCGGGCGTCGAGCATCGCGCGCACGGAGAAGGGCTCCATGCGCTTCCGCAACGTCGCGGCGTCCTCGGGGGAGAGCGCCGGGACGACCTCCTTGTTCCACAGGGTGTTGGTCTCCCGCGGGTCCGGGGTGAGGATCCTGCGGATCTCCGCGGGGAAGCCCAGCCAGGGCCGCAGCACGCCGGGCATGGCCGCCAGGGCGGCGATCCGCGGCTCGAACGCGGCGGCCCGGGGCGCGAGAGCGCCCGCCATGCTGAGCCCGGTGAGGGCGATCCGGCCGGTGTCCACGTCGTCCCGGGCCGTCAGCCAGTCGATGAGCGGGCCGACCACCGTCTCCCAGCGCGGCGTGAACACCACCTGGTCCACGAAGAGCAACTGGCCCTGCCCCGGGCCGTCGTACACCAGGGCGTTCCAGCCGCGCTCCAGGGCGGCCGCCGCACCGTAGGTCCACATGTCGACGTTCTGGCCGTCGCTGCCGTTGGTGAGGATCACGGTGGGCCGCCGCCGCGCCGAGGTGTCCGGGCGGAAGAACCACACGGGCATCGGCGTCCTCCCGTACGGGACCCGCGCCGTCACCGGCGCCGGGTCGCACAGCGAGCAGAAGGTGTCCCAGGCGTCCCGCCCGGCCCGGTACAGCCGCTCCTCACGGCCCGGGTCGTCGGAGCCGAGCACGAAGAACAGCGCCTGCCCGTAGTACTGGGCGGCGCGCAGGGCGCGGAAGCGGGTGGTGCGCCGGTCCGGTGCCGGTCCCGCGGGCGGCTTCCGCAGCCGGTCGCCGAGCGCTTCGAACACCGCGGTCCAGCTCCGCGCGGACGGACCGGCCTCGTTGATCGCCTGCACGGCGGTCAGCACCTCGCCCACCTCGGCCGCCCCCTGCCCCGACGCGCCCAGCGCGAGCAGCGCGTTGAAGTTGAGGCCGGGGTCCTCGACGAGGGTCATCACACCGGGCGTCGGGCCGCCCGCCGAGGGGGAGCCGGACGGCCCGGCACCTTCGGGGGACCTCGCCCCGGAGGAGGCGCCCAGGGGCGTGCACCCGGCGGACAGCAGGGCCCCCGCGCCGCCGGCCAGCGCCGTGAGGGCGGCGCGCCGGGCGGGTGCGGTGGCGCGGTCCGCGTCCGCCGATTCGTGTGTCATGCCTGCCGAACGTAGAAGCCGTACCGGCGGGCCCGGCCCCACCACACCGGCCGTTCCCCCGAACGGCCCGTCACCGTCCGCGTCGGCAGGACCCATTGACGGCTTCCGGAACCCGTCCTACCGTCGTCGTGCGGGCATGTCGTATATCAGATCTCGTACATGAGACCCGGGTGAGAGCGGAGAGCCGTTCCATGGACCTGCTGGCCGGTGCGGCCCCTGCCTCCATCCCTTCCCGCACCCAGGTGGTGCTGGAGGCGATCAGGCACGGCATCCTGACCGGACGGCTGACACCGGGGCAGGCCCTGGTCGAGACCGAACTCGCCGAAGGATTCGGGGTGTCCAAGACCCCCGTCCGGGAGGCCCTCAAGACACTGGCGGGCACCGGGCTGGTGGTGATGAGCCAGTACAAGTGCGCGACCGTGCGCACGGTCGACGCGGAGACGGCGCGCCAGGTCTACGACGTGCGCCTCCTGCTGGAACCGCAGGCGTTGCGCCGCACCGTCGCCCGCCGCGCCCCGCTCGACGCCGCCCACGAGGCACTGGAGCGGGCGGACGCCGCCGCCGACCGGGCCGAACGCTCCCTGGCCAACCGGGACTTCCACGGGGCGCTGTACGGGCCCTGCGGCAATCCGCTGCTGGTCCGGGTCCTCGACGACCTCCGCGACCAGGCGGCGCTGGTCTCGGCGGCCGCCTGGCAGCGCAACCCCTCCTGGGAGCGGGAGGCGCGCGAGCACCGGGACATCCTCGCCCGCGCCCGGGCAGGCGACGCCGAGGGCGCCGCCCGCCTCCTGCACGACCACATGGCGGGCTTCGTCGCGCGCGCCTTCCCCGACGGCGCCACCGCCTGAACCGCACCCCCCGCGCCGGACCGGCAACTCCTCCGACCGAAGGGCAACCCCATGTCGTTCGCAGCGCAGTCCGCCGCCCTCGCCGAGGTCGTCGCGATCCCGGTGACCCCCTTCGACGCGGACGGCGGCGTGGCCCGCGACACCTACCGGGCGCTGCTGCGGCGGATGTTCGACAGCGGGGTGCGGACGGTCACGCCGAACGGCAACACCGGGGAGTTCTACGCCCTCGACCCGGACGAGCGCCGCCTGGTCGTGGAACTCACCATGGCCGAGGCCGACGCGGGCACCCGGGTCGTCGCCGGCGTGGGACTCGACCTGCCCACCGCTGTGGCCGCCGCGCGCCACGCACGGGACGCCGGCGCACACATGGTGATGGTGCACCAGCCGGTGCACCCGTACGTCTCCCCGGACGGCTGGGTGGAGTACCACCGCGTCATAGCGCAGGCCGTCCCGGAGACCGGCGTCGTGCCGTACGTCCGCGACCCGGCCCTGGACGGCGAGTGCATCGCCCGGCTGGGGGAGCTGTGCCCGAACGTCGTCGGGGTGAAGTACGCGGTGTCCGACCCCGCCCGCTTCGCCGCCGTGGCGCGGGACGCGGGGCTGGACCGCTTCACCTGGATCGCGGGCCTCGCCGAGCTGTACGCGCCCGCCCACTGGGCGGTCGGCGCGACCGGCTTCACCTCGGGCCTGGTCAACGTGGCGCCGCGGCTGTCGCTGGAGATGCTGCGCGCGCTGCGCGCCGGCGACCACCCGGCGGCCATGCGGGTGTGGGAGCGGATCCGGGAGTTCGAGGGGCTGCGCGCCGAGGAGCGTTCCGCGAACAACGTGTCCGTGGTGAAGGAGGCGCTGGCGGTGCTGGGCCTGTGCCGCCGCGACGTGCGCCCGCCCGGCCACCCCCTCACGGCGTCCCGGCGCGCGGCGGTCGCGGCCCTGCTGGCCGGCTGGGAGGTCTGAGCCGTGAAGAAGCCGGAGGAACTGCGCAGCCACCGCTGGTACGGCACGGACGGGCTGCGCTCGTTCAGCCACCGGGCCCGCACCCGCCAGCTCGGGTACCTCCCGCAGGAGCACCTGGGCAAGCCGGTGATCGCGGTCCTCAACACCTGGAGCGACATCAACCCCTGCCACGTCCATCTCCGCGACCGCGCCGAGGCGGTCAAGCGCGGGGTGTGGCAGGCCGGCGGCTTCCCCCTGGAGTTCCCCGTGGCGACGCTCTCGGAGACCTACCAGAAGCCGACGCCCATGCTCTACCGCAACCTGCTCGCGATGGAGACCGAGGAACTGCTGCGCTCGTACCCCGTGGACGGCGCGGTGCTGATGGGCGGCTGCGACAAGTCGACGCCCGCGCTGCTCATGGGCGCCGCCAGCGCCGGCCTGCCGGCCGTCTTCGTCCCCGCCGGGCCCATGCTGCCCGGCCACTGGCGGGGCGAGGTGCTCGGCTCCGGCACCGACATGTGGAAGTACTGGGACGACAAGCGGGCCGGGCTGATCGGCGACTGCGAGCTGGCCGAACTGGAGAGCGGCCTCGCCCGCTCGCCGGGCCACTGCATGACGATGGGCACCGCCTCCACGCTCACCGCCGCCGCGGAGGCGCTGGGCGTGACGATGCCCGGGGCCTCGTCGATCCCCGCCGTGGACTCCGGGCACGACCGGATGGCGGCGGCCTCCGGGATGCGGATCGTCGACCTGGTGCGCCAGGACCTGCGCCTGCCGGCGATCCTGACCCGCGAGGCGTACGAGGACGCGGTGGCCACCGTGCTGGCCCTCGGCGGCTCCACCAACGCCGTCATCCACCTGATCGCGATGGCCGGGCGCAGCGGGGTCCGGCTCACCCTCGACGACTTCGACCGCGTCGCGCGCACGGTCCCGGTGCTGGCGAACATCAGGCCCGGCGGCCGGTACCTGATGGAGGACTTCCACTTCGCGGGCGGCCTGCCCGGCTTCCTGACCCGGCTGCGGGACGCCGGGCTGCTCCACCTGGACCGGCCGACCGTCGCGCACACCACCTTGCGCGAACAGCTCGCGGGCGCCCTCGTCCACCACGAGGACGTGATCCGCCCGCTGGACGACCCGCTGGCGTCCGAGGGCGGCGTCGCCGTGCTGCGGGGCAACCTCTGCCCGGACGGCGCGGTCATCAAGCACATCGCCGCCGAGCCGCGCCTGCTGAAGCACACCGGCCCGGCCGTCGTCTTCGAGGACTACCGCACCCTGCAGCGCACCATCGACGACCCCGGCCTCGGCATCACCGAGGACAGCGTCCTGGTGCTGCGCGGCTCCGGCCCGCTGGGCGGTCCCGGCATGCCGGAGTACGGGATGCTGCCGATCCCCCGCCGGCTGCTGGAGAAGGGCGTGCGGGACATGGTGCGGATCTCCGACGCCCGTATGAGCGGGACGAGTTACGGCGCGTGCGTGCTGCACGTCGCACCCGAGTCGCACATCGGCGGCCCGCTCGCCCTCGTCCGCACCGGGGACCCGGTCACCCTCGACGTCGGGGCGCGCCTGCTGCGCCTGGAGGTCGACGACGCCGAACTGGCGCGCCGCAGGGCCGGCTGGCAGGCACCCCCGCCGCGCTTCGGCCGCGGCTACGGCGCGCTGTACCAGGATCAGATCACCCAGGCCGACACCGGCTGCGACTTCCGCTTCCTGGCCCGGCCGGGAGACGTGCCGGAGCCGTACGCGGGCTGACCGGCCCGGCCCGCACCCGTTCGAAGGAGCAGGTCATGGCCCCCGCCGCCCCGCCGGACCACCCGCCCCGCTCCGGGAAGGATGAGCCGAGGACGTCCACGCCCCTGCGGGCCGGGGGCCGCGACGTCGGCCGGTACGTGCACCGCCCGGTGCTTCCCGGCCGGCTGTCCCCGCGGCCCTGCCTGCATCCGCTGACCACCCTCGGCGGGGTGCCCGTCACCGGTTTCCTGCCGGCCGACCACCCGCACCACCTCGGGGTGGGCGTCGCCGTGCCGGACGTGGCGGGACGGAACTTCTGGGGCGGCCCCACCTTCGTCCGCGGGCGCGGGTACGTCGAGCGCGACGACCACGGGGTCCAGGAACCCGTGGGCGGCCCGGAGGACGGCCCGCACGGCTTCACCGAGGAGCTGTCCTGGCGCGCCGACGGCACCGAACTGCTCCGCGAGCGGCGCACGGTGGCGGTCCGCGCCCTCGGCGAGGACTGCTGGGCGCTCGACCTCGCCTTCACCCTGACCAACCCGGGACCGCGCCCGGTGTCCCTCGGCAGCCCCGCCACCAACGGCCGCCCCGGCGCCGGGTACGGCGGCTTCTTCTGGCGGGCGGCCGGCGGACCCGGCAGGGCGGCGGTGTTCACGGCGGACGCCGAGGGCGAGGCGGCGGTGCACGGGCGCACCGCCGACTGGCTGGCCCTGACCGGCGGACGGTGGACGCTGGTCTTCGCCGGGGCGACCGAGGAGACCCGGCGCGACCCCTGGTTCGTCCGTGTCGCGGACTACCCGGGCGTCGGTTCCGCGCTGGCCTGGGCAGAGCGGCTGCCGGTCCCGCCGGGGGGCGCCGTGACGCGGCGGGTCCTCACCGCGGTCGTCGACGGGCGGCCGGGCCGTACGGAGGCGGCCGCCCTGGCCCGCCGTCTCGGCGAGTGAGCGGTCAGACCGCCGGTGCGGGCCGCGCCGGCTCCCGTCGGCCCTCGTACCAGAGCGCGGCGCCCGTCACGAGGGCGCCGAGGCCCTCCCACACCCCCACGCCGAGGAACCCCGACGGTGCCCGGCCGATGACCACGGCCGTGGTGAGGACCGCGAAGGTCAGCAGGCGGAAGGGCACGGTCCAGCGGAAGAAGGCACGCCAGTCGGCAAGGGCGGCCAGCACGTAGTAGACGCCCATGTTGAGCGCGGCCATGGAGGAGGCGGTGAGGAAGGCCGGCGTGTAGTCACCGCTCGTGCGGGCGTCCGGCCGGTGGAGGCCGAGCAGGGACAGCTGGACGGCCGGCGAGACGATCCCGACGATGCCGAGCGCGGCGGCGAGCAGACCGAAGACGGCCATGGTCCAGCCGGAAAGGGAGCGGGGGCGACGCACCGGTCCTCCAAGTCCTGGGACGGGCAACGTTGCAGCGCCCCAACTCCCCTGATCCTAGGGGATGTTGAAGCCCGTCCCCGCCGCGCGCCTACGTCACAGGCGGCGCGTGGCCACGGTGAGGCGGTCGCGCGCGTCGAAGAGCGCGTCCTTGATCAGCTGCTCGTGCGCCGGGGTCAGCCGGGCCACCGGCACCGAGCAGCTGATGGCGTCCCGGGAGGGCGTCCGGTAGGGGATCGCGACGCCGAAGCAGCGCAGGCCGAGGGTGTTCTCCTCGCGGTCCACCGCATAGCCCTGCTCGCGGATCTGGTGCAGCTCGGCGATCAGCTTCTCGCGGTCGGTGTGGGTGTGCTCGGTCAGCGGCTCCAGCGTCTCCGGCAGCAGTTTGCGGACCTGCTCGTCGGTGTACGTGGCCAGCAGCGCCTTGCCGAGCGACGTCGAGTGGGCCGGCAGCCGGCGGCCGACACGCGTGAACGGCCGCAGATAGTGCGAGGACTGGCGGGTCGCCAGGTACACCACACTCGTCCCGTCCAGGCGGGCCAGGTGGATGGTCTCGCTGGTGTCGTCCGACAGCCGGTCCAAGGTCGGGCGTGCCGCGGCGACGACCTCGTCGCCGTCGATGTACGAGGTGCCGACCAGCAGGGCGCGCACCCCGATGCCGTAGCGCGTGCCGGTGGCGTCGGTCTCGATCCAGCCGAGCTCCACGAGCGTGCGCAGCAGCATGTACAGACTGGACTTGGGGTAGCCGACGGCCTCCTGCACGGCGGCGAGACTGTGCATCCCGGGCTTGCCGGCGAAGAACTCCAGCAGCTCCACCGTCCGCACCGCGGACTTGACCTGCGCGCCGCCCTCACCTGCAGCCATCTGGACCGGACCCCTCTTGTTCGGCCGGGACCCGCGCAAGTAGGCTCCCGAACAGATTCACAGTTGCGGATGCTGTTCAGTATATCGAACGGAAGGCCTGGAGGTACCCGCGGTGGCCGTACCAGTGTGGAGCGTCGATCCCCGTACGGGGAAGCAGCGGGAGCAGGTCGCCGTCGAGGCCACGGCCGAGGAGGTCGACGCCGTGGTGCGCGCCGCGGCCGCCGCGGCCCCGGCACTGGCCGACCGCGTGGTCAGGGCGCGCCTGCTGCGCACCGCGGCCGACTTCCTGGAGGAGGCCGGCCCGCGCATCCTGGAGGCCGCGGACGCCGAGACCGCCCTCGGGCCGGTCCGGCTCACCGGCGAACTCGGCCGCACCGCGTACCAGTTGCGTGCCTTCGCCGACATCGTCGACGAGGGCGCCTACCTCGACGTCATCATCGACCACGCCGACCCCACCCTCACCCCGCCCCGCCCCGACCTGCGGCGCTGGAAGATCCCGCTGGGCGTCGTCGCCGTCTACGCCGCCAGCAACTTCCCGCTCGCGTTCTCCGTGCCCGGCGGCGACACCGCCAGCGCCCTCGCCGCCGGCTGCCCCGTCGTCGTCAAGGCCCACCCCGACCACCCGGCCACCAGCGAACTGTGCGCGGACGCCCTGCGCCGCGCCGCCGTCGCGGTCGGCCTGCCCGCCGACGTCGTCGCGGTGGTCCACGGCTTCCAGGCCGGCATCGACCTTGTCACCCACCCCCTGGTCTCCGCCGCCGGCTTCACCGGCTCCGTACGCGGCGGACGCGCCCTCTTCGACGCGGCCGCCGCCCGGCCCGTGCCGATCCCCTTCCACGGCGAACTGGGCAGCCTCAACCCCGTCGTCGTCACGGAGGCCGCGGCCGAGGAGCGCGCCGAGCAGATCGGCACGGGCCTCACCGGGGCGATGACGCTCGGCGTCGGCCAGTTCTGCGTCAAGCCCGGCCTCGTCCTCGCCCCGCAGGGCGAGGCGGGCGACCGGCTGCTCAAATCGCTTGCGGCGGCCGTCGGCGACGTCGCCCCCGGCACGCTGCTCGACGCGCGCATGCGGGACAACTTCATCGCGGGCGTGGGCGAGCTGACCGCACTGCCCGATGTGGAGGCCCCCGTGGAGCCCGGCGACGGCGGCGAGCGCCTGGTGCGCGCCGGCTTCGTCTCCGTCCCGGCCGCCCGGCTGGCGGAGCCCGGCGGCGCCCACGACGTGCTCCTGGAGGAGCACTTCGGGCCCGTCACGGTCATCGCGCGGTACGCGAACGCGGAGGAGGTCGAGGGCGTGCTCGGCCGGCTCCCCGGGAACCTCACGGCCACGGCGCACCTGAGCGAGGCCGAGGCGTCCGGCGACGGGGCGGAACTGCTGCGCAGGCTGACCCCGCTGGCGGGACGCGTCGTGGTGAACGGCTGGCCCACCGGCGTCGCGGTGGCGCCCGCCATGCACCACGGCGGCCCGTACCCCGCCACGACGTCGACGTCCACGTCGGTGGGCGGCACGGCGATCGAGCGGTGGCTGCGGCCGGTCGTCTACCAGGATGCGCCGGAGGCGCTGCTGCCGGGGGAGTTGCGGGACGCGAACGGGGTGGGGGTGCCGCGGCGGTTCAACGGGCGGCGCGAGCCCTGACGCTGCGATTGCTTGGGCCTGGGTTTTTTCCCCCGCCCTCCCGCCCGAGTGCCCGGCGCGGTAAGTGCGGGCCATGCGCTGCGTGTGTTGTGGGGTCGGCGCCGCTCCGCAGTCCTCCCCCAACCTTCGGCCGGGGGGACCCCCACGGGGCTCGCGGTTTGCCCCCACATCATTCGGCATCGACCACGCAGTCTCCGCTCGTCCCTCCCCCAGCTACCGCTGGGAGGTGCCCCCAGCGGGCGGACCCCGGCGCACCCCCTCCCGGGGCCGTTGTGGCGACTGACGGCCGGTGGGGTGTCTGTGGGCGGTGACGGCTGCGCACTTTGTTGGCGCTGCGCCAACGGGTGCCCGAGCACGGTGCCGTCCGTACCCACCCACCGGGGATCAGGCGCGGAGACTACGGAGGGGGCGGGGGAGTTGGGGGCACCTCCCAGCGGTAGCTGGGGGAGGGTGGCGTTCTGGACTGTGGAGCATATTTGGGTGCATGACCCGGGGCGCACAGCGAAAAGCCCCTGAGGCACCTAAATGTGCTGTCCAGAATGGCAGCCCCGGAGGGCCCGCACCCGGCTCCCCAACAATGCGCGTCGGGGCGCCCAGACCTTGCCGGGCACACGGGCGGGAGGGCGGGGAGGCTCAGGGGATGGGCGTGAAGTCGCGTGCCCCGATGAACTCCGGCCTACGGCCGGCCGCCGCGAACGGCTCGACCGCCGCGTTCTCCACACTGTTGAACACGATGAACACGTTGCTGCGCGGGAACGGCGTGATGTTGTCCCCCGAGCCGTGCATGCAGTTGCAGTCGAACCAGACCGCCGACCCGGCGGCCCCCGTGAAGAGGCGGATGCCGTGCCGCCCGGCGAGTTCGGTGAGCGCCGCGTCGGAGGGCGTGCCCGCGTCCTGCATCCGGAGGGACTTCTTGTAGTTGTCCTCCGGGGTCGCTCCGGCGCAGCCGAGGAACGTGCGGTGCGAGCCCGGCATGATCATCAGGCTGCCGTTGGTGTCGTGGTTCTCGGTGAGCGCGATGGAGACAGAGACCGCGCGCATGCGCGGCAGCCCGTCCTCGGCGTGCCAGGTCTCGAAGTCCGAGTGCCAGTAGAAGCCGGAGGCGCCGAAGCCCGGTTTGACGTTGATCCGGCTCTGGTGGACGTAGACGTCGGAGCCGAGGATCTGCCGGGCGCGGCCCACGACGCGCGGGTCGCGGACGAGTTCGGCGAAGACCGGGCTGATCCTGTGCACTTCGAAGACCGAGCGGATGTCCTTCGACTTGGGCTCGACGATGGAGCGCTCGTCGGCGCGGACCGCCGGGTCGGCGCAGAGCCGGTCGAGTTCGGCGCGGTAGCGGGCCACCTCGTCCCGACCGATGAGGGAGTCGACGGGCAGGAAGCCGTCGCGGTCGAGTCCGCGCAGTTCGGCGGGCTGGAGGGGGCCGGGGGTGCCGGGTCCGCCCCAGACGACCGGGTCCTGGCGGGGGGTCAGCACCTCGGCGGTGCCGCGGGTGGGGTAGAGGTCGGTGAGGGTGTTCGTCACGGGTTTCACGCTCCCTCGGTGAGCAGGGGGTAGACGCCGTTCTCGTCGTGGGTCTCCCGTCCGGTGACGGGCGGGTTGAAGACGCACACGAAGCGCAGGTCGGTCCTCGGCCGCACGGTGTGCCGTTCGTGGCCGTCGAGCAGGTAGAGCGTGCCGGGGGAGATCCGGTGCTGCTCGCCGGTCTCGTCGTCGGTCAGTTCGCCCTCGCCCTCGACGCAGAGCACCGCCTCGACGTGGTGCGCGTACCACATGGAGGTCTCGGTGCCCGCGTACATGACGGTCTCGTGCAGCGAGAAGCCCACGCGGTCGCCCGCCAGGACGATGCGCTTGCTGCGCCAGGTGCCGCTTTCGGCGGTGACGTCGCGGTCGGTGCCCTCGATGTCCTTCAGGGATCGCACGATCACGGTTGCAGGGGTCCTTTCGGTCACTCGGTCTCGCGGACGGCGCGGGCGAGGATGCGCAGTCCCTCGTCCAGTTCGTCGGGGGTGATGGTCAGGGCCGGCAGCAGCTTGACGACCTCGCCGCGGGGGCCGGAGGTCTCCAGCAGCAGGCCCAGTTCGAAGGCGCGGGCGCACACGCGGGAGGCGCGGCCGGGGTCGGTGAACTCCAGGCCCCACACCAGTCCGCGGCCGCGGTACCGGGCGCCGGAGCGCGGGTGCCCGGTGAGGATCCCGTGCAGCGCGGCCTCGACCTGCTCGCCGCGCTTGAGGGTCTGCTTCTCCATGCTGCCGCCGTCCGCCCAGTACGTGTCGAGGGCGGCGGTGGCCGTGACGAAGGAGGGGTTGTGGCCGCGGAAGGTGCCGTTGTGCTCGCCCGGCTCCCAGATGTCGAGTTCGGGGCGGAACAGCGTCAGCGACATCGGCATGCCGTAGCCGCCGATCGACTTGGAGAGCGTGATGACGTCCGGCACGATGCCCGCCTCCTCGAAGGAGAAGAACGGCCCGGTGCGACCGCAGCCCATCTGGATGTCGTCGACGATCAGCAGCATGTCGCGGCGCCGGCACAGGTCGGCGAGCCCGCGCAGCCACTCGGGGCGCGCGACGTTGATGCCGCCCTCGCCCTGGATGGTCTCCACGATCACGGCGGCGGGCTGATTGAGGCCGGAGCCCTGGTCCTCCAGCAGCCGTTCGAACCACAGGAAGTCCGGGACGCGGCCGTCGAGGTAGTTGTCGAACGGCATCGGCGTGCCGTGCACCAGGGGGACGCCGGCGCCGGCCCGCTTCATGGAGTTGCCGGTCACGGCGAGCGCGCCCAGCGACATCCCGTGGAAGGCGTTGGTGAACGACACCACCGACTCGCGGCCCTTGACCTTGCGGGCCAGCTTCAGTGCCGCCTCCACGGCGTTGGTGCCGGTCGGGCCCGGGAACATCACCTTGTGGTCCATGCCGCGCGGGCGCAGCACCACGTCCCGGAAGCGCTCCAGGAAGGCGCGTTTGGCGGTGGTGCTCATGTCGAGGCTGTGCGTGATGCCGTCGCGTTCGAGGTAGTCCAGCAGCGCGCGTTTGAGGACGGGGTTGTTGTGGCCGTAGTTGAGGGTTCCGGCGCCGGAGAAGAAGTCGAGGTAGGGGTGGCCGTCCTCGTCGAACAGGCGGCTGCCCCGGGCCCGGTCGAAGACGGCGGGCCAGCCGCGGCAATAGCTGCGGACCTCGGACTCCAGGGTCTCGAAGACGGTCGTGGCGGGCGGGGAGAGGGTCACCGTGCGTTCCTTCGGGTGGGGGGAGGGCGGTGGGGGAGACGGGTCAGGCCAGGGGGCCGATGCGGTAAAGGACCTCAGGCTGGTGGGCGCCGGGGAACAGCCCGCCGTCGAAGAGCACTTCGCGCTCGGTGCGCGCGCCGTGGCGGGCCGCGAAGGACATGAACAGCCGGTGCGAGGCCGCGTTGTCCGGGGTGATGGTGGTCTCGACCTCGCGGACGCCCTCGGCGGCGGCGCGCCGCGCGAGGTCGTCGAGCATCGCGCCGGCGAGTCCGCGGCCGCGGTGCGCGGCGTCCACCGCCACCTGCCACACGACGAGGGTGCGCGGGCTGTCCGGCCGTACGTAGCCGGTCACGAAGCCCACGGCCCCTCCGTGCGGTGAGCGGGCCACCACCGAGGTCCGGGCGAAGTCCCGGCACCAGAGCAGATAGCTGTAGGGGGAGTTCAGGTCCAGCGTCCGGGAATCGCGGGCGATGCGCCACAGGGCGCTTCCGTCCTCGATCGCCGGTATGTCGAGCAGCAATTCACTTGCGGCGGTCATGCGGAAAGAACGTAGCGGCCGGAATTTAATTCCGCATGCACGGACGGCCTTGCGGTTTCCTGAAGCTCGCTGGTATCAGGCGCGCGGGACGCGGCTGTTCACGGTGATTTCGCCGGATGTTCCGGGACAAAACGACCCCTTTGTGGGGTCGCTCGCACCAGGAAATCATCACGTCATGTCGATGAAATCTCTGCGTTTGAGGGCCGGGAGGGCGGGCAGAAGATCACGGGCGAATGGGCATGTGAATGGCGAGCGGAATTCGCGCCGAATTCCGCGCGGGAATTCCGCGCCCATGGGAGGATCAGACCGTCCAGGCCCGCTCGGCCGCGGTGAGGGCGGCGGCCGGGTCCGTCACGCCGAGGGCCGTGCCGAGGGTGCGCAGGGTGCGCAGGACGGTGTCGAGGGAGGCGTCGGGACCGTAGTGGTTGACGCGGACCATCTCCTTGGCGAGCGCGCCGCCCCCCGCCACCAGGGGCAGCGCCGGGTCGGCGGTGAGCGCGCGGGCCACCAGGTCGTCGGCGGCCACGCCGTCCAGGGTGCGCAGCGTCGTGGCGACCGGCGCGGCGTCGGCGTCCCGGTGCACGTAGGGCTCCAGTGCGGCGCCGAGCGCGGCCGCACCGGCCCGGGTCGCCGCGGCGGCGGCCCGGTGGCGGGCGAGGACCGTGCCGAGTCCGGTCTCCTCGATGCGCTCCAGGCAGGCCTCCAGCGCGAGCATCTCCAGCTGTGCGGGCGCGTGCGGCAGCGCCCTGCGGCCGGTGTCGATCCAGCGCTCCTTCCAGTCGAGGAGCGACAGGTACGAGCGCCGGGGCGCCGCCGGGTTCTCCGCGAAACGCCGCCACGCCCGCTCGCCGACCGAGACCGCGGACACGCCGGCGGGACCGCCCATCGCCTTCTGCGCGCCGATCACGCACAGGTCCACGCCCCACTTGTCGACCTCCAGCGGTTCGGCGGCCACCGAGGCCACCGCGTCCACCATGAACAGCGCGCCGTGCGCCCGGACGGCCTGGCCGATCTCCGCGACGGGGTTGGTGTTGCCGGTCGCCGCCTCCGCGTGCACCAGGGAGACGAAATCGATCTCCGGGTGCTCGGCCAGCGCCCGCGCGACATCCTCGGCGCCGGCCGCGGCGTGGAAGGGCACCTCCAGGTCGACCACCTCGGCGCCCGCGTCGCGCAGCCAGTTGCCGAAGGTCTGCCCGTACGGCCCGGTCACCACGTTGAGCGCGGTCGAACCGGGGCGGGCGCCGGAGCGGATGCAGCCCTCCAGGGGCAGCAGCGCCTCGCCCTGCGTGATCACCACGTCGTTCCCGGTCCGCAGCAGTGCCGCGACCTTCCGCTCGATCGAGGCGAAGCGTGCGGCGGTCAGCGGGGGCAGGTCGAGGAGGGGGTGGGACACGGCGGCGCTGCTTTCCTTCGTCGGACTGTTCGAGGGGTGTACGGGCCCGAGCGTACTCGCGGCCTCGTAGAGTGCCGGTATGGCTGATCACCAGGCGCCGCCGGCGCTCCGCATCAAGGGCCGGATCCTGACCGGGCCGCAGGACGTCCGGGACGAACTGTGGGTGATCGGCGGCCGGGTGACCTACGAGCGCCCCGCCGGGATCCGCGACGTCACCACCGTGGAGGGCTGGGCGCTGCCCGGCCTGGTCGACGCGCACTGCCACGTCGGCCTGGACCAGCACGGCCCCGTCGAACCGCACACCTCGGAGAAGCAGGCCCTCACCGACCGCGACGCCGGCACGCTGCTGATCCGCGACGCGGGTTCGCCGTCGGACACCCGCTGGATCGACGACCGCGACGACCTGCCGCGGATCATCCGCGCGGGCCGGCACATCGCGCGCACCCGGCGCTACATCCGCAACTTCGCCTGGGAGGTCGAGCCCGAGGACCTGGTCGCCCTGGTCCGCCAGGAGGCGCGGCGCGGCGACGGCTGGGTGAAGCTGGTCGGCGACTGGATCGACCGCGAGACCGGCGACCTGTCCGCCTGCTGGCCGCGCGGCGCCGTCGAGGCCGCCATCGCGGCCGCGCACGAGGAGGGGGCCCGTGTCACCGCCCACTGCTTCGCCGAGGACTCGCTGCGCGACCTGGTCGAGGCGGGCATCGACTGCGTCGAGCACGCCACCGGCCTGACCGAGGAGACCGTCCCGCTCTTCGCCGAGCACGGGGTGGCCATCGTCCCCACCCTGGTGAACATCGCGACGTTCCCGCAGCTCGCGGACGGCGGGCAGGCCAAGTTCCCGCGCTGGGCGGACCACATGCGGCGCCTGCACGCCCGTCGGTACGACACCGTCCGCGCCGCCCACGACGCCGGCATCCGGATCTTCGCCGGCACCGACGCCGGCGGCTCGCTCGCGCACGGCCTCGTCGGCGGCGAGGTCGCCGAACTCGTTGCCGCGGGGATCCCCGTGCTCGACGCCCTGTCGGCCGCGACCTGGTCCGCCCGCGAGTGGCTCGGCCGCGACGGCCTCACCGAGGGCGCCTCCGCCGACCTCGTCGTCTACGACACGGATCCGCGCGCGGACGTGCGCGTCCTGGCGGCGCCCCGGCGCGTGGTGCTGCGCGGGCGCGTGGTCGGCTGATCCCGGACGGTGGTTTACCACACTCCACCCCGTTTCGGGTGATTCTGCCCGGATCGGCGTGCCCGGCCCCCCGCGGCGTGTTGCGATCGGTTCGACCGGCCGAATCCGCACGACGGGACGGGGAGCACCATGACCAGGCAGGGACCGCAGAAATATCCGGGGGCATCGCGCAGGTACTGGTACCAGGACGGCTACGGCGGGGACGTGATGGAGGTCAACGCCGTCGTGCTGCACACCACCGAGGGCAGGTCGGTGCCCTCCTACGACGAGGGCTCCAGCGCCCCCAACCTGACCGCCCAGCCGGACTTCGCCAACCAGAAGCTGGTCTGGTACCAGCACTTCGACATCGACATCTCCTCCCGCGCCCTGGTCAACCGGCCCGGCGGCGTGGAGACCAACACCCTCAACGTGTGCCAGGTGGAACTCGTCGGCACCTGCGACCCCGAGACCCACGACGACTGGGGCAGCACCCCCGCCCATGTGTACTGGCCCAAGGCGCCGCAGTGGGCGCTGCGTGACCTCGCGCGCTTCCTCGCCTGGATGAACACCGAGCACGACGTGCCCCTGAGCGGCCCGAAGGTGTGGCTGCCCTACCCCAGGTCCTACGGCAGCGCGGGCGGCCAGCGGATGACGGCACGCCAGTGGAACGCCTTCAACGGCATCTGCGGGCACCAGCACGTGCCGGAGAACTGCGTGCACCCCGACACCCCGGTGCTGCGCGCCGACGGGGACCTGGCGCGCGCGGCGGACCTGCGCGTGGGGGACCGGATCGCCTCCTTCGACGAGGAGGGCGAGCCCAGGCTGCTGCGCCACGGGGTGGTCACCCGCAACGTCCCCGCCAGGAAGGAGTGCTGGCGGATCACCACCTCCGCCGGCGAGGTGCTCGCGACCGCCGACCACCCCTGGCTGGTCCGGCAGCCGCACGGCGACACCTGGGCGGCGAGCCGCGAACTCACCCCGGGCAAGCACCGGATCGTCCGCGCCGGGCCCGTCGTGCCGTCCCGCTGGGAGGGCGCCGCCGTGGCCGGGGCGACCGGCGAGGCGGAGGTACTGGGCGCGGAGCCGGTGGGCGAGCAGCCGATCGCGTCCCTGTCGACGTCGACCCGCACATATGTGGCTGCGGGGCTGCTCTGCCACAACACCCATGGTGACCCCGGGGCGTTGGACTTCGCGAAGCTGCTCGAATACGCGAGGGCGCAGGTGTGACACACGGGAACGTACGTGCCTGAAGGTTCGAATACGAGGACGAAAACCACCCTTTGGAGTGAACCGGCGTCAGGACGGTGCCGGTTCACTCTCTGTACGTAAATCATTACGGGGTCGAGGTCGCCCGGCGAGCGCGCTGTCCCCTTCAGCGGCGCCGTGGCGACTCCATGACCAGTTGGGGGTTTTCCACTTTGTACAGCTCTCCCTTCAGCATGCCCGCACGCCGCTCGGCTGCCTCGCTGGGGGCCGCCGTCGCGCTGGCGGCGGGCGCCATAGCGCTCGGGCCGGCATCCCCGGCCGCGGCCACCGGGGGGTCGCACGGCGGACCCGGCAAGGCCGGTGCCGTCGTCCTGCGGACCGGCCTGGACGTGTCCCTGCTCAACAAGACCGTCGACGTGCCGCTGAACCTCACGCTCAACGAGGTCCAGGCACCCGCGAGCGCCGACAAGACCGCGCTCACCGCGACCCTCGACGGCGTCGACCACGGACGCCCGTTCAGCGTCCTGCGGGCCGATGTCGCCACCGCCCGGGCCACCGTCGACCGCCGCAAGGCGGAGGGGTACGCCAACCTCGTCAACGCGCGCGTCCATGTCCCCGGACTGCCGCTCATCGGGCTCGTCAAGGCCGACGCCATCACCTCCCGTGCCACCTGCGAGACCGGCGAACGTCCGGTCGCCGATGTCGAGATGCCGGGCTGGGTCACCGTGCTCGGCAAGCGCGTCCGGGTCTCCGCGGTCGGTCCCACCGAGGTGAAGGTGGGCGGCGTCGGCGAGGTCCGGCTCGACCTCGCCGAGAAGACCGTCACCTCGCGCACGGCCGCGGCCACCGCCCTGGAACTCACCGTCTCCATCAACCCGCTCAAGCTGAACGTCGCCGACGTCAAGGGCACGGTCACGCTGGTGCAGGCCACCTGCGAGACACCGGGCCGGGGCGGCGGCGGCCACGACGGCGATCACCATGGCGGCGGTCACGGCGGCGGCAAGCCCGGTGACGGCGGCGGCGACGACGGCGGCGACGACGACGCAAGCGCGACGCCCACGCCGCAGACCAGTGACACGTCGGCGAAGCCCGGCACGTCGGCGCAGCCGAGCGCGACCGCCGAGCCGGTGAACGCGGCCGTGTCGCCCGGCGCCGCCCCGTCCGTCCAGGCCGCGGCCGGTGACCTCGCCGAGACCGGCAGCAGCAGTACGACGCCCTGGCTCGCGGGCGGTTCGGTCCTGCTCTTCGCCGCCGGATTCGCCGTGATCCGCATGACCCGCCGCAGGACGGCGACCCAGAACACCCGGGACTGACGGGTCCGGGTGACCCCGGGGGCGGTTCGGGGGTCGAGGGGGGAGAGGTCCGCGGAGGGCGGCGACGGGCGGCTTGTGCCGAGTGCCCGCAGCCGCCCTCCGCGGCCGTTGTCCACAGGGGCATACGTCCGGCGTCTCAAAAAGGGTGTTTCCACTACCCTGATGAGGAGTGTCCGCGCGCCCGCCGCGGACGGGGCCGGGGGGTCTCATGTTCGGGGGACGGTACGAGATCCGGGCGCTGCTCGGGTCCGGGGGGATGGCCCGGGTCCATCTCGCCTACGACACACGTCTGGGCCGCACCGTCGCCGTCAAGACGCTGCTGCCGGAACTGGCGCGCGACCCCGAGGCCCGCCGCCGCTTCGCCCGCGAGGCGAGGGCCGCCGCCGGCCTCAACCACCCGGGCATCGTGACCGTCCACGATCAGGACGAGATCACCACGGAGGACGCGGTCGTCCCCTTCCTCGTCATGGAGCACATCGAGGGCCGGACCCTGTCCGAACTCGCCCGCGCCCAGGCCCCGATGGAGATCGAGCGGGCCGTCCGCATCACCTGCGACATCCTCGACGCCCTCGCGCACGCCCACGACCGCGGCCTGGTGCACCGGGACGTGAAGCCCTCCAATGTGCTGATCACCACGGGGGGAGCGGTCAAGGTCGCCGACTTCGGCATCGCGCGCGTCGTGCACTCCCTCACCGGCCTGACCGGCACCGGCTCCGCGATCGGCACCCCCGGCTACATGGCCCCCGAGCAGTGCGCGGGCGACGCCGTCGACGCCCGCAGCGACCTGTACGCGGTCGGCTGCATGCTCACCGAACTCCTCACCGGCGCCGTGCCGTTCGGGGGCGCCACCCCGCTGGGCGTGATGTACGCCCACGTCCACCAGACCCCTCCGCCGCCCTCCGCGCGCAACCCGTCGGTGCCGCCCGCGCTGGACGCGATCGTGCTGTCCGCGCTGTCCAAGAACCCGGCGCTGCGCCCGCAGAGCGCCCGCCAGATGAAGGACCGGCTGACCGGCTGGCTCGCCTCCCGCACCCCGCCGACCGCACCGCTCGCGCTGCCCCCGCCGCCGCGGCCGGCCCCGGCGCCGCAGCACCCCGCCTACAACCCCCCGTCGTACGGACCCTGGGCCGCCGCCCCCGCGCAGCGCCCCGCCTGGGACTCCGGGTCGACAACGCCCCTGTCCGCTCCGCGGGTGCCGCGCCGCCGCTTCGGTGTCGTCGCCGCGGCCGGCGCCGCCGTCCTCGCCGTGCTGATCACCGTGGCCGTCGTCGTGAACCCCTTCGGCGACGACAAGAAGAAGGACCCGACCACACCCGTCGCCCACGACCTGATCACCGCCCGGAAGTCCACCAGCGGCTACAACGGGGCGCTCACCGGCGCGGTCAGCCCCTCGTCGGCCAAGGGCGGCACCCTGCGGCTGGTCTCCGCCTACGCCCCGGACTCCCTCGACCCGGCCCGCACCTACTCGCCGCTGGTGTGGAACCTGGGCCGGCTCTACCTGCGCAAGCTCGTGGACTTCGCCCCGCAGCCCGGGGCCGCGGGCACCCGCCTCGCCCCGGATCTCGCCACCTCCACCGGGCGGATCTCGGACGGCGGCCGCACGTACACGTACACCCTCAAGCAGGGAATCGCCTTCGAGGACGGCACGCCCATCACCTCCGAGGACGTCAAGTACGGCATCGAGCGCACCTTCGCGACCGACCTGTACACCGGCGGCCCCACGCATCTGCGCGACCTGCTCGACCAGGGCCAGGACTACCCCGGCCCCTACAAGGACACCGACCCGGACCGGCTCGGCCTGAAGAGCGTCGACACCCCCGACAACCGCACGATCGTCTTCCACCTCGACGCGCCCTTCGCCGACTTCCCGTACGTGCTCGCCCTGCCCATGTCCTCGCCCGTGCCCAGGGCGAAGGACACCAAGGCGGAATACGAGAAGCGGCCCGTCGCCAGCGGCCCCTACCGGATCGCCTCCTACGACGCCGCCAAGGGGCTCGAACTCGTCCGCAACGACCGGTGGGACGCCTCGACCGACTCCATACGCACCGCCCTGCCCGACACCGTCGAGCTGACGATCGTCCCCGACGCCGCGGCTGTGGACGCCGCCCTGCTCGACGGCACCGCCGACCTCGATGCCGCCCAGACCGGGGTGCAGGACGCCGCCCGCACGAAGATCCTCGCCGACGGCACCCTGAAGTCCCGCGCCGACCTCGTCACGACCGGCGGCGTGCGCTACTTCTCGCTGCAGACCGCCGTGCCGCCCTTCGACGACTACCGCTGCCGCTGGGCCGTGCAGTACGCCACCGACCGGCGCGCCCTGCGCGCCGCCTTCGGCGGCGAGGACGCCGGCGACATCGCGGGCGGCATGCTGCCGCCCACCGTCGGCGGCTACGACCGGCACCTGGACACCTACGGCACCGCGACCGGCGGCAGCTACCCCGAGCAGGCAAGGCGCTTCCCGGGCGAGTGCGGTCGCGCCAAGGGGTTCAGCACCGTCATTGCCGCCTCCGGCAGCGATCCGCGCGCCCGCAAGGCCGCCGAGTCGCTGCGCGATCAGCTCGCCGCGATCGGCGTCAAGGCCACGGTCGAGACGCCCGAACCCGCGGACTACTACCCCGTGCTCGCCGACCAGAAGCAGCTCAAGGCCAAGGGCTGGGGCATCGTGCTGATCACCTGGCAGTCCGACTGGCCGTCCCCGGCCGGCTTCCTGCGGCCCCTGCTGCTGCCCGGCAGCCCCAGCAACTACGCGGCGCTGGACGACCGCGAGCTCAACAGCCTGATGGACGAGGCCGACGGCACGACCGACCGCAACGCCGCCGACAACCTGTGGCGGACGGTCGACTCCACCGCCCAGGACCGCGGCACCCTGCTGCCCTTCCTCTACGACCGGCGGCTCAACTACCGCTCCGCACGCCTGACCAACGCGTACGTCCACCCGGCTCTGGGCGGCGTCGACCTCCAGGCGCTCGGCGTCAGGGACTGAACAGTGCCACCGCGAAGCGGTCCGTGGTTTCGCGGTCGCGTACCGCCTGCCGGAGCGGGTCCCGGGCCCGGGCCGGGGGAGGTGTCCGCGCGGCGCGCGGTGAAGCGCCGTTTGCGCAGCCGCGTTCCAGGTGGTCGGCGTCAGGGACCGAGTGCGATTCCCTTTCCGCGCGGCGCGCGGCGAGGCCCGGGTCCCGCAGCGGTCCCGGCGGCCGCACTGCAGTTGCTCGGCATGCCTTCGCGAGTGCGACCGCGAAGCGGTCGGTGGTTTCGCGGTCGCGTACGGCGAGCCGGAGCGGGTCCCGGGCCCGGGTTGGGGGAGGTGTCCGCGGGGCGCGCGGTGAAGCGCCGTTTGCGCAGCCGCATTCCAGGTGCCCGACGTCAGGAACCGAGCGCGACGGCCTTCGCCAGTGCCACCGCGAAGCGGTCCGTGGTCTCGCGGTCGCGTACCGCGAGCCGGAGCCAGTCCGGGCCCAGGCCGGGGAAGGTGTCCGCGCGGCGCGCGGCGAAGCCCAGGTCCCGCAGGCGCTCGCGCACCGCGGCCGCCCCTGGCAGCCGTACCAGTACGAAGGGGCCCAGCGCAGGGCCCGCCACCTCGAGGCCCTCGAACTCGGCCAGCCGGGCGAGCAGATGGCCCCGGTCGACGGCGACCTCACGCGCGGCCCGTTCCGCCTCGGCGAGCGCGGCCGGCGCGCAGCACGCCTCGATCGCCGCCAGGCCGGGCGAGGACACCGGCCACAGCGGCTGCGCCCGCTCCAGCGCCGCGACGCGCTCCCGGTCGCCCAGGACGTAGCCCACCCGCAGTCCCGCCAGCCCCCACGTCTTGGTGAGGCTGCGCAGCACCAGCAGCCCCGGGATGTCGCGGCGGCCGGCCAGCGACTCGTACTCGCCGGGCACCGCGTCCATGAACGCCTCGTCCACCACCAGGGTGCGGCCGGGACGCGCCAGGCGCGCGATCTCCTCGGCGGGGTGCAGGACCGAGGTGGGGTTCGTGGGATTGCCCAGCACCACGAGGTCCGCCCGCGCGGGCACGGCGTCCGCGTCCAGCCGGAACCCGTTCCCCTCGGTCAGCAGCACCCGGTGGACGCTGTGCCCGGCGTCCCTGAGCGCCGCCTCCGGCTCGGTGAACTGCGGGTGCACCACGGCCGGATGGCGGGCCCCGAGCGACCGGGCCAGCAGGACGAAGGCCTCCGCCGCGCCCGCGGTGAGCAGCACCTCCTCCGGCGGCCTGCCGTGCCGCGCCGCCACGGCCCGGCGCGCGGCCCGCCCGTCGGGGTAGGCGGCCAGGCCGCCCAGGGCGGCGGTGAGGTGTTCGCGCAGCCAGGCCGGCGGCGTGCCGGTACGCACGTTGACGGCCAGGTCGGTGAGCGCCCCGCCGTCGTCGCGCACCTCGGCGTCGCCGTGGTGGCGCAGGTCGTGGCCGTCGTCGGGTTCGGCCGCGGACTCCGCGGGGTGCGCGCCCGCCCAGCGCACGTCGAGCCCGGGGTGCGCCTCCGCCCAGCCCTCCGCCTGCTGCCGCGCGCGCCGGGCCGCGTCCCCGTCGACCGGGACGGCGGGCAGCACGACGACCCGCCGCGCCCCCAGCCGCCGGCACCGGTCCAGCCCGGCCGGCACGTCGGGAACCGCCTCGCTGACGAAGGCGGTCTCCACGCCCGCGTAGCCGCGCCCCTCCCACAGCAGGCGGGCCGCCCGTACGGCCTCGGCGTTCTCCACCGGCTCCGGGGACCCGGCGGCGACGAGCAGCACCCAGGTGCCGTCCCGGTCCTGCGGTGCCCGGCGCCCGCCGCCCAGCGCCTGCTCGACGCGCCGCTCCAGTACGTCCTCGGGCGGGATGCTCAAGGTGCTGTCTCCTCGCTGGTGCCTGCCGCGGGGCGACGGCGGCGCGCCACCGCGGCCGTCGCCCGGGCCGTGCCCCCGCCGCCGGGCACGGACTTCGTCTTCGGGACGAGCAGTTCGCCGCCGGGCGCCGCGGCGAGCGCCGCCGCCTCGGCCACGGACGGCGTGCCCACGGCGGCCAGCGCGGCTCCGGAGGGCGTCGGCACATCCACGGCGGCCAGCGTATCGGCGTCGTACACCAGCAGGGGCACGCCCAGCGCCCCGGCGGCCGCCACGATCCCCGGCTCGTGCGCCCGGGTGTCGAGTGTGGCCAGTGCGGCCGGGCGCGCACTCCCGGCGCCCGCCGCGGCCAGCACCCGCGTGACGAGCGCCAGCAGTTCGCCCGCCGGGACACCCCGGGCGGCGCCGACGCCCACGACCAGGGTCACGCGGGCGCGCCGCCCCCGCCGGCGCAGGCCGCGACGAACCGCCGTGCCAGGGACGGCTCGGCGGCCCAGTGCACATGGAGGTACGACGCGTGGACGCCGCCCCGCACGAAGCCCTCGACCCTCCGCTCGGGCCGGGTGAACCCCCAGGCCGGGACGGCGCCCGCGCCGGGTTCGACGACCGTGCGGTGGAACTCGTGCCCCCGCACCCGCGTCCCGGCCGCCGCCAGCACGTTGTCCGCCACCGCGACCGCCTCGCGGTAGCCCAGCGTCAGCCGCTGCGACATCCGGGCCGTCGCGTCCAGGACCCCGCACATGGGACGTCCGTCGAGTTCGCGCGCCAGGTACAGCAGCCCCGCGCACTCCGCGGTCAGCGGGCCGGGGAAGGCCGCGACGGCCGCGCGCAGCGGCGCGTTGGCGGACAGCTCGGGCGCGTGCATCTCCGGGAAGCCGCCGCCTATGACCAGCCCCGCCGCGCCGTCCGGCAGCCGCTCGTCGCGCAGCGGGTCGAAGGTGACGACCTCCGCCCCGGCGGCGGTGAGCAGTTCGACGTGCTCGGCGTAGGAGAAGGTGAAGGCGGCCCCGCCGGCGACGGCGACCGTGGGCCGCGTGCCCGGTGCCGCGGGACCGGCCGCCGCTTCGGGGTCCCAGGGCTCGTCGGCGAGTGGCGGCGCGCTGCGGGCCAGCGCCAGCAGCGCGTCCAGGTCGCAGCCCGCGCGCACCCGGGCCGCCAGGGTGCGCACCGCCTCGACGGCGTCCGCGCGCCGTTCGGCCACCGGCACCAGCCCCAGGTGCCGCGACGGCGTGCCGACCGCGGCGTCCCGGCGCAGCGCGCCGAGCACGGGCACGCCCGCGCCGTCCAGCGCGTCGCGCAGCAGCTCCTCGTGGCGGTCCGAGCCGACCTTGTTGAGGATGACGCCCGCGACCCGGACCTCCGGGTCCCAGGAGGCGAAGCCGTGCACCAGCGCGGCCACCGAGCGGGACTGCGAGGAGGCGTCCACCACCAGCACCACCGGCGCCCGCAGCAGTTTCGCCACGTGCGCGGTGGACGCCAGCTCGCCCATCCCCGAGGCCCCGTCGAAGAGCCCCATCACGCCCTCCACGACCGCGAGATCGGCCCCGCGCGCGCCGTGCAGGAACAGCGGCGCGATCCGCTCCGGGCCGCACATGTACGCGTCGAGGTTGCGGCCCGGGCGGCCGGTGGCCAGCGCGTGGTAGCCGGGGTCGATGTAGTCCGGGCCCACCTTGTGCGGGGAGACGGCGAGCCCGGCCTCCGCGAAGGCGGCCATCAGCCCGGTGGCGACGGTGGTCTTGCCGCTGCCCGACGCGGGGGCGGCGACGACGAGCCTGGCTACCACTCGATGCCCTTCTGGCCCTTCTGGCCGGCGTCCATCGGGTGCTTGACCTTGCCCATCTCGGTGACCAGGTCCGCGAAGTCCAGCAGCGGCTGCGGGGCGTTGCGGCCGGTGATCACGACGTGCTGGGTGCCGGGACGGTCGCGCAGCACCGACACCACCTCCTCGGTGTCGATCCACCCCCAGTGCAGGGGGTAGGCGAACTCGTCCAGCACGTAGAGCCGGTAGGTCTCGGCGGCCAGGTCGCGCTTGATCTGCTCCCAGCCCTCGCGGGCGGCGTCCTCGCTCGCGGTGACGTCGTCGGCGTCCCGCTGCAACCAGCTCCAGCCCTCGCCCATCTTGTGCCAGGCGACGCTGCCGCCCTCGCCGGAGGCGCCGAGGACGCGCAGTGCCCGCTCCTCGCCGACCTTCCACTTCGCCGACTTGACGAACTGGAACACTCCGACCGGCCAGCCCTGGTTCCACGCCCGCAGCGCGAGGCCGAAGGCCGCCGTCGACTTCCCCTTGCCGGTGCCGGTGTGCACCATCACCAGCGGCCGGTTGCGGCGCTGGCGCGTGGTCAGCCCGTCCTCCGGCACGACGCTCGGCTGTCCCTGTGGCATTACGCGGCCCTCCGTACGTCCCGCACCAGTGCCGCGACGCTGTCCGCGCGCAGCTCGTCCAACGTCACGGCGGTGCCGTGCAGTTCACGCGCCAGTACGCCCGCCAGACCCAGCCGCACCGGCCCGGTCTCGCAGTCGACGACGACCGACGCGACGCCGCCGGCGGCCAGCAGGCGGGCGGCCCGCGCCGCCAGGGGCAGCGGCTCGGGGCCGCCGGTCGCCCGGCCGTCGGTGACGACGACCAGCAGCGGGCGGCGCGCGGCGTCCCGCAGCCGCTCCACGCGCAGCACCTCGTGCGCCTTGAGGAGCCCGGCCGCCAGCGGGGTGCGGCCGCCCGTGGGCAGCTTCTCCAGGCGCGCCGCGCCCGCGTCCACCGACGAGGTCGGCGGCAGGGCCAGTTCGGCCCCCGTGCCGCGGAAGGTGATCAGCCCGACCTTGTCGCGCCGCTGGTACGCGTCCAGCAGCAGCGACAGCACCGCGCCCTTGACCGCGCCCATGCGCCGCCGGGCCGCCATCGAGCCGGACGCGTCGACCACGAACAGCACGAGGTTGCCCTCGCGGCCCTCGCGCACCGCCTCGCGCAGGTCGTCCCGGCGGATCACCAGCCCCGGTCCGCCGCGGCCGCGGGCCCGCTGGTGCGGGGCGGCGGCCTGCACGGTCGCGGCCAGGTGCAGCTTGGTCAGCGTGCCCCGCGGCTGCCGGGCGCCGGTGGTCCTGCCGTGCGCGCTGCGGGCCCGGGACCGGCGCCCCGCGGCGCCCTCGCCGAGGCCCGGCACGGTCAGCGCGCGGGCCGCGAACGGCTCCGCCGAGGGCACCGCGGCCTGCTCGCCGGGCGCACCGGCGCCGGGCGGGGCACCGGCGGTGCTGTCGGGAGCGGTGTCCGAAGGAGCCTGCGACGGGCCGCCGTTGTCGTCCCGGGGCGGCCGGCCGCCCTCGCCGGGACCGCCGTCGCCGTTGTCGCCGCCACCGTCGCCGTCCGGATCGGGGTCCGGGTCGGGGTCGGGCTCGGGTTCGTCGTCCCCGCCGCGGTGCTGCTCCAGCGTCTCGTCGAGCTTGTCCTCGTCCATGCCCGGCGCGTCGAAGGGGTTGCGGCGCCTGCGGTGCGGCAGCGCGAGCAGGGCGGCCTGGCGCACGTCCGCGTCGGTCACCTCGGTGCGGCCCGCCCAGGCGGCCAGCGCGGTCGCGGTGCGGGCCATGACGATGTCCGCGCGCATGCCGTCCACTTCGAAGGCGGCGCACGTCGCGGCTATCTGGCGCAGCGAGCCGTCCCCGAGGCGGACCGAGGGCAGCAGTTCCCGTGCCGCGGCGATCCGCGCCCGCAGCGCGCCCTCCTCGGCCTCCCACTTGGCGGCGAACGCCGCCGGGTCCTCGTCGTACGCCAGCCGGCGCCGCACGACCTCCACCCGCTCGTCGGTCTCCCGCGACGCCCGGACCTCCACGGTCAGCCCGAAGCGGTCCAGCAACTGCGGGCGCAGTTCGCCCTCCTCGGGGTTCATCGTGCCCACGAGCAGGAACCGCGCGGCATGGCGCACCGAGACGCCCTCCCGCTCGACGTAGGACGCGCCCATCGCGGCGGCGTCCAGCAGCAGGTCGACCAGGTGGTCGTGGAGCAGGTTCACCTCGTCCACGTACAGCACCCCGCGGTGCGCGTCGGCCAGCAGGCCCGGCTCGAAGGCCTTCACGCCCTCCGCCAGGGCCCGTTCGATGTCCAGCGCCCCGACCAGGCGGTCCTCGGACGCGCCCACCGGCAGCTCCACCATCCGCGCCGGCCGCGACGCCGGCTGCGCCCCCGCCGGATGCGGTCCGTCGGGGCACGCGGGGTCCGGCGCCGCCGGATCGCAGCTGAAGCGGCAGCCCGCGACCACGTCCACCCGCGGCATGAGCGCCGCCAGCGCCCGCACGGCCGTGGACTTCGCGGTGCCCTTCTCGCCGCGCACCAGCACGCCGCCCACGGCCGGACTCACCGCGTTCAGCAGCAGCGCCAGCCGCAGGTCCTCCATCCCGACGATCGCGGTGAAGGGGTAGGGGGTGCTCACGCGGCTGCCTCCTCGTTGGCACGGACCGGGTACGGACCGGGTACGGACGTCACGGCGCACCCGGGGGGACGAAGGGGAGACCGGGCGGGGGCCCGGAGTCGATGAGGCGGAGCAGGGCGTCGGTGTCGGCGTGCTCCTCGATCAGGTCGCCGAGCCGGTCGAGCTGCTCCTCGCGCAGCGCCGCGAACGCCGTGTCCGGCGCCGGGACGAAGCGCCGCCCCGCGGCCTCGGCGACGCGGCGCAGGAAGGCGCGGCGGAAGCCGTCGCTCTCCAGGGAGCCGTGCCAGTGGGTGCCCCAGACGGCGCCGGTGCGGCAGCCGTCGAGGAACGGTTCGTCGCCGCCGCGGACGTCGGCGACGCCGTGGTGGATCTCGTACCCCTCGACGGTCTCCCCCCAGGCCGTGCCGGACGGCCGGGCCAGGGTCTTGCCGGGCGCGAAGCGCACCCGGACCGGCAGCAGGCCGAGCCCCGGTACGAGACCGGCCCGCGACTCGACGGGGTCGTCGATCGTCTCGCCCAGCATCTGGAAGCCGCCGCAGATTCCGAGCACCGGACGGCCTTCCGCGGCACGCCGCACGACCGCGTCGGCCAGCCCGCGCCGGCGCAGCCACTCCAGCGCCTTGACCGTTCCCCGGGTCCCGGGCAGCACGACCAGGTCGGCGTCCGCGAGTTCCTCGGGCCGGTCGACGAAGCGCACGACGACGCCGGGTTCGGCCGCTAGGGCGTCGACGTCGGTGAAGTTGGACATCAGGGGGACCGCGGCGACGGCGACCCGCAGCACGTCCTCGCCGTGCGGCGGCGCCGAGTCGGACTCCCGTACGGTGCCGCGCAGCGACAGCCGCAGTCCGTCCTCCTCGTCGATACCGAGGCCGTGCTGATACGGCAGGACACCGTAGAAGCGGCGTCCGGTCAGACCGCTCAGCATCTCCAGCCCTGGTTCCAGCAGCGAGACGTCGCCGCGGAACTTGTTGACCAGGTAGCCGCAGACGAGTTCCTGGTCCTCGGGGCTCAGCAGCGCCGTCGTGCCGAAGAAGGACGCGAAAACGCCGCCGCGGTCGATGTCGCCGACGACGACCACCGGCAGCCGCGCGGCCCTGGCCAGGCCCATGTTGACGATGTCGCCGTGGCGCAGGTTGATTTCGGCGGGGCTGCCCGCGCCCTCGCAGATGACGGCGTCGTGGCGGGAACGCAGCTCCTCCAGGCAGCCGGTGACGGTCTCCAGCAGTTCCGCGCGGCTGCCGTTGTGGTAGCCGCGCGCGCTCATCTCGCCCACCGGGCGGCCCATCAGCACGACCTGGCTCGTGCGGTCGCCGCCCGGCTTGAGCAGCACCGGGTTCATCAGCGCGGACGGCTCCACGCGCGCGGCCTGCGCCTGCATGGCCTGCGCCCGGCCGATCTCGGCGCCCTCGCGCGTCACGTACGAGTTCAGCGACATGTTCTGGGCCTTGAACGGGGCCACGGACACGCCCCGGCGGGCCAGCCAGCGGCAGATGCCGGCCGTCACGACGCTCTTGCCCGCGTCCGAGGTGGTGCCAGCGACCAGCAGCGCGCCGCCGCTCATGCGCTCCTCCTCCGGCTCCCGCGGGCGAGCCGGTGCCAGGCCAGCCGGCCCCCGGCCGTGGCCAGCAGGGCCAGCGCGCCCACCCGCCGCGACAACCGCACCGCCCGCTCGATGTCCGCCACTTCCACCGCCCGGTTGCCCGCGCCGAGTACGGGCCGGTGCTCGACCCGGCCCCCGTACGCCAGCGTCCCCCCGAGCCGTACGCCCAACGCCCCCGCGAACGAGGCCTCGACGGGTCCGGCGTTCGGGCTGGGGTGCCGGCCGCCGTCCGCCTGCCAGACCCGCCACGCGCCCCGCCGGTCGGGGCCCGCCAGCACGGCGAGCGCGGCGGTCAGCCGGGCACCGGGGAAGCCGGCGACGTCGTCGAGGCGGGCCGACGCCCAGCCGAACCGGCGGAACCGCGGCGACCTGTGACCGACCATGGCGTCGAGGGTGTTGACCGCGCGGAAGCCCACGAGCCCCGGCACGCCGCCCAACGCGCCCCACACCAGGGCGCCGACGACGGCGTCCGAGGTGTTCTCCGCGACCGACTCGACGACGGCCCGGGCCATCTGCCGCTCGTCCAGCGCCTGCGGGTCCCGCCCGCACAGGTGGGGCAGCCGGGCCCGCGCCGCCGCGGTGTCCCCGGCGGCCAGCGCGGCGCCGATCGTCCGCGCCTCACGCCCCAGCGACGTACCGCCGAGCACCGCCCAGGTCGCGGCGGCGGTCAGGGCCACGGACGCGGCGGGGGAGCGGCGTACGGCGCGTGCGGTCCCCGCGGCGGCCGCCGCGGCGCCCCCGGCGCACAACACGGTGTAGAGCGCGCCCCGTCCGCGGTGGTCCTGCCACAACGCGCGCTCCAGCGCGCCCGCCACGCGCCCGAAGGCCGCGACGGGATGCCCGCGGCGCGGGTCCGCGAGGGCGAGGTCGGCAAGCCAGCCGAGAGCCGCCCCGGCGGCGAAGACCGACGGCGCGGCAGAGCCGGCGTCGGGTGTACGGCGGCAGCCGCCCATCGCTGGTGTCCTCACTCAGGGTCCGCGCCCTGGCTCGACGTGACCGGCGGTGAGAGTCTCCTGGCTCCCGGATCGGCGGCACCCCCGGCCTTCCAGCCCGTGGTACGGGCCGTGGCCGCTGGTGGAGGCGCGCTCCCCGGTGACAGTGGCGGGACCGCGCCGGATTCGCACCGGACTTCCTCTCCTGCCGCCGTGTGGCGGTTCCGATACCACCACGCGCCGATCCGGCCCGTCAACTCACCCCGTAGCGGCCCGGAAACGCGGAAACCCCAGCTCACGGCCGGAAAGGCCGGGAGCTGAGGCCGAGTTCACACCGCGTGGCGGCGTATCAGGCGACGATCAGGAGGATCCCGTACGCCACGGCCGCCGCGCACAGCGCGAAGCACGCGTACGCGCCCGCGCGCGCCAGGGCGCCCTGACCGCCCCCGGTGCCGGCCGGCCGGGACAGGCCGACGATGCCGAGGGTGAAGACGCCGACGAGACCGACGGTGACGGCGAGGCTGACGCCGAAGACGGAGCCGAGGGCAGCCCAGTCGATGTGCATGCTGCTGTGTCCTTCCGGGACGGGTGGGGGCTGCGGGCCCGGCGTCAGACGGTGGCCTTGGTGTGGCCGGTACCGGTCGCGGGCCCCGCGGGCGGCGGCGCCACGGCGGCGACGGCCGCGGTGACGATGCCAGGCTCCGCGGCGCCGGAGCCGGCGTCCGTGCCGGCGTTGACGTTGTCGGCGTTGACGTTGGTGTGGTCGACCGGCCTGCGGCGGGCGGCCACCCGGATCGCGGCGCACACGGCGAGCGCCAGCACGGCGACGGCGGTGACGCCGGCGTCGCCCTGGTCGGCCAGGAGCGCGGCGCCCGCCGCGACCAGGCCGGCGGCCGGCAGGGTCAGCACCCAGGCGGCGGCCATGCGGCCCGCGGTGCTCCAGCGGACGACGCCGCCCTTGCGGCCCACCCCGGCGCCCAGGACGGAACCGGAGCAGACCTGGGTGGTGGACAGCGAGAAGCCGAGGTGCGAGGAGGCCAGGATGACCGCCGCGGCGCCGGTCTGGGCGGCGAAGCCCTGCGGCGGCTGGATGTCGGTGATGCCCTTGCCCATGGTGCGGATGATCCGCCAGCCGCCGATGAACGTGCCGAGCGCGATGGCCAGGCCCGCCGAGCCGATGACCCACAGCGGCGGGTCGGAGTCGGGCGCGACGACGTTGCCGGTGACGAGGGCGAGCGTGATGACGCCCATGGTCTTCTGGGCGTCGTTCGTGCCGTGCGCGAGGGAGACCAGGCCCGCCGAGGCGATCTGGCCGGCCCGGTAGCCCCTGGCGGTCGCGGCCGGGTCGCTGCCGCGGCTGATGCGGTAGGTCAGGCGGGTCGCCAGCAGCGCGGCGACCCCGGCGACGACCGGCGCGCAGACGGCCGGGACGAGCACCTTCATCACGACCGCGTCGCCGTTGACCGCCCCGAACCCGGCGGAGGCGACCGAGGCGCCGATCAGGCCGCCGAACAGGGCGTGCGACGAACTGGAGGGGAGTCCCGCCAGCCAGGTCAGCAGATTCCAGACGATCGCGCCGACCAGCCCGGCGAAGATGACCTCGGGCCGGATCCCCGCGGTCTCGTCGAGGATCCCGCCGGAGATCGTCCTGGCGACCTCCACCGACAGGAACGCCCCGACCAGGTTCAGCACCGCGGACATCGCCACCGCTGTCCGGGGACCCAGTGCGCCAGTGGAGATGGTGGTGGCCATCGCGTTGGCGGTGTCGTGGAAACCGTTCGTGAAGTCGAACACGAGTGCGGTGATAATCACGATTCCGATCAGGAGCGTGATGTGTTCCATGTACCCAGACATTCGTTTGATCCGTCAGTGGCGGTGGCGACCGTACGGAGTCCGAGTGAACGGAAAGTTAACGATGGGAAGCCTGGGGGTGCTGTGACTCAGGGGGCGGGCCGCTAGTGACGCCCGGCGATCCGGTCGGCCGCCCGGGCCAGTCCGTCCGTCGCGGCGCTGCGGCCGGACTGCTCGCGGCGGTCGGCGGCGCGGTAGGCCGCGTACAGGCCGTGCACGCCGATCCAGCGCAGCGGTTCGGGCTCCCAGCGGCGGACGCGGTGGTGTACCCACGGCAGGCCCGTCAGCTCCGTGCCGTGCCCCTGCCCGGAGTCGAGCTGTACCAGGTCCCGCAGGGTGCGCGCCGCCAGGTTCGCCGTGGCCACGCCGCTGCCGACATAGCCGCCCGCCCAGCCGAGCCCCGTCGAACGGTCCAGCTCCACCGTCGCGCACCAGTCGCGCGGCACACCCAGCACGCCCGACCACGCGTGGTCGATCCCGGCGCGTCCCGCGGCCGGGAAGAAACGCACCAGGATCTCGCGCAGCGCCTCGACCGTCTCCGGCCGGGTCCGCCCGTCGTTGTCGGTGCGCGAGCCGAAGCGGTACGGCACGCCCCGTCCGCCGAGGGCGATCCGGTCGTCGGCGGTGCGCTGCGCGTACATGTAGGCGTGCGCCATGTCGCCCAGCGTCTCGCGGCCCTCCCAGCCGATGGTGTCCCACACCTCGGCGGGCAGCGGCTCGGTCACGATCATCGAGGAGTTCATCGGCAGCCAGGACCGTTTGTGGCCCTTGAGCGCCGCCGTGAAGCCCTCCGTGCAGCGCAGCACATAGGGGGCCCGCACGCTCCCGTACGGCGTCAGCGCGTGCTTGGGCCTGATCTCCGTCACCGGCGTCGACTCGTGGATCACCACGCCGAGCGCCTCCACCGCCCGCGCCAGGCCCTGCACCAGCTTCGCCGGGTGGACGCGGGCGCCGTGCGGCGTCCATGTGCCGCCCGCCGTGCCCGCGACCCGCACCCGCCGGGCCGACTCGGCGGCGCCCAGCAGCAGCCGGTCCTTCTCCCCGAAGGCCACCTCCGCCTCGTGGAAGGCGCGCAGGCGGGCGAGTTGGGCGGGGGAGTGGGCGACCTCCAGGACGCCGCCCTTGTGGATGTCCGCGTCGATGCCCTCCTCCGCCGCGGCCCGGATCACCTCGTCGACCGTGTCGTTCATCGCCCGCTGCAGCGCGATCGCGGAGTCCCGTCCGTGCAGGGCGGCGTAGCGGTCGCGGCCGGCGATGCCGTTGTAGAGCCAGCCGCCGTTGCGGCCGGAGGCGCCGTAGCCGCAGAAGCGCTGCTCCAGGACGACGATCCGCAGGAAGGGCACGGTCTTCTTCAGGTAGTACGCGGTCCACAGGCCGGTGTAGCCGCCGCCGACGATGCACACGTCGGCGGTCGTGTCCCCCGGCAGCGGCTCGCGCGGCACGGGGAGGCCGGACTTCGCGTACCAGAAGGAGATGCCGCCGTTGACGGTGGTCATGGTGCCCCTGCAATTCGTAAGGGTGATCGGTCCGAGGTGTGCCGGGACGCTACTGTGCCCCGGGAGCGTGCGGCAACGCCCAACCTGTCAGGATCAGCGCCCGGAGGTGGCACGGATGTCGGTGCAGGACACGGTGGGCAAGGCCTGGTCGGAGCTCGTGGACACGGCGCTGCGCTCGGTCGCCGACGGGCTCGTGGTCGGTACGTCCGGCAATGTGTCGGTCCGGGTGGCCCCCGACCTCGTCCTCGTCACCCCCAGCGGGGTGCCCTACCACCGGCTCGGCCCCGACGACACCGTCGGTGTCGACCTCACCGGCCGGCAGGTGCTCGGCACGCTGCGGCCGACCAGCGAACTCTCCATGCACCTGGCGATCTACCGGAACACCGACGCCGGCGCCGTCGTCCACACCCACGCCGTGCACGCCACCGCCGTCTCCACCCTGCTGTACGAACTGCCCGCCATCCACTACATGGCCGCCGCGCTCGGCGGGCGCATCCGCGTCGCCGACTACGCCACCTACGGCAGCGAGGAACTGGCCGCCCACGTGCTGCGCGCGCTCCGCGACCGCACCGGCTGCCTGCTGCGCAACCACGGCACCATCGTCTACGGCGACGACCTGGAACAGGCCTACGACCGCACCGCGCAACTGGAGTGGATGTGCCAGGTCTGGCTCGCCGCCCGCTCCGTCGCCGGCTTCTCGCCCTCCCTGCTGTCGAAGGGGGAACTCGCCCGGGTCGCCGAGAGACTGCGCCAGTACGGGCAGCCCGGCGCCGACGGCGAGCCGTCCGGCGCCGGGGACGGCCCCGAGTAGCTCCCCGGACGGCGCCCAGCACTGGCCGCCCCGCGCGCCCGCCCCGACACTGGAACGGATGCGCCTCACGACCGCCGCGGCCCTGGCCGCCACGACAGCGTTCGGTGCCGGTGCGGCCGCGGTGGCGGCCGGACGGCATGTGTCGGAGCTTGCCCTGAAGCCGCGCACCGACGGTCCCGACCCGGAGTCGCTGACCGTGCACGCGGCGACCGACCGCGAGGTCACCCTCAGCAGGACCCTCGGCGCCACCCGGCCCGGCATGTACGGGATCACCGGCCGCGACGTGCACGCCGCCGTCGGCGACGTGCTGTCCACCGCCCCCGGCTCGGTGACCCGGCGCCTGCTGCGCGTCGGGCAGGGCGCCCTGACGGCCGGGCAGCGGGTCCGGCTCACCCCGCAGGTGTACGACGGCGATCCCGCCTCGGCGCTCGGCCTGGCCTACCGGGACATCGAGATCCCCGGCGAACTCGGCCCGCTGCCCGCGTGGTTCGTCGACGGCGCCCGCGACACCTGGGTCCTCCTGGTGCACGGTCTCGGCACCACGCGCGAGCACACCATGGTCGTGCTGCCCACGCTGCACGCGCTGCGGCTGCCCTCGC
Source organism: Streptomyces sp. NPDC046977 (assembly GCF_040644455.1). NCBI lineage: Bacteria > Bacillati > Actinomycetota > Actinomycetes > Kitasatosporales > Streptomycetaceae > Streptomyces > Streptomyces sp. NPDC046977. The sequence goes on from NZ_JBEYWO010000026.1 coordinate 91,859, forward strand.
TGGTCCTTGCCTACCGCAACGACCGGGGGGCGCCGCGCTCCCCCGACGGGATCGGGCACCTCGGCGACTCCGAATGGCGTGACCTGGACGCCGCCATGCGCTACGCGGTCCGGCACGGCGCGCGCCGCCTGGTGCTCTACGGCTGGTCCGCCGGCGCCACGATGGCGCTCCGGGCGGCCTGCGACTCCCCGCTGCGGGCCCTGGTGGCCGGGATGGTGCTGGACTCCCCGGTGCTGGACTGGCAGTGCACGGTGCGCGCCGCCGCGGCCGCCCGGGGCGCGCCGCGCGTCCTGCTGCCGCTCGGTGTGCGCGCCGCCGAGGGACGTACGGGACTGCACGCGGAACGCATCGCCGAGGCCGCCGCGCCCGGCCGGCTCGGCGTGCCGACGCTCATCTTCCACGGCCCCGGCGACACCCTCGCGCCCTGGGGCCCGTCCCGCGAACTGGCCCGTCTCCGGCCGGATCTGGTCATGCTGTACCCGGTCGACGACGCCTCGCACGCGGCGATGTGGAACGCAAACCCGCAACCCTACGAGGAAGCCGTCCGCCGCTTCCTGACACCCCTCCTCTAGCCTGCTCTTTTTCTCGCCCGTGCGGCTGAATAAATGCAGATATACCCCGGCAATTCGCACGCCTCCGGGTGGTGGAGGGGGACGCTCGTTTGGGTTTCCGGGTGCTCACCCGCAAGACTGCTCCCGTGACGTCCCGTATCCCGCGAGACACTCCGCTGCGTCTCGTTCCGCGCAGGCCCCTGGCCGCCGCGCACCGTGTCGCCGTGACGCGCAGAAACCGGCCGCCGCGGCCGCCGGAGGGCATCCCGGCGCTGCCGGAGCTGGCGAGGAGGGCGCGTGCCGAACTCGCCGACGCGGTTCGTCTGGCCCACTGGGCCGACCCCGCCGCCGGTGCCGCCCCCGGCACGGCCGGGATACTGCGGGACGCCGATGTCCTGCGGGCCGTCGCCGCACTGACCCTGACGACCCATCAGGTCCGTGCCGCGTGGGACCGGGCCCGGCTCGCCGGCCTCATCGAACTCCACAAGGGCGGTGCCGCCCGCCCCGGTTGGCGGCTGCGCGCCTGGGACCGCGACGACACCGCCGTGCTGCGCGGCTGGGTCGCGCTCTTCGACGCCTGGTCGCTGGCGCACCCCGCGGCGCTCGATCCGGCGTGCGCCGGCGCGGACCCCGCGCTGGTCGCCGAAGTCGTCGAGGCCGCTCCGCAGTTGCTCTCGCTCCTGCACCTCTCCTCCGGGCCGGTCGCCGTGGCGGCCCTGCTCGACCTGCTGCGCCAGCGCGTCGACGAGCTGCGCGCGGAGCGCCACGAGCCCCCGGCCGGCGGCGGCCGCGACGACCTGCCCCCGCTCCTGGACTGGATGCTCGACGCGCTGGCCCGCGTCGGCGCCCTGGAGCCCCGCGACCCTGCCCGCCCCGGCGAGGTGACCATCACCCCGCTCGGCAGCTGGGCGGTGTGGGTCAAGCTGGAGCAGATCTGCGTCGCCGCACAGGGCCCGGCCGGGCACTTCGAGCACTCCGCCGAGGAGATGCTCAAGGCGTGCATCGGCATGGCCCCGGGCGCGGCCCGCGACGAGTACAAGGCGTGGCTCGCCGCCCGCCCGGTCGCCCAGGCGGTCACCGAGTTCCTGGACGTCGCGCGCGGCGACGACGCCCTGCTGCGCGGGCTCGCCTTCGAGGCGCTGCGCGTCGTCGGCGGTCCCGCCGAGCCGGCCGTGCGGCACGTCGTGGACGAGCCGGGGCTGCGTCCCTACGCCCTCATGTGGCTCGCCGAGCACGAGGGCGCCGACCCCGAGGACGTCGCCGCCCTGCTCACCCGTGAGGAGGCCACCTGGCTGTGGGTGGACACCGCGGCGGCCGTCGCCGACCACGGCGAGAGCCATCTGCTGGTGGGCCACCTCGACGCCGCCCTCCAGGGCTCGGTGTCCCGCCTGCTCGACGACCTCCGGGTCGCCGGGCACCCGCGCACCGTCCAGGTGCTCGTCGCCCTCGCCGCCGCCCACCCGGACCCCGCGCTCGCCAAGGCGATGCGCCGGGCCGCCTTCCAGGTGCACACCGGCGGGGAGTGAGCCCGGGCGCCGGCCCGGTCACCCCCGGGCCGGTATCCGCGGCGCGTAGGTGCCGAAGGACCAGAGATTGCCCTCGGGGTCGCGGGCGGTGTAGTCACGCGACCCGTAGTCCTGGTCGGTGAGCGGCAGCACGATCTCCGCGCCCGCGGCGACCGCCCGCGCGTGATGGGCGTCGGCATCGGCGACCACCACGTACACCGAGACCGGGCCGAGGTCCCCGGCGGCCCGGGCGAACGCGCTGCCCGACTGCGCGCTCCCCAGCATCACCAGGCCGTTGCCGTAGGCGAGTTCGGCGTGCTGCACGGTGCCGTCCCCGCTTTCGTGCACGGCCACCTCCGTGAAGCCGAAGGCGTCGTGGAGGAAGGCGATGGCGGCCCTCGCGTCCTTGTAGCGCAGCGTCGGGCAGATCGTGGGCGCGGCTCCGTTGCCTGCCATGACGATCACCTTCCCCTTCCGGAACATGTCCCGCCGGTGTGACGTGGATCTCAGTGTGGCAGGGGGGTACGACAACGGCCCTCGTGCGGGCGACGCCCCCGGGTCCGCCCCGCGACGGCCGGTCAGCGGAAGGTGTCGCAGTCCTTCAGGTCCCCCGAGCGCAGCCCCGCGCCGAACCACTGCTGCCGCTGCGCCGAGGAGCCGTGCGTCCACGAGTCCGGGTCGACCCGGCCCTGCACCCGGGACTGGATCGCGTCGTCCCCGACCGCCGCGGCCGCGTCCAGGCCCTGCCGGATGTCGGTGTCGGTCAGCCCCGTGATCAGCGCGCTGCCGGTGGTCGCGTCGCGCGTGGTGGTGGCGTGGTGCGCCCACACCCCCGCGTAGCAGTCCGCCTGGAGCTCCACCCGCACCGAGTTGCTGTTCGCACCCGTGCGGCGGTCCTGCGTCGACGCGAGCGTGCCCGCCAGGTCCTGCACATGGTGCCCGTACTCGTGGGCGACCACGTAGCTCTCGGCGAAGGGTCCGCCCTCGGCCCCGAAGCGGCGGCTGAGCGTGGCGAAGAAGTCCAGGTCCAGGTAGACCTTGCCGTCCTCGGGGCAGTAGAAGGGGCCCGACGAGGGGTCGGCGACACCGCAGCCCGTGCGGACCGGCTGGTCGAAGAAGACCGTCGGCGCGGGCCGGTACACCGCGCCCCGGCGCCGGAACTCCGCCGTCCAGTAGTCCTGCACGTTGTTGATCACGGCGACCATGCGGCAGTCCTGCCGGGTGTTGGCGTCCGCCCCCGTCCGGCAGCCCGCGGCCAGGTTCGGCCCCGAGGTGGCCCCCGGCGCGCGGGCCGGCGGGTCGTCGGAGAGCCCCAGCTGGTCCGGGCTGATGCCGAAGATCAGCCCCACGACGACCACGATCAGCCCCGCGATGCCGCCGCCCACCATCCGGCCCCGCCCGCCGCCGGACGAGCCGCCACCTCGTTGGTCCTCGACCTCGGAGGGGTCGAGCGGTGCGTCGTCGTCGAACTGCATGCCCCTCATTGTCCGCCGCGCCCCCGTGCCGCGCAGGGGTGCCGTCCGGCCCCGGTGGCCGAAAACCGTTTGCCGGGACACCGCGGTGCCCCCGGTAGACTGGACGCATGGCAGTACTCCAAGCGCATTAGACGGCCGTCGCCGACCGCGACCCTCCGCCCGCACGTCGCCCGCCATCCACCACCCACGACGCGCTGGCGCGGCACTCAGACAGCCGTCCGCCACGCCCAGGAGCCCTTCCCGTGATCACTGCCTCAGGCATCGAGCTGCGCGCCGGAGCCCGCGTCCTCATCGAGTCCGCCTCCTTCCGCATCGCCCGCGGCGACCGCGTCGGCCTGGTCGGCCGCAACGGCGCCGGGAAGACCACCCTCACCAAGGTGCTCGCCGGCGAGGGCATGCCCGCAGGCGGCACGGTCACCCGCGCCGGTGAGGTCGGCTACCTGCCGCAGGACCCGCGCACCGGTGACCTCGACGTCCTCGCCCGCGACCGGATCCTGTCCGCCCGCGGCCTGGACACCGTCCTGCGCAAGATGCGGGAGAACGAGGAGCGGATGGCCAGCGGCAAGGGCGCCACCCGTGACAACGCGATGAAGAAGTACGCGCGCCTGGAGACCGAGTTCCTCACCAAGGGCGGTTACGCCGCCGAGGCCGAGGCCGCCACCATCGCCGCCGCCCTGAGCCTGCCCGACCGGGTGCTCGCCCAGCCGCTGCACACCCTCTCCGGCGGCCAGCGGCGCCGCGTGGAGCTGGCCCGCATCCTCTTCTCGGACGCCGACACCCTGCTGCTGGACGAGCCGACCAACCACCTGGACGCCGACTCGATCCTGTGGCTGCGGGACTTCCTGAAGACCTACCGCGGCGGCTTCGTCGTCATCTCCCACGACATCAACCTGGTCGAGACGGTCGTCAACAAGGTCTTCTACCTGGACGCCAACCGCTCCCAGATCGACGTCTACAACATGGGCTGGAAGCAGTACCTCACCCAGCGCGAGGCCGACGAGAAGCGCCGCAAGCGCGAGCGCGCCAACGCCGAGAAGAAGGCGGCGACCCTCAACGCCCAGGCCGACAAGATGCGCGCCAAGGCGACCAAGACCGTCGCGGCCCAGAACATGGCGCGCCGCGCCGACAAGCTGCTGTCCGGCCTGGAGGCGGTGCGGCAGTCCGACAAGGTCGCCAAGCTGCGGTTCCCGGACCCCGCGCCCTGCGGCAAGACCCCGCTCACGGCCAGCGGCCTGTCGAAGTCGTACGGCTCCCTGGAGATCTTCACCGACGTCGACCTGGCCATCGACCGCGGCTCGCGGGTCGTCATCCTCGGCCTCAACGGCGCGGGCAAGACCACCTTGCTGCGGCTGCTGGCGGGTGCCGAGCAGCCCGACACCGGCGAGGTCGTCGCGGGCCACGGCCTGAAGCTCGGTTACTACGCCCAGGAGCACGAGACCCTGGACCCGGACCGCACCGTGCTGGAGAACATGCGCTCCGCGGCGCCCGACATGGACCTGGTCGCCGTCCGCAAGATCCTCGGCTCGTTCCTCTTCTCCGGCGACGACGCCGACAAGCCCGCGGGCGTCCTGTCCGGCGGCGAGAAGACCCGTCTCGCGCTCGCCACCCTCGTCGTCTCCAGCGCCAATGTGCTGCTGCTCGACGAGCCCACCAACAACCTCGACCCGGCCAGCCGCGAGGAGATCCTCGGCGCGCTGCGCACCTTCACCGGCGCCGTCGTGCTCGTCACCCACGACGAGGGCGCGGTGGAGGCGCTCCAGCCGGAGCGGATCATCCTGCTGCCCGACGGCGTCGAGGACCTGTGGGGCAAGGACTACGTGGACCTCGTGTCCCTCGCCTGACCCGCCGCCGGCGGCCCGGGGGAGCCGTCGGGGGAGCTGTCCGGGGGACAGCCGGCCCGCGGCCGATCATCCGTGTGGATCAATCCGCTGGATCATTCGGCCGACGGGTGATCCTTCATCTGTGTGAGACCGGCTCGTACTCCGGCGCGCCCACGTGCGATCCGTCGAACAGCGGCGCCGATCAGCCGCGTCACATGGGGGAACTCCTTACCGACCTTGATGACCTGCCCTTTCTCGGGCGGGTTCGGGAGGGCCGCGCGGACCGCGCGGCGGAATGCCCGATTTCGCCTCTCGCGGCGCCCGGCTCCCACGTCAACAAGGCTCCCAATGTTGTTGCACGGACCTTGCCGAATGGGTGGCCAGGAAGCCTCCTAGGGGTGATCATGAGAGTCACAGAGCGCACTTCCCTAGAGGAGGCACGGGTGGCCGAGACTCTGAAGAAGGGCAGCCGGGTGACCGGCGCCGCGCGCGAGAAGCTCGCGGCAGACCTCAAGAAGAAGTACGACGGCGGGGCAAGCATCCGAGCACTGGCCGAGGAAACCGGCCGCTCCTATGGCTTCGTCCACCGCATGCTCAGTGAGTCCGGCGTGACCCTGCGTGGTCGCGGCGGAGCCACACGGGGCAAGAAGGTTTCCACGGCCTGACGGGAGTCGGCGCCTGGCACGGCGATATGCAGTGGTCCCGGAGACATGACAGGGCCACCCGGTCGCGGAAGTGACCGACCGGGTGGTTACTCTTCGGTAATCAAGTCTGCCGATCGCTCGGAGGTGCCCGATGTCCGACCCCGCAGTGCTGCTTGAGCGTGACGGTGTACGGCTCACGGCGGACGACAGTGTCGCCGCCGTGACCTTGTGCAATCCGGCCAAGCGGAACGCCCAGTCGCCCGCGTTGTGGCGGGCGCTGGAGGAAGCGGGCCGGCTTCTGCCCGGCAGTGTGCGGGTGGTCGTGCTCCGCGCGGAGGGTGTGTCCTTCTCCGCCGGACTCGACCGGCAGGCCTTCACGCCCGAGGGATTCGACGGTGAGCCGTCGTTCATCGATCTCGCCCGTGCGTCCGAGGGCGAACTCGATGCCACGATCGCCGCGTACCAGTCGGCGTTCACCTGGTGGCGGCGCAATGACATCGTCACGATCGCCGTCGTCCAGGGACACGCGATCGGTGCCGGCTTCCAGTTGGCTCTCGCATGCGATCTGCGCGTCGTCGCCGACGACGTGCAGTTCGCCATGCGTGAGACCGCTCTGGGCCTGGTCCCCGACCTGGCCGGCACCAAGCCGCTGACCGAACTCGTCGGCTACGCACGGGCCCTGGAGATCTGCGCCACCGGTCGCTTCGTCCACGCCGAGGAGGCCGTGCGCACCGGCCTGGCCAACATCGCCGTCGCGGCCGACGCGCTCGACGCCACCGTCCAGGACCTCACCGCCGCACTGCTGGCATCGCCCCGCGACGCCGTGATCGAGACCAAGGCGCTGCTCCGCGAGGCCTCCGGCCGCACGTACGAGGAGCAGCGCACCGCCGAACGCGCCGCGCAGGGACGCCGGCTGCGCGACCTCGCGGGCGTCGGGGAGTAGCGGACCGACCCATCACCGGCGCGCCCCCGGCACTCCACCGCCGGGGGCGATGTCGGTGACCACGACGGTGGTGACGTCCCCCGTCACGGCCGTCACCGCCGCGGCGACCGCACGCGCCACGTCACGTGCGCGGTGCCCCGCGCCGACCGCGATCTGCACCCGGGCGGGGTGGTCGTGCCCGCCCAGCCGCGCGGTGAGCCGGGCGACCCCCGGCACCGCGGCGGCCGCCGCCCGCGCGGTGATGTCCCCCGGGGCCGCGTCGTCGGCCGTCGTGTCGTCGGGCCCGGCAAGGGGGACGGCCCCCGACGCCGCGTCCTGCCCGGCCGGTTGAGGCCGATCGGTGTCCAGCAGCCCCGTGACGGTCAGGTCGACCGCCGCGGGCTCCAGCCCGACGCCGTGCTCCGCGGCCTCCCACAGCGCATCGCGCAACCGCCGCGCCGAGTACGGCAGGGGCACGTCCGGTGTGGCCTCGAACGCGGCCTCGATCCGCAGCGGCAGCCGGGCCAGTGCGCCCGGGGGCGCCGACTCCGGTGCGGGCGCGGCCGCTTGCTCCGGTCCGGCGGCACCGATGCGCAGCCGTCCGAGCCGTACCCCCGGCACCCGCGCGGCGGCTGGGCGCAGCACCGCCGTCGCCGCGCTCTCGGTGACCCACAGCGTGTCCCCGGCGTCCCCCAGCGGCAGCACCCGGCCGAGCCCGAGTTGCCGGCGCACCGCCCGCGCCAGCCGGTCCGCGGTCATCGGCCCTCGCCTCCCTCCACCCCGGGACGTGCGCCCGTGCGCGTCGTCCTCGCCCGGTCGCCGCATCCTCACGGCGTGACGGGGCATGCCCACATAGTGTGGTGCACGGAGCAGCCCGAACCGCTCCCGCCATCGGAAGGTCGAAGGGACGAGGTGGGATGACCGAGACCGTGCAACAGGGCGAGGGCAGGGGCCGGACCCTGGAGAAGGGCACCAGCCCGGGCGCTTCGGCGACCGGCCGCAGGGCGCCCCTCGGCGACCCCGCGACCCGCGGCCGGACCACGATCGCCGACGGGGTGGTGGAGAAGATCGCCGGGCTCGCGGCCCGCGACGTGGAGGGTGTGCACGCCCTCGGTGCCGGCATTCCGCGCGGCTTCGGCGCGGTGCGCGACCGGGTGCCCGTCGGCAAGTCCGGCACCCGCGGCGTGCGCGCGGAGGTCGGCGAGGTGCAGGCCGCGCTCGACCTCGACATCGTCGTCGACTACGGCGTATCCATTGTGTCGGTCGCCCACGCCGTGCGGGAGAACGTGATCGTCGCCGTCGAGCGGATGACCGGCCTGGAGGTCGTCGAGGTCAACATCGCCGTGGGGGACGTCAAACTGCCCGACGACACGGACGACGACGACCAGGAGCAGCGGGTCCAGTGACATCGGCGCCGGACAACGGCCGCAGGACAGGGAGCGGACCATGAGCATGGCCCTGATCGGACTGATCGTCGGGATGGCGCTCGGCTTCGCCGGGTACTTCGGCGGGTTCGCCGCCTTCCTGCTGGTGGCGGCGCTCGGCGCCGTCGGGTTCCTGGTCGGCCGGTACTTCGACGGCGACCTGGAGCCCGGCGAGTTCTTCCGTACCCGCGACCGGCGGCGGTGAGGCGGCCCGATGAGCATCGCGGAGCCGGAGCGGACGTCCGCCGTTCCGCTCCTCGCCCCCGCCGAACGCGGCTCGTTGCGGATCGCCGACCGCGTCCCGGCGAAGATCGCCGCACAGGCCGCCCGTGAGGCGCTCAAGGGCGCGCCCGGACAGGAGCACGTGCCGCGCGGCGCGTTCCCCCGGGCGAGCGTCACCGTCCACCGCGACCGGATGCATGTGCGGGTGTCCGTCGAACTCGGCTACCCCGTCGACATCGCCGCGGTGAGCCGCGCGGTACGGCGTCATGTCGCCGAACGGGTGGAGGAGTTGACCGGGATCGTGGTGCAAGGGGTGGTCGTGGAGGTGGAACGCCTGCACTCGCAGGCCTCGCACGCGGCCGAGGAGGGGAGGGTGCGATGAGCGACCCCGTTCGGACGCGGGAGCCCGAGGCGGTCGTAGCGGCGTCCCCCCGCGTACGGCGCTTCTGGTCCCCGCGCCGCCTGCCCGCCGCCGTCACCGCGTTCCTGGTGCTGGCCGTCGCCGGTGTGCTGCTCTACGACGTCGCCGCGGTGCGCGCCGGACGCTCCGCCATGGCCTGGCGCACCTGGCTCGCGGACGACCTCGCCGCCCGGCCCGTCGGTGACCCGTGGATCCTCGCCGCCGGCTCCGCCGCCGTCCTCCTCGGGCTGTGGCTGGTCGTGCTCGCCGCGACGCCCGGGATGCGCGACGTGCTGCCGATGCGCCCGGGAACGGCGGGCGTCCGGGCGGGACTCGACCGGCACGCGGCCGAACTCGCCCTGCGGGACCGTGCGGTGGAGGTGCCGGGAGTGCGCTTCGCGCAGGTCTCCGTGACCCGCGGGGCGGCCGCCGTCCGGGCCGAAGTGGCCTTCCGGGAGACCGCGGAGGTGCGGGCCGACCTGGAGGCGGCCCTCGCCGCGGCCCTCGACGAGCTGGGGCTGTACCGCCCGCTCGCGCTGTCACTGGACGTACGCCGCATGGAAACGGGGTGAGCGCGGTGCGCTCCACGGTCAATCGCGTCCTGCTCGCCCTTGTCGGCCTGGCGCTGCTCCTCGGCGGAGCCTTTGTGCTGTGCGCCGGGACCGGCCTGCTGGACCGGCCCTGGACGGGGCCCCGCGACGTCCTGCTCGCCCCCGGCGACCGGACCCGGTACACCGGCGCCTCCTGGTGGTGGCCGGCCGTCCTGACGGCCCTGGCCCTGATCGTGCTCGGCGCCCTGTGGTGGCTGCTGGCGCAGCCGCGCGAGCGACGGCTGCGCCGGTTCACCGTGGACGCCGACGACGGGGGCGGGACGGTCCTGCGCGGCCGCGCCCTGGAGGAGGTCATCGCCGCGGACGCGGCCGAACTGCCGGGCGTCGACCACGCCGCCGCCACCCTCGCCGGGACCCCCACCGCCCCCACGGCCAGGCTGCTGCTCGCCCTCGCCCCGCACGCCGTCCCCGGCACCGTGCTGGCCGAACTCGACGGTGCGGTCCTGCGCCGGGCGTGCACCTCGGCCGGACTGCCCGCGCTCCCCGCCGAGGCGCGGCTGCGCGCCGTCAGCCACCGCGCCACCCGGGTCACCTGACGGGCCGGGGCGGCGCTCAGTACTCGCCGCGCGCGCCCCCGTCGACCGGCACCATCAGCCCGGTCAGGTACGAAGCGGCGGGCGACATCAGGAACGCGGCCGTGCGGCCGAACTCCTCGGGGGTGCCGTAGCGGCGCAGGGCGATGCGCTCGCTGAGGCGGGCGCGGGCGGCCTCGGCGTCGCCGGTGAGGGCGTCGAGTTCGCGGACCCGGTCGGTGTCGATACGGGCGGGGAGCAGCCCCACGACGCGGATGCCGCGCGGTCCCAGCCGGTTGGCGAGGTCCTTGGCGTGACCCGCGAGGCCCGGCCGCAGGCCGTTGGAGACCGCCAGGCCCGGGATCGGCTCGTGCACGGACCCGGAGAGCACGAAGCCGATCACCCCGCCCTCGCCCAGTTCCTCCGCCGCCGCGCGCGCCAGCCGCACCGCGCCCAGGTAGACCGACTCGAACGCCGCGCGCCACTGGTCGTCGCCGATGACGTCCGCGGTGCCCGCAGGCGGCCCGCCGACGCTGATCAGCATCCCGTCCAGCCGCCCGAAGTCCCGTCGCGCGGCCATGATCAGCAGCTCCGGCGTCCGGGGGTCGGCGTTGTCGGCGACGACCCCGACGGCGCTCGCGGAACCGCCCAGTTCCGCGACGGCGCCGGCCACCGCCTTCTCGCCGCGCCCGCTCACGACCACCTTCGCGCCGTCGGCGACCAGTTCGCGAGCGGCCGCGAGGCCCAGCCCGCGGCTGGCGCCGGTGACGATGTACACCCGATCCCTCAGCCCGAGGTCCATGACGGTTGCCGTGCCCCTTCCGTGCCGGACAGCGTGAGTGCCGTATTGACGAGCCCGATGTGGCTGAACGCCTGGGGGAAGTTACCCAGTTGGCGCCGTTCCACCGGGTCCCACTCCTCCGCGAGCAGGCCCACGTCGTTGCACAGGCCCAGCAGCCGCTCGAAGAGCTCGCGGGCCTCGTCGCGGCGGCCCGTGCGGTGCAGGGCGTCCGCGAGCCAGAACGAGCAGGCCAGGAAGGCGCCCTCACCGCCGGGCAGGCCGTCCACGCTGCTGTCCTCCAGGGTGTAGCGGCGCACGAAGCCGCCGTGGTCCAGCTCCCTGCGTACCGCCTCGACGGTGCCGATCACGCGGCGGTCGGTCACCGGGAGGAAACCGACCTGCGGGATGAGCAGCGTTGCCGCGTCCAGCTCCCGGGAGCCGTAGTACTGCGTGAAGGTGTTGCGCTCCTTGTCGAAGCCCTTGCGGCACACCTCGCGGTGCACCTCGTCGCGCATCGCCCGCCAGGCCGTCGCGTCGCCGGACAGGTGCGGCCGGGCCTCCAGCGTGCGGACCGCACGGTCGGCGGCCACCCACGCCATCACCTTGGAGTGCACAAAGTGCTGCCGCTCGCCCCGCACCTCCCACAGGCCCTCGTCGGGCCGGCGCCAGGCCGACTCCAGGAAGTCCATCAGCGAGTGCTGGACCGCCCAGGCGTGCGGCTCGTCCTGCATGCCGCGGGTGCGGGCGAGGAAGAGCGAGTCCAGGACCTCTCCGTAGACGTCCAGTTGCAACTGCGTCGCGGCGGCGTTGCCGACGCGGACCGGCAGCGACGCCTCGTAGCCGTCCAGCCATCCCAGCTCCTGCTCGGGCAGCCGCCGCTCGCCCGCGATCCCGTACATGATCTGCAGGTCCGCGGGGTCACCGGCGACCGCCCGCAGCAGCCAGTCCCGCCAGCGGTACGCCTCCTTGAGGTAGCCGGTGGCGACCAGCACATTGAGGGTCAGCGTCGCGTCGCGCAGCCAGCAGAAGCGGTAGTCCCAGTTGCGCACGCCCCGGATCTCCTCGGGCAGCGAGGTGGTGGCCGCCGCGACGATGCCGCCGCTGGGCGCGTAGGTCAGTGCCTTGAGGGTGATCAGCGAGCGCAGTACGGCGTCCCGCCAGGGGCCGTCGTAACGGCACTGGGCCGACCAGGTCTCCCAGTCCCGCACGCTCTGCCGCAGCGCCTCGTGGGGATCGATCGCCCGGGGCCGGCGTTCGTGCGAGGGGTGCCAGGTGAGGGTGAAGGCGACCCGCTCGCCCTTGGCGACGGAGAAGTCCGCGTGGGTCGTGAAGTCCTTGCCGTACATGCGGACCAGCGGCTCGCTGCGCAGCCACACCGAGTCGGGACCGGCGATGGCGATCCGGTGCCCCTCACTGCGGCGCATCCAGGGCACGACGTGCCCGTAGTCGAAGCGCAGCCGCAGCTCACTGCTCATGGGGACGCTGCCGGACACACCCTCGACGATGCGGATCACATCGGGCGCGCGGTCCCGCTGCGGCATGAAGTCGATCACCTTGACGGTGCCGGAAGGGGTCTCCCAGACGCTTTCCAGCACCAGGGTGTCGCCCCGGTAGGCGCGGCGTGTGCAGGGCTCGTCGGAGGACGCGGACGCGGGGGCGATGCGCCAGTTGCCGTTGTCGTGACCGCCGAGGAGCGCGGCGAAGCACGCGCCGGAGTCGAAGCGGGGCAGGCAGAGCCAGTCGACGGAGCCGTTCCTGCCGACCAGGGCGACCGTCTGCAGGTCGCCGATGACCGCGTAGTTCTCGATGGATCCCGCCACGGTGCCGCCTCCGCGCTCGGCCCCCCTTAGAGGGTGCCCCGCGGCCTACGGGGCCGCGACCGCAGCGACGGCCTGGCCGGGCGACTCCCCGTCCGCGGGGCCGCCGGCGGAGTCGCCGTCCGGGCCCTCCCCGGGGCCTGCCGCGGCCGCTTGGGCGGCCTGTGCCGCCGCGAGCCGCTCCTTGCGCTCCCGGCGCACCAGGATGACCCAGCCGACCGGCACCATGGCGGTGAACAGCCACCACTGGATGGCGTAGCCCATGTGCATGCCGATGCTGCTGTGGTCCGGTTCGGGGATCAGCTCCGGCTGGTGCCCGGTGGGCTTCGGCGAGGTGGCGGACAGCTCCATGTAGCCGCCGACCGGCTCCTCGCCGGCCGGCAGGTCCTTGGCGACCAGCCCGCTGTTGATCAGCATGATCATGCGGTCGGGGAGGCCGCCCTTGTTCCTGATCCCGGTCGCGCCGGTGGTCTCGTCGGGGCGCAGCCGTCCGGTGACGGTGACCTCACCGGAGGGCGCTGCCGGGACCTTCGGGAACTTCGTGAGGTTGCCGCCGGCCGCGATCCAGCCCCGGTTGACCAGCACCGCGCGGCCGTCTGCCATGACCAGGGGGGTGATGACGTGGTACCCGATGCTGTCCCCGTCGGCGGCCGTGCGCTGCCGGGCGACGACCTCGTGGGCGGTGTCGTAGCGGCCGGTCGCGGTGACCGTCCGGTAGATGTCCTTCTTCGGGACGACCGTTCCCGGGCCGGTCAGCGACTCCACGGGCAGGGGGGCCGCCTTGAGGTTGTCCGAGATCAGGTGGTTGTTCGCCACCCGGCGCTCGTGCCGGTGCAACTGCCAGAAGCCGAGCCGCACCATGGTGGGCATCATCAGCAGTCCGACGAGGGTGAGGATCACCCACTGGCGGGACAACAGGAAGCGGTACACCCCATGACCGTACAACTCGGTCGCGGGGCGCTTTCGGCAGGGGTCGGACGCCGCGGCGTCACCGCCCGGCGGCGGCCCGCCCCGCCGCCGTTCATTTCCCGGACGCCGCGGACCCGACGCGGTCGACGATGCCGGTACGGCCCTCGGCCTTGGCGCAGTGCCCGCCGCAGTACCAGTGGCCGTCCACCTCGACGCCGTGGCCGACGATCCGGACCCGGCAGTGCTCGCAGATGGGGGCCATCCGGTGGATGGCGCACTCGAAGCTGTCGAAGACGTGCACGGCCCCCTGGGCGTGCACCTCGAAGCTCATGACGTAGTCGTTGCCGCAGACTTCACATCGGGCCATGAGGCCCAGCGTGCGGGTGGGGCGTGGGCGCGGCAATCCGGGGGCGGGTGCGTCGGCCCGGCACCACCCGAACGGCTGCCGCGGGCCGCCTCAGCCGTGCACGTCGGGTGCCGGCGCGACGTCCTTGAGGAGTTCGGCGAAGCGCCGCTCGTCGATGACGGGGGTGCCCAGCTGGCGGGCGCGCACGGTCTTGCCGGTGAGGGAGCCCGGGTCGTTGGTGACCAGCAGGCTGGTGAGCCGGCTGACGCCGGACGCCACGTGCAGTCCGGCCTCGGTCGCCCGGTCCTCCAGCAGTTCGCGGTCGACGTTCGTGTCCCCCGAAAAGGCGACCCGCATCCCCTGGACCAGCGGGCCGCCCGGCTCCAGCCGCCCGGGATTGGGGTAGGGGCAGGCGGGCCGCTTCCGGTTGGGCCGCCAGCTCATGGGCCGGTACGTCGAGCGGTAACCGGCGGCCACCGACCGCGGTTCGGTGGCGGTGTCGATCCACTCCGTGAGCGGGCGGCAGGCGTGCAGCGGCAGCCGCAGGCCCCCGGCCGCCGCCTGGTGGAGGCTGGGGCGGAAGACCTCGGCCAGGACGCGGGCGTCGTCCAGGGCGTGGTGGGCCCGCTGCTGCACGACGCCGTAGTGCGCGGCCAGCGACCCCAGTTTGTGGTTGGGCAGCGGCAGGCCCAGCTCCTTGGACAGCACAATGGTGCACAGCCGGTGCTCCACCGGCGCGACCGTCCGGGCGCGGGCGAACTCCCTGGACAGCATCGACCAGTCGAAGACCGCGTTGTGGGCGACGAGGACGCGCCCCGCCAGCCGGGCCGCCAGTTCCTCCGCGATCTCGCCGAACAGGGGCGCGTCGGCGAGCATGTCGGAGGTGAGGCCGTGGATCCACACCGGGCCCGGGTCCCGCTGCGGGTTGACCGGGGAGTACCAGTGGTCCTGCACCTCGCCGCGCGCGTCCAGCCGGTAGACGGCGGCGGAGACTATCCGGTCGTCGCGGCCGAGCCCGGTGGTCTCGACGTCCACGACGGCGTACCCGTCGGGGTAGGCCTCGGGCCACGGTGGCTGCGGAAGCTGGGACACGTGCATGGTGGAACACAATACGGGCGGCCACCGACACTCCGGACCGGCCCCGTCCGGCTCCGCCCCGGTCAATGCCGCCTGGACGGACCGGACACGGGTCCCCGGTGCGGGTGCGGGACACGGGTCCGCGCTTGGCTGACGGGCCGTCAGTTCGTCATCGGCGGGCATGCCCAGCGCCGCACGATCCCCTTACCCAGCAGGCCTGTTGGGCCCGGCCGGCGCCGCTCGCGCGGCGCTGCTGCCCGGAGCGCGGCCCACCCCGGGAAAATACTGATGGGTAACGACGTCTGTTCGCCGGGCGCCGGGCGGCCCTATGGTTCCGCCATGCCGCAACTGCCCGATGCCGTGATGTGGTCGATACCCGCATTCGTGCTGCTCACCGTCCTGGAGGTGATCAGCTACCGGATCCACCCGGACGAGGACTCCGCCGGGTACGGCGCCAGGGACACCGCGACCAGTCTGTCGATGGGACTCGGCAGTCTGCTCTTCGACTTCCTGTGGAAGTTCCCGATCGTCGCGATCTACACCGGGGTGTACGCCCTGACCCCGCTCCGCGTGCCCGTCACCTGGTGGACGATTCCGCTGATGCTCCTGGCGCAGGACTTCTTCTACTACTGGCAGCACCGCGGGCACCACGTGATCCGCCTCCTGTGGGCGTGCCACGTCATCCACCACTCCAGCCGGAAGTTCAACCTCTCCACCGCGCTGCGCCAGCCGTGGACGAGTCTGACGTCCTGGCCGTTCTACCTCCCGCTGATCGCCTGCGGTGTGCATCCGGCGGCCCTCGCCTTCTGCTCCTCCCTCAATCTCGTCTACCAGTTCGGCATCCACACCGAGCGCGTCGGGAAGCTGCCGCGCCCCGTCGAGGCCGTCTTCAACACGCCCTCCCACCACCGGGTCCACCACGCCTCGCAGGGCGGCTACCTCGACCGCAACTTCGGCGGCATCCTGATCCTCTGGGACCGGCTCTTCGGGTCCTTCGCCGCCGAGGCCGAACGGCCGGTGTACGGACTGACGAAGAACATCGCCACCTTCAACCCGCTGCGCGTGGCCACCCACGAGTACGCCGCCATCGCCCGCGACGTCGCCGCCGCGCGCACCTGGCGCGACCGGGCCGGCCACCTGCTGCGCGGCCCCGGCTGGTCGCCCCGGCCCGAGGGTCCGGCGGCGTGAGCGCGCACCAGGGAGCCGTGCCGGCGGGGGAGTCCTCCCGTCGTGCACCTTGTGCCGCCCGCGCGGCCCTCGTGGTGTTCGCCGCCGTCTCCGCCGTGCACCTGGTGGCGACGGCGTTGCCGTCACAGGGGGCGGGCGTCGTGGAGGACGTCACCAAGGCGCTGCTGATGCCCGCGCTGGCGGCCTGGGCGGCGCTGCGGGGCGGCCCCCGCGTGCTGATGGCTGCGCTGCTGCTGGGCTGGGCCGGCGACGTGCTCCTGCAGTTCGGCGGGGACACGGCGTTCCTTGCCGGCATGGGCTGCTTCGCGGCCGGCCACGTCTGCTATCTCACACTTCTCGCGCGGCGCGGGGCGTTCTCCGTCCCCACCCGGACACGGTGGGCGGCGGCCGGGTACACCCTGGTGTGGCTTGCCGCGATCACCGTGCTGTGGCCCGGTCTGCCCTCCGCCCTGCGGGTCCCGGTCGCCCTCTACAGCCTGCTGCTGACGGCGGTCGCGGCCGGCGGCGCGGCACTCGGCACCCCGGCCGCGGCGGCCGGCGGCGGGCTGTTCCTGCTCTCGGACACCCTCATCGCGACCCGGCTGGCCGGGCTGCCGCAGCCGCCCGCCGCCGGATTCTGGATCATGCTCACGTACCTCGCGGCGCAGTTCCTCCTCGCGGCCGGACTGTACGGTGGTACGTTCCCACCCCTCCGCACAGCCAGGACGGCTTCCGTATGCGCGCCACCGTGATCCACGCCCCCCACGACATCCGCGTGGAGGAGGTGCCCGACCCGGTCGTCCGGCAGCCCACGGACGCCGTTGTGCGCGTGGTGCTGGCCTGCATCTGCGGCAGCGACCTGTGGGCCTACCGCGGCGTCGCGTCGCGGCAGCCGGGGCAGCGCATCGGGCACGAGTTCCTCGGCGTGGTGGAGGAGACCGGTTCCGAGGTGTCGGGTTTGAAGCGCGGCGACCTGGTCGTCGCCCCGTTCGTCTGGTCCGACGGCGTCTGCGCGTACTGCGCGGACGGCCTCACCACCTCGTGCACCGAGGGCGGCTTCTGGGGCGAGGTCGGCTCCGACGGTGGCCAGGGCGAGGCCGTACGTGTGCCGTTCGCGGACGCCACCTTGGTGCGGCTGCCCGCCGAGGCGCTGTCCGACGAGCGGCTGCTGACCGCCCTGCTGACCCTCTCCGACGTGCTGGGCACCGGTCACCACGCCGCGGTCGGCGCGGGGGTCCGGCCCGGCTCCACCGTCGCGGTCGTCGGTGACGGGGCGGTGGGCCTGTGCGGGGTGCTGGCCGCGCGGCGGCTCGGCGCCGAGCGCATCATCGCCCTCGGCCGGCACGAGGCGCGCACCGCCATCGCCCGCTCCTTCGGGGCCACCGACGTGGTGGCCGAGCGCGGCGAGGCGGCCGTCGCCGCGGTCCGCGAACTGACCGGCGGCCAGGGCGCCCACGCGGTGATCGAGGCCGTCGGCACCGAGCAGTCCATGCGCACCGCGGTCGCCGTCACGCGCGACGGCGGCGCCATCGGCTACGTCGGCGTCCCCCACGGCAGTGGCACCGGCCTGGACCTGAGCGACATGTTCGACCGCAACATCGCCCTGCACGGCGGCGTCGCCCCTGTGCGCACCTACATCCCCGAGCTGCTGCCGGACGTGCTGGACGGCACCGTCGACCCGTCCGCCGTGTTCGACCTGACGGTCGGTCTGGACGGTGTCCCCGGCGGCTACAAGGCGATGGACGAGCGCACCGCCCTCAAGACCCTGGTGAGGGTCTGAGAGCGGTGCGCCGGCGCCTTGTGCGCCCGTGTCCCCGCCGTCAGCCGGTGACGGCGTCCAGCGCGTCCACGATGCCGTGGCCGTAGAAGCTGTTGACGTCCGGCCCGCCGGTGCAGGTGGCGTCCTGCACGCCGTTGCCGTCGGGGTCGTACAGCCCTGTCGGGCAACCGGGGTTGTCGGCCTGCGCCTTGAGCATCTCCTGCAACTCCTCCGGTGAGGCGTGCCGGTGGGTGCTCTTCAGGAGCGCGGCGACGCCCGCCACGTGCGGCGAGGCCATCGACGTGCCCTGGAGCCAGCCGTAGGTGTTGCCCGGCAGCGTCGACAGGATGCGGCCGTTCGCGGACGGGGTGCCCGGCACCTGGAAGCGGTCACCGCCAGGGGCGGCGACGTCGACCACCCCGAGGCCGTAACTGGAGTAGTACGACTTCAGGTCGCGCACACCGGTCGCGGAGACGGTGACGACGCCCGGCAGCTGGGTCGGGATGTCCCAGCAGACGTGGGGGTCGACGGTCCGGGTGACCGGGGTGGAGTCGTCGGGGCTGGTGGTGTCCACGATCGCGGTGGAGTCGAGGTCGTGGTTGGAGTTGCCCGCCGAGGCGATGTTCAGCACGCCCTTGTCCTCGGAGTACCGCGCGGCGCGTTCGACGGCGTCGACGATGGCGCGCTGGTCGGGGTCGTCGAGGCAGTTGTAGAGCCACGGGTCGACGTAGTAGCTGTTGTTGGTGATCTCGACGCTGTTCTCGGCGGCGAAGACGAAGGCGCAGACCACGCTCTCGGGGTAGAAGAGCTGGGTGACGGGGTCGGCCACCTTGATGGAGGCGACCCGTACGCCCGGGGCCACACCGGCGACGCCGATGCCGTTGCGCGCGGCCGCGATCTCGCCCGCCACGTGGGTGCCGTGGTAGGCGTCGGCGCTGTACGGGCGCCAGGCGCCGGGGCTGGTGTCGGCCACGCCGCCCACGCAGTTGGCGGACTGCTTGGCCGAGAAGTTGGCCGCCAGGTCGGGGTGGGTGTCGTCGACGCCGGTGTCGATGACGGCGACGGTGACGTGCCGGTCGCCGGGGTCGATCCGGGCCGCCTTGTCGGCGCCGATGGCCGCCAGGTCCCACTGGTCGGCCTCCAGCGGCTCCTGCGCGGGGCCCGCCTTGGACCTGGCCGCGGCGGCCTCGGCCGCCGTGATCCGTTCCGGGGCGCCCAGTTCGGTCGTGGAGGCGGTGGACAGCGCGGCGGTGCGGGTGGCGCCCGCCGACTCCACGCCGCGCACCGTGCGCATGGCGGCGGCGAAGGAGGGGTTCGCCGAGTGGACGACGATCACGCCGATCTTCTTGTACGTCGCGACGATGTCACCGCCGTTGCGGTCCACCGCCTGCTGGACGTCCTTGATGGTCCCGCTGTTGGTCCGGGTGGTGTTGACCACGTACGACAGCACCGGGCCGTCGGCGGCGGCGGCGGTGCCGTTGCCCGGGGCCGTGCCGGCGGCGGCCGCCGAGGCGGCGTTCGGCAGGAACGCGAGAGCACCTGCCAGCACCATGCCGATGGGTATCGCGAGGGCGCGGCGCCGTCCTGGCAGGGGAGCCATGGGATCTCCAATCGTCCGACTGGCCGTCACCGCGGCGTGGTTGCCGCCGGACGGGTACATGACGAGGGAACCTAGCGCCGCCCCGAGCGCCCCTTCAATGCGTATGCGAGGAAAGCTCGGATTCCGGTTGGTAAGGACCTGACAATTTTCAACCACCGCCCCCTGTCGAACCCCATGGTCACGCCTTTACCATGCGCGGGTCCGATCTTTGCGTGACGTAGCTCACGTCCGGCTCGCGTCGCGTGCTCGTGCCTGCCCAGCTCCGTCCCCCCCCCCCCAGGAGGCATCGTGGATTCCGCACGACAGTCGGCTACCTCCGGTCCGCCGTCAGCGGCCTCGTACGCCGAGGTGCAGGCGAGCGCGGAGTTCGCCCAACTGCGCCGCTCCCACCGCTCGTTCGCGTTCCCGCTCACCATCGCGTTCATCACCTGGTACCTGCTGTACGTCCTGCTGTCGAACTACGCGGGCGGCTTCATGGACACCAAGGTGGTGGGCCACATCAACGTCGCCCTCGTCTTCGGGCTCGCCCAGTTCGCCACCACCTTCGGCATCGCCGTGTGGTACTCCCGCCACGCGAACGCCAAGCTCGACCCGCACTCCGACGCCATCAAGGCACGCATGGAGAGCGCCCAGGACACCGGTGAGACCGAGAGCACGGAGGCCTCCGCATGACCGCGCCGCACACCATGGCAGCCCAGGTCCTCGCGGCCGGGGCCGGCGACCACCGGACGCTGATCATCAGCCTCTTCTCGGTGTTCGTCGTGGCGACCCTCGGCATCACCGTCTGGGCCGGACGCCAGACCAAGGACGCCACCGACTTCTACGCCGGCGGCCGCTCCTTCAGCGGCTTCCAGAACGGCCTCGCCATCTCCGGCGACTACATGTCGGCCGCCTCGTTCCTCGGCATCGCGGGCTCCATAGCCCTCGTCGGCTACGACGGCTTCCTGTACTCGATCGGCTTCCTCGTCGCCTGGCTGGTGGCGCTGCTGCTGGTCGCCGAACCGCTGCGCAACTCCGGCCGGTTCACCATGGCCGACGCCCTGGCCTTCCGGCTCCGCCAGCGCCCCGTGCGCACCGCCGCGGGCATCTCGACCATCGTTGTCAGCATCTTCTACCTGCTGGCGCAGATGGTCGGCGCCGGCGCCCTGGTGGCGCTGCTGCTCGGCATCACCGGTGAGGGCCCGCGGCGGCTGATCGTCGTCCTCGTCGGCGTCGTCATGGTGCTGTACGTGACGATCGGCGGCATGAAGGGCACCACCTGGGTGCAGATGGTCAAGGCGGTGCTGCTCATCGGCGGCACCCTGCTGATCACCATCCTGGTCTTCACCAAGTTCCACTGGAACCTGTCCACGCTGCTCGGGGCGGCGGCGGAGAAGAGCGGAAAGGGCTCGGCCTTCCTGGAGCCCGGCCTGAAGTACGGCGTCACCGCGACCTCGAAGATCGACTTCATCTCGCTGGGCCTGGCCCTCGTGCTCGGCACCGCCGGACTGCCGCACATCCTGATCCGCTTCTACACCGTCCCCACGGCCCGGGCCGCCCGTACGTCGGTGAACTGGGCGATCGGCATCATCGGCTGCTTCTACCTGATGACCATCGCGCTGGGCTTCGGTGCCGCCGCCCTGCTCACCCCGGAGACCATCACGACCTCCAACGCGGCGGGCAACACCGCGGCCCCCCTGCTGGCCCAGGAGATCGGCGGCGGCGCCGGCTCCACGGGCGGCGCCATCCTCCTCGCGGTGATCTCGGCGGTCGCCTTCGCCACCATCCTGGCCGTGGTCGCGGGGCTCACCCTCGCCTCCTCGTCCTCCTTCGCGCACGACCTGTACGCCAACGTCATCCGCAAGGGGACGGCGAGCGAGAAGGAGGAGGTCGCCGCGGCCAAGATCGCGGCGGTCGCCATCGGGGCCGTCGCCATCCTGCTCGGCATCTTCGCGGGCAAGCTCAACATCGCCTTCCTGGTGGCCCTGGCCTTCGCCGTGGCGGCCTCCGCGAACCTGCCGACGCTGCTCTACAGCCTGTTCTGGAAGCGCTTCAACACCAGTGGCGCGCTGTGGAGCATCTACGGCGGCCTGATCACCTCCGTGGTCCTGGTGGTCTTCTCGCCGGTCGTGTCCGGCAAGGCGACCGCGATGTTCCCCGGTGAGGACTTCCACTGGTTCCCGCTGGAGAACCCGGGCATCGTCTCCATCCCCGTCGGTTTCCTGTTCGGCATCCTGGGCACGCTCCTGTCCAAGCCCGAACCCGACGCCGACAGCAAGTACGCGGAGCTCGAGGTCCGCTCCCTCACCGGAGCCGGAGCGCACTGAAACAGACTGTTGAACGTCAGTGCCGTCCCGTAGGCTGCGAAGTAACGGGACGGCACTGCCGTACCACCGACCCCATCGCAGGAGGGAGCCGCGCCGTGCTGCTGGACACCTACGGCCGGATCGCCACCGACCTGCGGGTCTCCCTGACCGACCGGTGCAATCTGCGCTGCACGTACTGCATGCCGGAAGAAGGGCTCCAGTGGCTCGGGAAGCCCGAGCTGCTCACCGACGACGAGATCGTCCGCCTGGTGCGCATCGCCGTCACCCTGCTCGGGGTCGAGGACGTCCGCTTCACCGGCGGCGAGCCCCTGCTGCGCCCCGGGCTCGTCGGCATCGTGGAGCGCTGCGCCGCCCTCGAACCCCGCCCCAGGCTCTCCCTCACCACCAACGGCGTCGGCCTGGAGCGCACCGCCGCCGCCCTGCGGGCCGCCGGACTGAACCGGGTCAACGTCTCCCTCGACACCCTGCGCCCCGAGGTCTTCCAGGCGCTGACCCGCCGCAAGCGGCACCATGACGTCCTGCGCGGCCTGGAGGCCGCCCGGGAGGCCGGGCTGACCCCCGTCAAGGTCAACAGCGTGCTGATGCGCGGGGTCAACGACGACGAGGCCCCCGACCTGCTGGCCTGGGCCCTCGCGGAGGGTTACGAGCTGCGCTTCATCGAGCAGATGCCCCTCGACGCCCAGCACGGCTGGCAGCGGTCCGACATGGTCACCGCCGAGGAGATCCTCGCGAGCCTGGCCACGAAGTTCGCCCTCACCCCCGAACCCGGCGAGGCACGCGGTCACGCCCCCGCCGAACGCTGGCTGGTCGACGGCGGCCCCGCACGGGTCGGGGTCATCGCCTCCGTCACCCGCCCGTTCTGCCGCGCCTGCGACCGCACCCGCCTGACCGCCGACGGCCAGATACGCAACTGCCTGTTCGCCCGCGAGGAGTCGGACCTGCGCGGCGCGCTGCGCTCCGGTGCGTCCGACGAGGAGATCGCCGCGTCGTGGAAGGCCGCGATGTGGGGCAAGAAGGCCGGCTCCGGCCTCGACGACCCCGCGTTCCTGCAGCCCGACCGCCCGATGTCAGCGATCGGCGGCTGAGTCCCGCCCGGCCGCCGCTTCCTCCCACTCCTCGAAGCGCACGACGTCCTTGAGGAACCCCCGCACGCCCAGGAACGAGGCCAGGTGCTCGCGGTGCTCCTCGCACGCCAGCCAGGTCTTGCGGCGTTCCGGAGTGTGGAGCTTGGGGTTGTTCCAGGCGAGCACCCACACGGCGGGGACGCGGCACCCCTTGGCGGAGCAGATCGGCGATTCGTTGGTCACGAACCCCATCCAAACATGGCGACGCCGGGCAGCCACGGGGGGAGCCGCCCGGCGTCGGTCCGTCGCTCCGACGGGGGATGCGGAGCGCGTACGCAGTATGCCACGCGCAAAGGCCCCCAGTGGAGTGGATACCCATGATTGATCTGAGCTTTTCCTGAGCTTCCAAGGACGCGGAAGGCTCAGCCGCGACCGGAGGAAGAGCCTCCGTCCGCTTCCGTCCCGGCCTCCGCGGGACGCCGCTCCCGCCCCGGTCCCAGCGCCGGGGGGACGACCGGCGGCAGGTGCGAGGAGGGCAGGTTCCGGGCGTTCTCCCGGCCCGCGTTGGCGAGCACCACGGCGATGTAGGGCAGCACCAGCCCGGCGACGAGCGCCACCCACGCCAGCGGGGTCCACACGTGCCACAGGACGACGGCCAGGATGAAGGAAACGGTGCGCACGGACATCGAGATGATGTAGCGGCGCTGCCGGCCCCGGACGTCCTCGGTGAGCCCCGCCGCCGTCCCCGTGATCCGGAAGACCCCGGGGTCACTGTGCTTCCGCATCACGTTCCACCGCCTGCTCGAAGTGCCGGAAGCTCCCATCTCCGTACACCTCCACGTTACGCCCCGTGTCCGCCGCATTCGAGAGCGGGGGGCGGCCTCCGGGTGACGCCCCGGAACCGCCGTACGGCGTATGGCGGTATCCCGCATGCGACGTACCGGCGGCGCGCGGAGACTGACGGCATGAACTGGGTCTGGGCGATCATCGTCGGCATCGTGCTCGGCTTCCTCGCGAAGCTCCTTCTGCCGGGCAGGCAGGACATCCCGTGGTGGCTCACCGTCATCTGCGGCATCCTCGGCGCGTTCCTCGGGAACGCGGTCTCCGGCTGGCTCGGCGTCAAGCACACCTCGGGCATCGACTGGATCCGGCATGTCCTGCAGATCCTGGGCGCCATCCTCATCGTGGCCGTGGTGACGCCGCTGTGGGGCTCGCTCCGCGGCAGACGGCAACGCACCGCCGTCTGACCCCCCGCCGCCTCAGGCGCGATGCTGCCGCAGGAACGCGGCCGGCACCCGGTCGGTGAGCCACACGCCGTTGGCGCTCACCCGGAAGACATGACCGGTGGCGGCCAGTCCCTCGGCATCCACCTCGAGCACCACGGGACGGCCGTGCCGCGACCCCACGCGCACGGCCGTTTCCACGTCCGCCGACAGGTGCACGTCCTGACGCGTCATCGGGCGCAGCCCCTCGGCGAGCACGATCGGCAGGGTCGTGCTCGCGGTGCCGTGGTAGAGGACGGCCGGCGGCTCGGTGGCGGCCAGACCGAGGTCGACCTCCACCGAGTGGCCCTGGCTGGCCCTGATCCGCCGGCCGTCCTGCGAATACGCGAACCGCTTCTTGTTGTTGTTCGCCACGACGTGGTCCAGGTCGGCACGCGCGAAGCGCCGGCCGGCCCGGGCGGACGCGGCCATCAGCACGTCCACGTCCACCCAGCCCCCCTCGTCGAGGGCGATCCCGATCGAACCCGGATCATGCCGCAGCACGCGGGCCAGGAACTTCGAGACCTTGACCGTCTGCTTCTCGTCCATCGCCCACCCCTTGTCCCCGGTCAGACCCCCTGGCTGACCGAACTCATGTTGAAGTCCGGGATCCGCATCGCGGGGAACGCGGCCCGGGTGAACCAGTCGCCCCACTCGCGCGGCAGCGTCCGCTCGGTGCGGCCCACCTCGGTGACCCGGCCCAGCAGGTCCACCGGCGACTCGTTGAACCGGAAGTTGTTGACCACGCCGGTCACCTCGCCGCCCTCCACCAGGTAGACCCCGTCGCGGGTCAGCCCGGTCAGCAGCAGGGTGGCCGGGTCCACCTCGCGGATGTACCACAGGCACGTCAGCAGCAGCCCGCGCCCGGTGTCCGCGACCATCTCCTCCAGCGAGCGCTTGCCGCCGCCGTCGAGGATCAGGTTGCCCCCGACCGGCGTCGTCGGAAGGCCGGTCAGCCCCGCGCTGTGCCGGGTGGTGAACAGCCGCCGCAGCACACCCTCGCGCAGCCAGTCGGTCGGCTCGACCGGCAGGCCGTTGTCGAAGACCGACGAGTCGTCACCCGAGGCGTGCGCGATGACGAACGGCGCCGACTCCAGGCCGGGTTCGCGGGGGTCGCTGCGCAGCGTCAGCGGCAGGTCCGACAGCCGCTCGCCGATCCGCGTGCCCCCGCCGGGCTTGCTGAAGACCGTGCGGCCCTCCGCCGCGTCCCGGGCCGCGGCGCTCCACTGCTGGTAGATCACCAGGTCCGCCACCGCCGACGGCGGCAGCAGCGTCTCGTACCGCCCGGCGGGCAGGTCGATCCGGCGCTCGGCCCAGGCCAGCCGCTGCGCCAGGTCGGCGTCGAGTGCCGCCGGGTCGACGTCGGTGAAGTCGCGGGTGGCCGCGCCGGCCCACGCCGAGCGGGACATGTCTTCCGACTTGGCGTTGATCTCGAGCGTGCCGCTGGGCTGGTCGTGACGCAGGCGCAGGCCCGTCGAGGTGCCCAGGTAGGTGGAGGTGACGCTGTGCTGGGCGAAGCCGTACAGCCGCCGGCCGCCGGCCCGGGCGACCGCGAAGGACTCGCCGAGCGCCGGGGCGAAGGCCGCGAAGACCTCCGAGCCGGTCTCCGCGGGCGGCTCGGTGAAGGAGGCGCTCGCGGGCACCCCCTCGACCAGCGGCTGGGCGTCCTCGGCGGGCCCCGCGTCGCGCGCCGCCGCCTCGGCGGCCCGCACCAGCGGCTCCAGGTCGTCGGCGGTGACCGCGGCCCGCGTCACCACGCCCGATGCGGTGCCCTGCGCGCCGTTCACGGTCGCAATCACCGTGAGGGTGCGGCCGCGGGTCACGCCGTTGGTGGTCAGGGCGTTGCCCGCCCAGCGCAGGTTGGCCGAGGAGTCCTCGTCGGTGATGACCACGCAGCCGTCCGCACGGGACAGTTCCAGGGCCCGCTCGACGATCTCGTGGGGCTTGGACAGGGTGCTCATCGACCGGCCTCCTGCGTGGTGTTGAGGATGTTCACGCCGCGGAAGAGCGCGGACGGGCAGCCGTGCGAGACGGCGGCGACCTGGCCCGGCTGGGCCTTGCCGCAGTTGAAGGCGCCACCGAGGACGTAGGTCTGCGGACCGCCGACGGCCTCCATGGAGCCCCAGAAGTCGGTGGTGGTCGCCTGGTAGGCGACGTCGCGCAGCTGGCCGGCCAGTTCGCCGTTCTCGATCTTGAAGAAGCGCTGCCCGGTGAACTGGAAGTTGTAGCGCTGCATGTCGATGGACCACGAGCGGTCGCCGACGATGTAGATCCCGCGCTCCACGCCGCCGATCAGCTCCCGCGTCGACGGGCCGTCCGGCGCGGGCTGCAGCGACACGTTCGCCATCCGCTGCACCGGCACATGGCCCGGGGAATCGGCGTAGGCGCAGCCGTTGGAGCGCTCGAAGCCGGTCAGCCGGGCGATGCGGCGGTCCAGCTGGTAGCCGACCAGGACGCCGTCCTTGATCAGGTCCCAGGACTGGCCGGCGACGCCCTCGTCGTCGTAGCCGACGGTCGCCAGGCCGTGCTCGGCGGTGCGGTCGCCGGTGACGTTCATGTGCGCGGAGCCGTACTGCAGCGTGCCGAGCTGGTCGAAGGTGGCGAAGGAGGTGCCGGCGTAGGCGGCCTCGTAGCCCAGCGCGCGGTCCAGCTCGGTGGCGTGGCCGATCGACTCGTGGATGGTCAGCCAGAGGTTGGACGGGTCGACCACCACGTCGTACGCGCCCGCCTCCACCGAGGGGGCCGCCATCTTCTCGGCGAGCAGCTCCGGGATCTCCGCGAGCTCCGCGTCCCAGTCCCAGCCCGTGCCGGTCAGGTACTCCCAGCCGCGGCCGGCCGGCGGCGCCAGGGTGCGCATGGAGTCGAACTCGCCGGAGTCCGGGTCCACCGCGACGGCGGTCAGCTGGGGGTGCACCCGCACCCGCTGCTGGGTCGTGGTCGTGCCCCATGTGTCGGCGTAGAACTTGTTCTCGTGGACGGTCATGAGGGAGGCGTCCACGTGCGACACGCCCGGGGCCGCCAGCAGTCTGCCGCTCCACTCGGCCAGCAGAGCGGTCTTGTCGGCATCGGGCACCTCGAAGGGGTCGACGTCGTATGCCGAGACCCAGACCTTGTCGGCGTGCACCGGCTCCGGTGCGAGCTGCACGCGCTCGTCCGAGCCCGCCGCGGCGATCACCTTCGCGGACAGCTTCGCCATGGCGACCGCCTGGCCGGCCACCCGCGCCGCGGCGTCCATCGTCAGGTCCACCCCGGAGGCGAAACCCCAGGCCCCGCCGTGCACCACGCGCACCGCGTAGCCCATGTCCGTCGTGTCCGAGGAACCGGACGGTCTGCCGTCACGCAGCCGCCAGGCCGCGCCGCGCACCCGCTCGAAGCGGAAGTCCGCGTGTTCCGCGCCCAGGGCGCGGGCCCGCGCGAGCGCGGCGTCCGCCAGCGCCCTCAGTGGCAGCGCCAGAAATGACTGATCGACCTCATGGGGCACGACGGCCTCCCCTTCTGCCCGATGCGCCAACGTCGGTGTGCGTCATGTCCTCCGCAGTGAATCATGCCCCTCCGACACCGCCCCCGCCTGCCCTTTTCTGTAGGGACTCGACAGCGAGGCGCACAGGCCCCTGTCGGGGGTCGATTCTCCGTACCGCCGCGTAGGCAGATAGTTTTTGGGTGTACAAGACCACTATGGAAAGGGTGATCCGTTGAGCCGCTCGGTTCTCGTCACCGGAGGAAACCGGGGCATCGGCCTCGCCATCGCCCGGGCCTTCGCCGACGCCGGTGACCAGGTCGCCATCACCTACCGCTCCGGCGAGCCGCCGGCCGGCTTCCTCGCCGTCCGCTGCGACATCACGGATCCCGAGCAGGTCGAGCAGGCCTACAAGGAGATCGAGGAGAAGCACGGCCCGGTCCAGGTGCTGGTGGCCAACGCCGGCGTCACCCGCGACCAGCTGCTGCTGCGCATGTCGGAGGAGGACTTCACCTCCGTCATCGACACCAACCTCACCGGCACCTTCCGCATGGTCAAGCGTGCCTCGAAGGCGATGCTGCGCGCCCGCAAGGGCCGCGTCGTGCTGATCTCCTCGGTGGTGGGCCTGACGGGCCAGGCGGGACAGGCGAACTACGCCGCGTCCAAGGCCGGCCTGGTCGGCTTCGCCCGCTCCCTCGCCCGCGAGCTCGGTTCGCGCAACATCACCGTCAACGTCGTCGCCCCCGGCTTCGTCGACACGGACATGACCCGCGTGCTCACCGACGAGCAGCGCAAGGCCATCGTCGGTCAGGTCCCCGCGGGCCGGTACGCGCAGCCCGAGGAGATCGCCGCCTCGGTCCGCTTCCTCGCCTCCGACGAGGCCGCATACATCACTGGAGCCGTCATTCCCGTGGACGGCGGATTGGGCATGGGTCACTGAGCATGAGCGGAATCCTCGCCGGCAAGCGCGTCCTCATCACGGGCGTGCTGATGGAGTCCTCCATCGCCTTCCACACCGCCAGGCTCGCCCAGGAGCAGGGCGCCGAGATCATCCTCACGGCGTTCCCGCGGCCCACGCTCACCGAGCGCATCGCCAAGAAGCTGCCCAGGCCCGTCAAGGTCATCGAGCTCGACGTCACCAACCAGGAGCACCTGGCCTCCCTGGCCGACGTGGTGCGCGAGGAGCTCGGCGGCCTGGACGGCGTGGTCCACTCCATCGGCTTCGCACCGCAGGACGCGCTCGGCGGCAACTTCCTCAACACCCCGTTCGAGTCCGTCGCCACGGCCATGCACGTCTCCGCGTACTCGCTGAAGGCGCTCACCATGGCGTGCCTGCCGCTGATGCAGGAGGGCGGCTCGGTCGTCGGCCTCACCTTCGACGCCCAGTACGCCTGGCCGCAGTACGACTGGATGGGCCCGGCCAAGGCCGCGCTGGAGGCCACCTCGCGCTACATCGCGCGCGACCTCGGCAAGCAGAACATCCGCTGCAACCTGATCTCGGCGGGCCCGATCGGCTCCATGGCCGCGAAGTCCATCCCGGGCTTCGGCGAGCTCGCGGACGTCTGGAACCACCGCTCCCCCCTGGAGTGGGACGTGGCCGACCCGGAGCCGGCCGGCCGCGGTGTCGTGGCGCTGCTCAGCGACTGGTTCCCCAAGACCACGGGCGAGATCGTGCACGTCGACGGCGGCCTGCACGCGATCGGCGCCTGACGCCGCTCGCGCGTCGCCCGCGTTCCTCGTACGGCCCCGGTGCCGCCTTCGGGCGGGCCGGGGCCGTACGCGCGTTCGGGACCGGTGTCCCCCGTCCGGCCCAGCCGGCCGGGTGGGCCCCGGTGCGTGCCGTCACCATGGGGTTCGGGGCGAGCGGAGGGAGGGCGGATCGTGCGGTTGCGCTTCTGCGCGGTGGCGGCGGCCGCGGCGGCCTCGGTGGTCGCGGGCCCGGCCGCCGCGGCCTGGGCCGCCTCCCAGGCGCCCGCGGACACCGAGTGCCGCACCTCGGTGCAGGGCAGCGAGGGCGTGGCGGTCTGCTTCAACCCCGATCCCGACCTGGACCACGTTCAGCTGCACATCGAGTGCGTCCAGTGGTGGGACCCGGACGTGGACGGCCCCCAGGTCCCGATCGGCCCCGCGGAGACGGTGACGCTGAGCGACCGGTGCTGGGAGGAGATACACAACGTCTGGGTCACCCGTCTGCCGGACGGAAACGGCAGCTGAAGGCGTGGCCCGCGGCCTCCTCCGAGGCCGTCATCGCGTCGCCCTGCCGGATCGCCTCCACCAGCCGGCCGTGGTCCACGTACGTCTCGGCGCTCAGGTCCTCGCCGATGTCGGCGCGGAGGAACTCACGCAGCACCTCGCCCAGGTCGGCGTACAGCTCGGCGATGACCTCATTGTGCGAGGCCGCCACGACCGACAGGTGCAGGGCCGCGTCGGCGTCCACGAACACGTCGGCGCGACCGGCGGACCAGGCGCGCTCACGCCGCGCGAGGGCCGCGTCCAGCTGCCTGAGGTCGCGGTCGGTGCGCCGTGACGCGGCCAGCGACGCCGCGGACGCCTCCAGGGCGCTGCGCAGCTCGGCGACGTGCCGCGGATCGGCGTCGGCGAAGCGGCGGTGCATGACGCCGGCCATCTCGCTCGTCGCCAGCACATAGGTGCCCGATCCCTGGCGGATGTCGAGCAGACCGTTGTGGGCCAGGGCCCGGACGGCCTCGCGGACCGTGTTTCGCGCCACACCGAGCTGCTCGACCAGCTGCGTCTCAGTGGGGATGCGCGAGCCCACCGGCCACTCGCCAGAGGTGATCTGGGCGCGCAGTTGCGTGATCACCTGGTCGGCGAGCACGGACCGCCGCGGCGACGTCAAGGGCATGGACCCTCCTCAATATTCATCCCATCATTCTATGATGGCCCGCATGCGTGACGACGAAGCCACAACGATCGACCCTGCCACGGCAGGACCGACCCTGCCCGTACAGACGTCTGCCGCTCCGCCGAGCATGACGCACGCGCGCGCCCGCACCCGCGTTTTCGTCGCCGTTGCGCTGGTCCTGGCCGCGCTCAACCTGCGACCGGCCATCACGAGCCTCGGCGCGCTCCTGGAGGAGGTCCGCGACGGGCTCGGCATGAGCGGGACCGTCGCCGGACTGCTCACCTCCGTGCCCGCCCTGTGCTTCGCCCTCTTCGGCGTCGCCGCGCCGCGCCTGGCCCGCCGCCGCGGCCCCGGCGCCGTGGTCTGCGGGGGACTGGCCGCCATCGCGCTCGGGCTCGCCCTGCGCCCCTTCGCCGGCGGCACGGCCGTCTTCCTCGCCACCAGCGCCCTGGCGCTGGCCGGCATAGCCGTCGGCAACGTCCTGATGCCCGTGGTCGTCAAGCGCTACTTCCCGGACCGTGTCGGCACCATGACCGGCCTGTACTCGATGGCGCTCTCCCTGGGCACCGCCGTGGCCGCCGCGGCCACCGTCCCGGTGACCCGCGCCCTGGGCGGCAGCTGGCGCGCCGGCCTCGGTGTCTGGGCGGTGGTCGCGGTCGTGGCCGTCGTGCCCTGGCTCGCCCTGGTGCGCGACCGCAGCGGCGCGGGTACCGGTGCCGCGCCCGTCGCGGTCGGCGAGACGCCCGCCCCTGCCGCGGCCGGCCGCATCACCCGCAGCCGTACCGCCTGGGCACTGGCGGTGTACTTCGGGCTCCAGGCCACCGGCGCGTACATCACCATGGGCTGGCTGCCGCAGATCTTCCGCGACGCGGGCATCTCCGCGTCCACGGCCGGGGTGCTGCTCGCCGTCACCATGGTGATGGGTGTGCCGCTGTCCTTCGTGCTGCCCGCGGTAGCGGGGCGGATGCGGCACCAGGGCGGACTGGCCGTGGGCCTCGGCCTGTTCGGGTTCGCCGGGTACGGGGGACTGTGGCTCGCGCCCGCCGGCGCGCCCTGGGTGTGGGCGGTGCTGCTCGGCATCTCCAACTGCTCGTTCCCACTCGCCCTCACCATGATCGGGATGCGGTCGCGCACCGGCACGGGCGTGGTGCGGCTGTCGGCCTTCACACAGTGCACCGGCTACCTGATCTCCATCCCGGGCCCGATCCTGGTCGGCGTCCTCTACCAGCACAGCGGCGGCTGGGACCTGCCCGTGGCCTTCATGCTCGCCCTCCTGGTGCCGCAGATCGCCGCGGGCCTGATGGCCGGCCGCGACCGGTCCGTGGAGGACGAACTCTGACGGATCCGGCGTCCCGGGCGACCCGGATGCCGGCCCGCCGCGGGCCGGTGCGAGACTGGGCCCATGCCCGTGCTCGAGCCCAACCCCCCGCAGCCGCAGAAGAAGCTCCTGATCATCTTCGGCCTCATGCTCGCCGTCCCCGCCCTCGTCGCGGTGATCGCCACCATCGGCGCCAAGTTCGGCTGACCCCGGCTCCCGGCTGCCCGCCTTCGGTTCGGGGCCGGGGGTAGGGACAACCCCACCTCCCCTAGGGGGCCAGGGTCAGGGTCAAGTGGGTGGGCCACCCGATGGGCCGGCGGTCCGCGGTTCCGTAGCGTCGTGGTGCAAGGTCAACCAGCACCCCGCACCTCGGAGGCGGTCCCGTGTCCACGCAGGCTGTTCCCTCGCGCACCCCGCGCCCCCGCACCGTCCGTGCCGCGGCGGCCGGTGCCGCGCAGACGCGCCTGCCCTGGTGGGCGGTCGCGCTCCCCGCCGTCGCCTTCGCCGCGCTGCTCGCGTTCGCCGCCGGCCCCGGCGTCGCGGACGCCTCGGCCGCGGAACCCGCCGCGCGGCTGTTCACCCGGCTCGCCGAGGTGCTCCCGGCACTGCTGCAACACCTGCTGTAACCTCCGCACGCCGTCCGCGATCCGGGCCGCTCCCGCGCCTGCCGGGCGGTTTTCTGGAAAGCTGAGGGTCATGAGCGCAGCTGCATCGCCCCGCCGGATCGTCCTGCTCCGGCACGCCAAGGCCGATTGGCCCGCCGTTCCCGATCACGAGCGGCCGCTGGCCGACCGTGGGCGCAAGGAGGCGCCGGTCGCCGGCCGCAGGCTCATGGAGCTGGACATCCCGTTCGATCTGACCCTCTGCTCCTCGGCCGTCCGCACCCGCGAGACATGGAAGCTCGTCGCCCACGAACTTCCCCACCGCCCCCGGACCGTCTACGAGGAGCGGCTGTACGACGCCACCCTCGGAGACCTGCTCGCGCTGCTCAACGAGACCCCCGAGGACGTCGACGACCTGCTGCTGGTGGGCCACAACCCGGGTGTCCACGCCCTCGCCGACGCCCTCGCCGGCACCAGTGAGGGGGACGCGCTCGCGCGGATCCACCGCACCGGCTTCCCCACCGCGGCGATCGCCGTGATCACCTTCACCGGCCCCTGGAAGACGGTCGAGCACGGCGTGGGGCGCCTGGTCGAGTTCTGGTCCCCGCACGACTGAGCGCTCCCACGGGCCCGCCGCGACGGCGGGCCCGCGAGGACGGTCGCTACGCCTCCACCGCGCCGTCGAGCGCGTCGGCCGCCTCGACCTCTTCGCGCGTGATGCCCAGCAGATAGAGCACGGTGTCCAGGAACGGCACATTGACCGCGGCGTCGGCCGCCTCCCGCACCACCGGCTTGGCGTTGAACGCCACACCGAGCCCCGCGGCGTTGAGCATGTCGAGGTCGTTCGCCCCGTCGCCGATCGCCACGGTCTGGTCGAGGGGCACCCCGGCCTCCGCCGCGAAGCGCCGCAGTAGCCGCGCCTTGCCCGCACGGTCCACGATCTCCCCGACCACGCGCCCGGTGAGGCGCCCGTCGACGATCTCCAAGGTGTTGGCGGCCGCGAAGTCCAGCCCCAGCCGCTCCTTGAGGTCGTCCGTGACCTGCGTGAAACCGCCCGAGACGACGCCGACCTGGTAACCCAGGCGCTTGAGCGTGCGGATCAGGGTGCGGGCGCCGGCCGTCAGCCGGACCTCCTGGCGCACCTTGTCCACCACGGACGCGTCCAGCCCCGCCAGCAGCGCCACCCGCGCGTGCAGTGACTGCTCGAAGTCCAGCTCGCCCCGCATCGCCCGTGCCGTCACCTCGGCGACCTCCTCCTCGCAGCCGGCGTGCGCCGCGAAGAGCTCGATCACCTCGTCCTGGATGACGGTGGAGTCCACGTCCATGACCACCAGCCGCCGGGCCCTGCGCTGCAGCCCCGACGACACCACCGCCACGTCCACCCCGCGCTGGTGCGCCTCCAGGGCGAGCACCGGGCGCAGCGCGTCCGTCGCGACCCCCGACACCGCGAACTCCACGGCCGTCACCGGGTACTTCGCGAGGCGGAAGATACGGTC
The DNA here is from genome assembly GCF_040644455.1 of Streptomyces sp. NPDC046977. Lineage (NCBI taxonomy): Bacteria > Bacillati > Actinomycetota > Actinomycetes > Kitasatosporales > Streptomycetaceae > Streptomyces > Streptomyces sp. NPDC046977. Next base: position 125,769 of record NZ_JBEYWO010000026.1, read on the forward strand.
GATGTTGCCGCCCACCGCGGTGATGCGGGTCGCTATGGCCGCCGTCGACTCCGCGGTGAGCGGGTGCCCGAGCACGGTCACATGGGAGCGGCCCTCGCCGCGCGGCCGGTTGTCGCCGATACCGGAGATGATCTCGGCCTGCAGCCGCACCGACTCGGCCCAGGAGTGCACCGTCGCCCGCAGGGCGCCCTCCACACCCGGCCCGGTGGGCGCGGTGACCAGCGCGCAGAGCACGATGCGGCCACGGGTGACGACCTGCTCGATGTCGACCACATCCACCTGGAAGCCGGCCAGGGTCTCGAAGAGCCCGGCGGTGAGGCCCGGCCGGTCCTTACCGAAGATCTTGACCAGGAGGGTCGGCACGTTGACGGCGGGGGTGGTGATCGCCTGCGATGCGTCGTTCATGGTGACACCACCGTATCGGGCTGCCGGACCCGTACGGAGACGCGTCCCGCCTGCCGGACAGTGCCGGTGGTCAGCGGCGCTGCCCCGGCGCGCCGGGGGGCGGCGGATTGTGCGGGGGCGGCCCCGGGGCCCGGCCCGGCGGCGGCCCGGGCGGCGGGGGCAGCGGCATCCCGGTGACCGTGCGCGCCGAGTGCGGGGCGTCGGAGGGAGGCGACTCCTTGTACGGGTTGGGCTGCTCCTCGTGCGGCTGGTAGCCGGGGCTGGGGAGGTAGGGGCCGGGCTCGTAGGCGATGCCCGGATAGGTGCGCCCGGAGTCGTGCGGGCCCGTGGGCGCGGGGGCCGCCGGCCGGGCCGGAACCGGATGTGCTCCGGCGGGGCTGTGTCCCGTCGGCCCCGTCGGATTTGTCGGGCCCGCCGACACGTACGGCGACACCCTGCGCCCGGCCGTGCCCGTCGCCAGTGCCAGCAGCGCCCCCGCCCCACCTGCCGCGGCGCCCCAGGCCGCGCCCAGGAGCAGCGCGAGCGGCATGCTGCCGTGCAGGTCGATCCCGGCACCCACGGCGTCGAAGCCGAACACCGACAGCCCCGCGTCCACCGAGACGCCGGTGAGCAGCACCAGCAGCGGGAAGGCGAGCGCGGTGACCGCCCCGAGGCTCAGCGCGCACCGCCCGGCGTACCCCGCCCGCGACAGGCCCCGCAAGGGCGTGCGGGCCGCGGCCAGTGCCCCGGCCGCCAGCATCATCAGGGCGACGGCCACCGTCAGCAGCCAGACCCGGTGGTCGAGTTCGGCCAGGCGCCCCATGGTCACCGGTTCCTGGGCCCCGCCCGTCAGCAACCTGTCGAGGGGGTCGGGCAGCACCTTGGCGAGCTCACCGGTGGCCGTGCCCTTCCAGGGGACGAACAACCCCAGGGGCACCGCCAGCCAGACCCCATTGGGCGCGCCCAGGAGCGCCGCGCCGGCGATCCGTTTCGGATCGTCCTCGGTGGCCGCCGCGTAGCCGGCCGCCGCGCACCCGGCGACCACGGCCAGCAGCAGCACCCAGCGCAGCGCCGAGGCCGCCGGGCGCACGACCGTGTGCACCGCCTCCATGCCGGGCGGCAGCGGGGTGCGCCGCGAGGCGAGCAGCGACAGCAGCAGCACGGCCAGCACCCACAGCAGGCCGCCCAGCAGGGAGCGGCCGGTGTCCACGTGGAAGCTCACCGACGCCTTGGCGTCGATAAGGTCCTTCAGCCCGTCGCCCAGCCCGCCGCCGATGTCGCCGATCCCCGGCAGCTGGTCGATCAGCCCGCCGCCCCCGCCGGAGCCCTTGCCGGCGCCCAGCGCCGCCCCGTCGATGGCGATGGTGTCCTCGCCCGCCCAGCCCAGGACGCCGAGGAGCACCACGAACAGAACGGCCACCGTCCCGGCGCGCGCGAGGAGTTCGCCGGCCGGGACCGTGACGCCCGCCCCGCGCAGCGAGCGCAGGAAGACCCAGGCCAGGAGCAGCGCCCCGACCAGGCCGACGCCCAGCGGCATGATGTCGATCGCGCCGGCCGCGCCCGCCCCGTCGAGCCCGAACACCGCGACGTCCCCGGACGGGCTCACCTTGCCGCCCACCGCCATGGCCACCACCGCTGCCGTCATGGGCCCGAGCGAGCCCGCGGTGTCCGCACCGAGCAGATGGAGCCCGAGCGCCGCCACGCCCACCATCGCCAGGTACGCCCAGCTGACGGCCGCGATCGCGGACAGCAGGACGCTGCCCCAGGGGATCGGCCGCGGCGGTTGCCGGGGCGCGGCGGATGGTGGAGTGGAGGTGTACGTCGTCATGCCCGCCCCCGAGGTGTCGCGTCCGGACCGCCTGTGCTGCCTGCGATGCCCATGCCCCGGTCCGTCATGATCCGCACGGTTCCCGGGCGGTTACCACTCTCCGGTGGTGTTTCGGCGGCGTCAACGGATTCCCGGCAGCCCGTCCACATCGTTGCGGCAGGAGGGGATTCCCACCGGACGGTCGTGCCGGGAACAGTTCCTCCCGGTGCCCGCTGTCCCTAGACTCCCCTCATGGGGGACAACCCGGGGGACGACTTTGTGGGGCTTGGGGTGCCTGAACTCGTACTGGAACTGAACGGTCGCACCTGGACGCTTGATCCGTCCCGGTCGTACAGCCTCGGCCGGGACCCGCAGTCGGACGTGGTCCTCGACGACGCCAGGGTCTCCTGGCGGCACGCCACGATCCGGCGCGGGGAGGGCGGTTGGGTCCTGGAGGACCTCGGCAGCACGAACGGCACCTATGTGCAGGGCCAGCGTGTCCACGCCCACGAGGTCGCCGCCGGTGCCACCGTCAACCTCGGCAACGCCAACGACGGCCCGCAACTGCTCTTCAGCGGCGGCCGGTCCGCGGGCGGCGACATCTACAGCGCCGAGACCGCGCTCGCCCAGCCGCAGCAGGGCCGCCAGTCGGGCCCCGCCGTGCAGAAGGCGCCGGAACGGGGCGCGTCGGCGCCGCAGAACGGCTGGAACGGCAACGGCTCGCAGCCGCACGTGCCGCAGCCCGCCCACGGCGGCCAGGCGCCGCGGCCGCGCATCCCGGCCCCGCAGGGGCCCTCCGGCGGGATCGGGTCGGCCCCGCCCGTCTACGGCGACCGCAGCCCGACCACCTTCCACCACCTTGTGCTCGGCCGCGTGATGAAGATCGGCCGCGCCCTGGAGAACGACCTCGTCGTCTCCGACCTCCAGGTCTCCCGGTTCCACGCGGAGTTCCGCGCCCACCCGGACGGCCGCTACGAGATCGTCGACCTCGGCAGCCACAACGGCACCTATGTCAACGGCCAGCCGATCCAGCGTCACCTGCTGGGCCCCAACGACATCGTGGGCGTCGGCCACTCCACCTTCCGGCTCGTCGGCGACCAGCTGGAGGAGTTCGTCGACACCGGCGAGATCTCCTTCTCCGCGCGCCGGCTCACGGTGACCGTCCCTCAGGGCAGCGGCACCAAGAAGATCCTCAACGACGTCTCCTTCGGCGTCCCCGAGAAGTCGCTCGTCGCCGTCATCGGCCCCTCCGGGTCCGGCAAGTCGACGCTGCTGCGCGCGCTGACCGGCTACCGGCCGGCCGACGAGGGGGAGGTGCTCTACGACAGCCGCAACCTGTACAAGCAGTTCGCCGAGCTGCGGCAGCGCATCGGGCTGGTCCCGCAGGACGACATCCTGCACAAGGAGCTGACGATCCGCAAAGCCCTGCGCTACGCGGCCAAGCTCCGCTTCCCCGGCGACACCAAGGCCGCCGAGCGCGAGGCCCGCATCGACGAGGTGCTGCGCGAGCTGAAGCTCGACGTGCACGCGGACAAGCGCGTCACCTCGCTCTCCGGCGGCCAGCGCAAGCGTGTCTCGGTCGCCCTGGAGCTGCTCACCAAGCCCTCGCTGATCTTCCTGGACGAGCCCACCTCCGGCCTCGACCCGGGCATGGACCGCGACGTGATGAAGCTGCTGCGCGGCCTGGCCGACGACGGCCGCACGGTGCTCGTGGTCACCCACTCCGTGGCCGAACTGGCCCTGTGCGACAAGCTGCTGGTGATGGCGCCCGGCGGCGCCGTGGCGTACTTCGGGCCGCCCGAGGAGGCGCTGAACTTCTTCGGCTACGACACCTGGGCCGACGTCTTCTCCGCCTTCGAGAACTACCGCGACTACGACTGGTCCGGACGCTGGCACGGCTCCCAGCACTACCAGATGTACGCCGCCGACCTGGACGCGGTCGCACCGCAGTCCGTACCCGTGGCCCCGCAGCGGACGAAGCCGCCCAAGCCGCAGAGCTGGGGATCGCAGTTCGTCACCCTGGTGCGGCGCTACATGTCGGTGATCGCCTCCGACAAGGGCTTCATGGGCCTGATGGTGATCCTGCCGGCGGTCCTCGGCCTGGTGAGCGTGGTCATCCCGGCGGACTTCGGCCTGAAGGCCGCCGACCAGCCGGGCAAGTTCAATCCCGACGCCGGCACAATCCTGCTGATCCTGGCCGTGGGCGCCTGCTTCTCCGGCGCCGCCAACTCGGTGCGTGAACTGATCAAGGAACGGGTCATCTACGAACGGGAACGTGCCACCGGCCTGTCGCGCTCGGCGTACCTGTTCTCCAAGGTGTTCGTCCTCGGCCTCATCAGCGCCCTCCAGGGCGTCATCATCTGCGCGATCGGCCTGTCGGTCCGCAAGCTCCCCGACGAGGGGCTGATCGTCAAGAGCTTCCCGGCCGCCGAGATCACCCTGGTGATCATCGGCCTGGGCTTCACCTCGATGATGTTCGGCCTGGTCATCTCCTCCTTGGTGAAGACCGCGGAGAAGACCATGCCGCTGCTGGTCATGTTCGCCATCGTCCAGGTCGTCTTCACCGGGGTGCTCTTCCAGATCTTCGGCACCGTCGGCCTGGAGCAGGTCGCCTGGCTGATGCCGTCCCGCTGGGCGGTCGGCGCCGCGGGAGCCACGCTGGACCTCGGCCACGTCATGCCGCCGTGGGACCTGGCCAAGCCGGACAACGTCGACCCGCTGTGGGAGCACTCGGCCGCACAATGGGGCACCGACATGGGCATCCTGCTCGGCATCGGCCTGGTGTGCGGCTTCCTCGTCCTGAGGCTGCTGCGGCGCCACGAGCCCGAGGTCATGCGCAAGTAGGGCGCGCACGTTCCCGCACACGCCGCTGCCACGCACAAGGGCGGCGGATTCCCAGACCGGGAATCCGCCGCCCTTGTGCTGTCCTGTGCCCGTCCCGCGGGATCAGTACCAGTTGTGCGCCTGCCAGAACGACCACGCGCCGCACGGGCTGCCGTAGCGCTCGTTCATGTAGTTCAGGCCCCACCTGATCTGAGTGGCCGCGTTGGTGCGCCAGTCGGCGCCCGCCGAGGCCATCTTCGAACCGGGCAGCGCCTGGACCAGGCCGTACGCGCCGGAGGAGGGGTTGACCGCCTGCGGGTTCCAGCCGCTCTCGCGGGTCACGATGTTGGAGAAGCACTGGAACTGCGCGTCGCCGACCATCTGCCGCGCCATCTCCTGCGGGCTGCCGCTCGGCACCGCCGCGGCGGTGGCCGTGCTCTCCTGCGCGGCACGCGGGGCGGCCTGCTTCTGCTGGGGTATCAGCGCCCGCCGCTCGTGGCTGCGGTTGGCGGCCTGCTGCTCCTCGCGGCGCTGCTGGGCCTCGGCGGCGACGCGCTCGGCGTGCGCCTTGCGCGCGGCGACGACATGGGCGACGTGCCGGGCGTGCGCCTTGGTCCTGGCGGTGACCTGGGCGACGTGCTGGGCGTGCTTCTTGAGCACCACGGCCTGGTGGGCGACGTGGGCGGCGTGCTTCTCGGCCACCGCGTTCACATGGGCGGCGTGTGCGGCGTGCGCGGCCTTCGCAGCCTTGGCGGCCTTCACGGCGGCGGCCTGCTCGGCCTGGGCCGTACCGGCACTCCCGGTCACGCCGGTGATCGCCAGGACGCCCACACCGGCGGCGGCGATGCCCGCGGCGGAGTACTTGTGGGCCCTGGTCAGACGGTCGAAAGACGGGATCGTCGGGAGCTGCATGGGGGAGTTACCTCTTCCATTCGGCTGCGCTCCGCTCTGCACGGGGCAAAGAGAGGCGCCACGTGTCCAACGCGGCGCGGAGCGACCCGAGCATTCTTAGCCCGCGAGAAATTCCCGGGCAAAGCCCGGCATTACTACCCGAAGTCGTAGACAGCCGGCTGCCCGGAGGCGTCACATGCCCCCCTTCCGGGCGGTCCGGTGGCCCCGCGATCTACTACCGTCCTTCGGACGTGACGTACGTCCTATGCGGTGCCTCACAGGCCCGTGACGTCGTGTCGCCATCCGGACACCCTGCGTGCGCCGTTCTCCGGCCGTTTCCCGGGCGTTCCGCCGCTCCCGTCCCGTTCGTGCGCCGGCGGCCGCCGCAGGGCGGCCGTACGGGCATTTCGGCCTAGGTCCGCGGGACCGGACCCGCCGGTCCCGCGGCCGATCCCGGATCCCCCGCCCCGCCAGTACGGTGAAGCCATGCACAGCCGGTCATCCCGTCGCGGTGTCGAGGCGGTGAGCGCGGCCGTACTCGCCATGAGCAGGCACCTGGAGGTGCGCGAGGTCCTGCAGACCATCGTCGCCTCCGCCCGTGAACTGCTCGACGCCGAATACGCGGCGCTCGGCGTGCCGGACGACCACGGCGGCTTCGCGCAGTTCGTCGTCGACGGCGTCAGCGACGAGCAGTGGCGGGCGATCGGCCCGCTGCCCCGCCAGCACGGCATCCTGGCCGCGATGCTCCACGAGGCCGGCCCGCAGCGGCTCGCCGACGTCCGTACCGACCCGCGCTTCGGGGGCTGGCCCTCCGCCCACCCCGAGATGAGCGACTTCCTCGGCATGCCGGTGGTCGACGGCGACGAGGTCCTCGGCGCCCTCTTCCTCGCCAACAAACGCGGCCCGCGGCCCGACGGGGGCGGGTGCGCCTTCACCGGCGAGGACGAGGACCTGCTGCGCACCCTGGCGGCGCACGCCGCCATCGCCCTCACCAACGCCCGCCTGTACGAGCGCAGCCGCGAGCTGACCCTCGCCGGCGAACGCGCCCGCATCGCGCACGAGTTGCACGACGCCGTCTCGCAGAAGCTCTTCTCGCTGCGGCTCACCGCCCAGGCCGCCGCCGCACTGGTGGACCGCGACCCGGCCCGCGCCCGCGAGGAGCTGCGGCAGGTCGCCGCGCTCGCCGCCGAGGCCGCCGACGAACTGCGCGCGGTCGTCGTCGAGCTGCGCCCCGCGGCCCTGGACGAGGACGGGCTGCTGGCCACCCTGCGCACCCAGGCCCAGCTCCTCGGCCGGGCGCACACGGCGCGCGTCTCCTTCAGCCACGGCAAGGTGCGGGCGCTGCCCGCCGCCCAGGAGGAGGCGGTGCTGCGCGTCGCCCAGGAGGCCATGCACAACGCGCTGCGCCATGCCGCGGCAAGCTCGGTGACCGTGCGCCTGGAGGCCCGCGGCAGGGGAGCGGTGCTCCGGATCACCGACGACGGCCGCGGCTTCGACCCCTCGGCGGTACGGCGGGCCGGGCGCCACCTCGGCCTGGTCTCGATGCGCGACCGGGCCGACGGGGTCGGCGGCGCCCTGACGGTGGAGTCGGCGCCCGGCAAGGGCACCGTGATCGAGATGGAGGTGCCCGGTGGGTGATCCGGACAGCGACGGCCGGGCGGCCTTCGGGGAGGGCTTGGAGGCGGAGGAGGGCCGGGCGATCCGCGTCCTGGTGGTCGACGACCACCAGGTCGTCAGACGGGGCCTGCGGACCTTCCTCGAAGTGCAGCCGGACATCGAGGTCGTCGGCGAGGCGGCGGACGGCGACGAGGGCGTGCGGCGCGCCGAGGAGCTCGCGCCCGACGTGATCCTGATGGACATCAGGATGCCCGGCACCGACGGCATCGAGGCACTGCGCCGCCTCCGCGAGTCCGGCAGCAGGGCACGGGTGCTGGTGGTCACCAGCTTCACCGAGCAGCGCACCGTCGTCCCCGCCCTGCGCGCCGGCGCGGCCGGGTACGTCTACAAGGACGTGGACCCCGACGCGCTGGCGGGCGCCATCCGCTCCGTCCACGCGGGGCACGTGCTGCTGCAGCCGGAGGTCGCCGACGTACTGCTCTCCCAGGAGGAGCCGGCATCGGGGCAGGGCCGCGGCGGCACGCTCACCGAACGGGAGCGCGAGGTGCTGTCGCTGATCGCCGAGGGCCGCTCCAACCGGGAGATCGCCCGTGCCCTGGTGCTGTCGGAGAAGACGGTCAAGACCCATGTCTCGAACATCCTGATGAAGCTCGACCTGTCCGACCGCACGCAGGCGGCCCTGTGGGCCGTGCGGCACGGCATCGGCACCTGAGCGGGAGGGCGGCCTGTCCTGCCGCCGAGGCGTGTCTCCCACCGCGGCGGTAGCGGTAGGACAAGCCGATCGTCACCGTCCGGACTGAGATTCATACCGTCGGGTGTATGTCGCCCGGATGGCGCAACCTGGGCGCGCCTGCCCCGTTCTTCATGGCGTGCTGCGGCGAGTGCCGCGGCACCACATGCAAGGAGGGTCAAGAAAGTGAAGAACCTGCACAAGGTCGCCGCCGTCACCATGGTCGCCGGAAGCATCGCCCTGGTCGGTGCCGGAGCCGCTTCCGCCCACACCGGTGGTGGCGCGCACGCCAACGGCGTCGCGAAGGGTTCCCCCGGCGTGGTCTCGGGCAACACGATCCAGGTGCCGGTGCACATCCCGGTCAACGTCTGCGGCAACACCATCAGCGTGATCGGCGTGCTCAACCCGGCCATCGGGAACTTCTGCATGAACAAGTGACCATGTGACCGCGGCCCCGCCGCGGTCCGGCAGTGACCGCCGGCCCTGGAGGACCACCTCCGGGGCCGGTCTCATTTTCCGCTCATTACTGCCCGTTGCTGACTGTTCCCGCCCACGAGTTCCGCCGTACGGAGGTTTCCGGCAGCGGGCCCGTGTCACCGCCCCGGTCGCCGCGTTCCCACAATGCGGCCCCGCGACCTGGGACCGCGGAATCACAGGAGGAACAGCTCTCATGAACAGCGCCAAGAAGGCCGCCCTCGTCATCGCCGCCGCCGGTACGGCCGCCGCCGGCACCGCCGGCACCGCGTTCGCCGGCTCCCACGCGGGCGGCGCGGCCGTCGGCTCGCCCGGCGTGCTGTCCGGCAACGTGATCCAGGTGCCGGTGAACATCCCGGTCAACGTCTGCGGCAACACCATCGACGTCATCGGGCTCCTGAACCCGGCCATCGGGAACGTCTGCTTCAACGACTGACGCCGCGAGGGCCCCGTGGACGACACCGTCCACGGGGCCCTTCGGCGTTCCGGCGGGGCAGGCGCGACTCAGCCGCGCCGCCGCTCGGCCTCCTCCACGAACGCGTTGTAGGCCGCCACCTGCGCCCGCCGCGCGGTGCGTTCCACCGGCCGCAGCAGGTCCGCCCGTGCCGCGATCTCCGAGGCGCTCACCGCCCCGCCGTGCTCCGTGTGCGCACCCGTGGCGATGGCCACCAGTGCCCCGACCCGCTGCGCCAGTTCCAGCACCCGTACCGCCCGCGGCGGATAGCCCGGCGCCAGCACCTCGCGCCCGCGCTCGGCGCGCGCCCGGTAGGCCTCCAGCGCCGCCTGGGCCGCCGGACCGGCCCCGGCCACGTCCAGCCGTGCCAGCGCCGCCGTGGCGTCCCGCAGGGCCTCCGCGAGCTCCCTCTCGGCCTCCCCGAGGGAGGGCACGTCCGCCGGGGGAGCATCCCGTACCTCCAGGCACTGCCACTCCACCCCCACGTGCACGTCCCCGCGCGGGCCGACCTCCGTGACCTCCGGCACGAAGCCGATGGAGGGGCCGCCCACCGCGACGACGGCCTCCCCGGCCGCCATCGCGCGCGCGTTGAACTCGGGGGGCCCGCTCAGCCCCAGCGGGTGGCCCGGCACCGGCAGCGCGAGCCGCAGCCCGGTCACCCCCAGGGCGCGCAGCCTGCCGAGACCGAGAGTGAGCCCCACCGGGGCGGACTCCCCGGGCAGCCCGGCCATCCGGTGGGCCGAATCGCCCGCGATCACTTCCTGAGCGGCGTCGTCCGGTGCGGCAAGTCCGGCAATCAGGGCATTACCCCAAGCCGCCAACCGTCCTGAGCGAGGTTCATCGAGCATCCCCCCAGCCTAAGGACTGAGGCTGGGCGGCCGTGGCGTAGATTTCCCTGGGGGCGGTGCCTACAGGCGCCCGCGACGGCAGACATGCGATCGGGAAATGGGAGACAACGCGCTCATGAGCGATGTTCTGGAGCTGGTGGACGTATCCGTGGTCCGAGACGGCCGGGCTCTGGTGGACCAGGTCTCCTGGTCGGTCGCCGAGGGCGAGCGCTGGGTGATCCTCGGCCCGAACGGCGCCGGCAAGACGACCATGCTGAACATCGCGTCCAGCTACCTCTTCCCGACCTCGGGCACCGTCCAGATCCTCGGCGAGAAGATGGGCAGCGTCGACGTCTTCGAACTGCGGCCCCGCATCGGCATCGCCGGCGTCGCCCTGGCCGAGAAGCTGCCCCGCAAGCAGACCGTCCTGGAGACCGTGCTCACCGCCGCCTACGGCATGACCGCCCACTGGCAGGAGAGCTACGAGCAGGTCGACGAGGACCGGGCCCGCGCCTTCCTGGACCGCCTGGGCATGAGCGACTACCTCGATCGCAGGTTCGGCACCCTTTCGGAGGGCGAGCGCAAGCGCACCCTGATCGCCCGCGCCATGATGACCGACCCCGAGCTGCTGCTCCTCGACGAGCCGGCCGCCGGCCTCGACCTGGGCGGCCGCGAGGACCTGGTGCGCCGGCTCGGCCGGCTCGCGCGCGACCCGATCGCGCCCTCCATGATCATGGTCACCCACCACGTCGAGGAGATCGCCCCCGGCTTCACCCACGTCCTGATGATCCGTCAGGGCAAGGTCGTGGCGGCCGGCCCCATGGAGACCGAGCTGAACTCCCGCAATCTGTCCCTCTGCTTCGGCCTGCCGCTCGTCGTCGAGCGCCGCGGCGACCGCTGGACCGCCAACGGCCTGCCCCTGAAGTAGGACCGGTCCGGGGGAGAGCCGTCGCACCCTGTCACAGATCCACTCCGGCCCCTACGATGGACCCGTGGACGACTGGTTGTGGTGGCTCATCGCCGCCGTGGGGCTGGGTATTCCGCTCGTGGTGACCGCGATGCCCGAGTTCGGGATGTTCGCGGTCGGTGCCGTCGCCGCCGCCGTCGCGGCGGGCCTCGGCCTGGGCATCACACCGCAGGTGCTGATCTTCGTGATCGTCTCGGTCGCGGGCATCGCCGTGGTGCGTCCGCTCGCCAACCGCAGCCGCGCGCAACGGCCGGAACTGCGCAGCGGCATCGACGCGCTCAAGGGCCGCCAGGCCGTCGTCCTGGAAAGGGTCGACGGACAGGGCGGCCGCATCAAGCTCAACGGCGAAGTCTGGTCCGCCCGGGCCCTCGACTCCGGCCGCCACTTCGATCCGGGCGAGAGTGTGGACGTCGTCGAGATCGAGGGCGCGACGGCCGTCGTGATCTGATCCGGCCCGATCCCCGCACCGGATCCGGAACGGGAATTCGCCGAACCCGGCCCGCCTCCCGCAGGGGTCTGCCAGACTTGATCATGTCTTCGTACTGACAGTCAGCAGCAAACGGCGTGGGAGTGGACGTGCAGCCGATCATCATCGTCCTGATCATCCTGGTGGTGCTCGTCTTCATCGCGCTCATCAAGACGGTCCAGGTCATCCCGCAGGCCAGCGCCGCCATCGTGGAGCGCTTCGGGCGGTACACCCGGACGCTGAGCGCCGGCCTCAACATCGTGGTGCCGTTCATCGACACCATCCGCAACCGCATCGACCTCCGCGAGCAGGTCGTGCCCTTCCCGCCGCAGCCGGTGATCACCCAGGACAACCTGGTCGTCAACATCGACACGGTCATCTACTACCAGGTGACCGACGCGCGGGCCGCCACCTACGAGGTCGCCAGCTACATCCAGGCCATCGAGCAGCTCACCGTCACCACGCTGCGCAACATCATCGGCGGCATGGACCTCGAACGGACCCTGACCTCGCGCGAGGAGATCAACGCGGCCCTGCGCGGCGTCCTGGACGAGGCCACCGGCAAGTGGGGCATCCGCGTCAACCGCGTGGAGCTGAAGGCGATCGAGCCGCCCACCTCCATCCAGGACTCGATGGAGAAGCAGATGCGCGCCGACCGCGACAAGCGCGCCGCCATCCTCACCGCCGAAGGCATCCGGCAGTCCCAAATCCTGACCGCCGAGGGCGAGAAGCAGTCCGCGATCCTGCGCGCGGAGGGCGAGTCCAAGGCCGCGGCCCTGCGGGCGGAGGGCGAGGCCCAGGCCATCCGCACGGTCTTCGAGTCCATCCACGAGGGCGACCCCGACCAGAAGCTGCTCGCCTACCAGTACCTGCAGATGCTCCCCAAGATCGCCGAGGGCGAGTCCAACAAGCTCTGGATCATCCCCAGCGAGCTCAACGACGCGCTCAAGGGCCTCGGCGGCATCGTCAACCTGCCCGGCGCCCCCGGCGCCGGCGGCGGTCCGGGCGGCGAGGGCGGCCCCCGCCGCGAGACCCCCCGGCTCGACAAGGACTGAAGCGCCGTCCGGCGCGCCGCCCCGCCTGTGACATGATCCGTGCGCTCCTCCCGGCCCCGGCGGCGGCGAGGAGCCGCACCGATCATGGAGGCCGCAGATGTCGCTCTGGGAATCCCTGGCCGTCCTGGCGGCCGGCATTGCCGCCGGCACGATCAACACCGTCGTGGGATCGGGAACGCTGATCACCTTCCCGGTCCTGCTCGCCGTGGGCCTGCCGCCCGTCACCGCCAACGTGTCCAACACCCTGGGCCTGGTCCCCGGCTCGCTCAGCGGCGCCATCGGCTACCGGCGCGAACTGCGCGGCCAGCGGACCCGCCTGCTGCGCTTCGCCGCCGCGGCCCTGTGCGGCGGACTGGCCGGAGCCGCACTGCTGCTGGCCCTGCCCTCGACGGCCTTCGACACCATCGTCCCGATCCTCATCGGCGTGGCCCTGGTGCTCGTCGTCGTCCAGCCCCGGCTCTCCCGCGCCTTCCAGGCCCGCCGGGCCGGCAACGGCACCCAGGCGCCCGAGCACGGCGGTGCGCTGCTGCCGCTCGGACTGCTCGTCGCCAGCGTCTACGGGGGCTACTTCGGCGCCGCCCAGGGCGTCATCTACCTGTCCCTCATGGGCGTCCTGCTCGACGAGAGCTGGCAGCGCGTCAACGCGGCCAAGAACGTCCTCGCGCTGATAGTGAACAGCGTCGCGGCCGTCTTCTTCCTCTTCGTCGCCGACTTCGACTGGGCCGCGGTCGGCCTCATCGCCGCCGGCGCCGCCCTCGGCGGCGTCATCGGCGCCCGCATCGGCCGCCGGCTGCCGCCCACCGCGCTGCGTGGCGTCATCGTCGTCGTCGGCGTCGCGGCGATCGTCCAGCTGCTCGTCAAGTAGCCGGACGACCGCCCCGCACGCCGGTCACGCCGGGAGCGCGAGCCACTCCGGCACGTTTTCACGGTCCTTCAGGCCCAGCGCCAGCAGCAGCGCGTCCGCCGGCGTCGGCTCGAACGGCTGCGTCAGCAGCCGCATCCCCGCCTGCTCCGGAGTCCGGTCCGCCTTGCGGTGGTTGTCCTCGGCGCAGGACGCCACCGTGTTCAGCCATGTGTCCCCGCCCCCGCGCGACCGCGGCAGGACGTGGTCCACCGTTGTCGCCCGCCGGCCGCAGTAGGCGCACCGGTGACGGTCCCGCACCAGCACCCCCCGCCGCGACCAGGCGGCCCGTTGTCGGAAGGGCACCCTCACGTACCGGCAGAGCCGGATCACCTGCGGCACCGGCACCTCCACGGCAGCCGCACGGATGCGCAGACCGGGGTGGGCCTGCTCGACCACGGCCTTGTCCTGCATCACGAGCACGACCGCCCGCCGCAGCGACACCGTCGACAGCGGCTCGAAGGTCGCGTTCAGTACCAGCGTCTCCCGCATTTCGCCCACCCCTCTGGTCCGTCCTCGCCGTGTGGCGAAGTGGCTCCACTGTGACCGGGCCATACCCGTGCGGACAACGCAATTTCCGCACGTCAAAGCGAACAGGAGGAAACGGGAAACGAAACGGCCACCGCCCGCCACCCCGCGGCGCCCGCCCCCCGTGGGGAACGCGGGCGCCCGGGGCGCGGCAGTCGGCGCGGACGCCCGGGCGCATGACCGGACTCCGGCGAACAGCTGGCATGTCGCGCGGCGAGAACCGCACAGCGCAACGCCCCGCCGCCCCCGCCACTGCGGTGCCGACCCCCGGTGACGGTTGGGTCACCAGGCAGACACCACTGTGCGTGCGGGAGCCCCGGGGCGCAACGGAATTACCGACCGCGGGGGACTACGCCCCCGGGTTCTCGTACTCGCCGATCACATGGGCGCGGGCCAGCGCGTGGAAGCGCAGGTTGAAGCCGACGACCGCGGGCGACACATCGGCGTCCGGGCCCAGCTTCTCCTGGTCCACCGCGTACACCGTGAACACATAGCGGTGGGACCCGTCCCCGGGCGGCGGGGCGGCACCGCCGAAGTCCCGGGTGCCGTAGTCGTTGCGGACGTGCACCGCGCCCTCGGGCAGCCCCTTGAAGCCGTCGCTGCCGGCACTGGCCGGCAGCTCCGTGACGGACGCCGGGATGTCGAAGAGCACCCAGTGCCAAAAGCCGCTGCCCGTGGGCGCGTCCGGGTCGTAGCAGGTCACCGCGAAGCTGCGGGTCCCCTCGGGGAAGCCCTCCCACCGCAGGTGCGGCGAGAGGTTCCCCTCGGCGTGGACCTGGTCGTCCTTCAGCGTGCCACCGGGCTCGATGTCGTCGCTCACGACCGTGAACGACGGCACCGGCGGGTGGAAGTCATGGGGGAGCGGTCGCCGATTCTGCTCGGTCACCTCGGGTACCTCCTGATCGCGAAAGCGCTGTCCCCGGCCGATCCTAGAACCAGTTGCGCTTCCCGCCGACCTCGGCCAGCCACTGGTTCAGGTACGACGCCCAGTCGGTGGCCTGGAAGTTGTTGAGTTCCATGGTGAACGAGCGGTACGCGTCGCTGCCCTCGCTGAACAGGCCCGGCTTCTTGTCCATCTCCAGGACGACGTCCATCTCGTGGCCGTCGGCGATGAAGCTCAGCTCCACCTGGGTCATGCCGCGGTACTGCTGCGGCGCGAAGAACTCGATCTCCTGGTAGAACGGCAGGCGCTGCCGGGTGCCGCGGATGTGGCCCCGCTCCAGGTCCGCGTTCTTGAAGGAGAAGCCCAGCCGGCCGAACGCGTCGAGCAGCGCCTGCTGCGCGGGCACCGGGTGCACGTTGATCGGGTCCAGGTCACTGGAGTCCACGGCGCGGGCGATCGCCAGCTCCGTCGTCACACCGACGTTCATCCCCGTCAGGTGACGGCCGAGGAAGGTCGTGATGGGGGTCTCCCACGGGATCTCCAGCCCGAACGGCACCACGTGCACCGCACCCGGCTGCACCTCGAAGGCGCCGCCCAGCTGCTGCCGGTGGAACTCGATGTCCTGCTTGTACTCGGCGTCCTGCCCCTCGACCTCGACCCGGGCCTGCAGGCCGACCGACAGTCCCTCGATGCGCTGCGGGACCGAGCCGCCCTGGATGCGCACCTCGCCCTGGACCACACCGCCCGGCACCACATTCGGCTCGCTCAGCACGGTCTCGACCGACGCGCCCCCGGCACCCAAGCTCGCAAGCAGCTTCTTGAAGCCCACGATGTCCCTCTCCCTTTACTGGCGGTTGCCTCGGTCCTTACGAACGCGGCCCCACCCCGAACGGTTCCATTACTCTCGTACCGCATGATCGCGGCTCCCGAAAGCATCCCCCTGCACCGGTCCTTCTTCGACCGCCCGGTGCTGGAGGTCGCCCCCGACCTCCTGGGGCGCATCCTGGTACGCACGACGGACGACGGTCCCATCGCGCTCCGCCTCACCGAGGTCGAGGCCTACGCCGGCCCCGCCGACCCCGGCTCCCACGCCTACCGGGGGCGCACCGACCGCAACGCCGTGATGTTCGGACCGCCCGGTCACGCGTACGTCTACTTCACCTACGGTATGTGGCACTGCTTGAACATCGTCTGCGGCCCCGGCGGCAACCCCAGCGGAATCCTGCTGCGCGGCGGTGAGATCCTCGAGGGAGCCGAACTCGCCCGCACGCGCAGGGTCAGCTCCCGGCGCCCCCACGACCTCGCCCAAGGGCCCGCCCGCCTGGCCACCGCCCTGGACGTCGACCGCACCCTCAACGGCGCCGACGTCTGCCCGGACGACCCCGGGGCCTCCCCCTTCCGCGTCCTGGCCGGCACCCCCGCCGACCGCGCGTCCGTGCTCAGCGGCCCGCGTACCGGCGTCGGCGGGGAGGGAGCGGCCCACCCCTGGCGCTTCTACATCGACGGGGACCCCACCGTCAGTCCCTACCGCGCCCACACACCGCGCCGCCGCGCACAGGGAGGCGCAAAAGGAGTCGAGCGGAACGCGTAGTCTCGGTAAGACTCCGTACGCAACGGGTACGAGGCACCGACCGACTCCAAGGAGACACGAGAACCGTGACGGACATCGTCGACGAGCTGCGGTGGCGAGGGCTGATCGCCGTTTCCACCGACGAGGACGCACTGCGCAAGGCGTTCGCGGACGGCCCGGTCACGGTCTATTGCGGCTTCGACCCGACGGCGCCCAGTCTGCATCTCGGCAACCTGGTGCAGATCCTCACCATCCGGCGGCTCCAGCTCGCCGGCAACCGGCCGCTCGCCCTCGTCGGCGGTGCCACCGGACTCATCGGTGACCCCAAGCCCACCGCCGAGCGGACACTGAACGACGCGGACGTCGTCGCCGGGTGGGTCGAGCGGATCCGCGCCCAGATCGAGCCCTTCCTCTCCTTCGAGGGCGAGAACGCCGCCGTGATGGTGAACAACCTCGACTGGACCGCGGGCCTGTCCGCCATCGAGTTCCTGCGGGACGTGGGCAAGTACTTCCGGGTCAACAAGATGATCGCCAAGGAGGCGGTCGCCCGCCGCCTCAACTCCGAGGCCGGCATCAGCTACACGGAGTTCAGCTACCAGATCCTGCAGGGCATGGACTTCCTGGAGCTCCACCGCCGGTACGGCTGCACCCTGCAGACCGGTGGCAGCGACCAGTGGGGCAACCTCACCGCCGGCATCGACCTCATCGGCCGCGTCGAGGGCACCTCTGTGCACGCTCTCGCCACGCCGCTGATCACCAAGGCCGACGGCACCAAGTTCGGCAAGACGGAGTCGGGCACGGTCTGGCTCGACCCCGACATGACCACGCCGTACGCCTTCTACCAGTTCTGGCTCAACGCGGACGACCGCGACGTGTCCAAGTTCCTGCGCATCTTCAGCTTCCGGTCGCAGGACGAGATCGAGGAGCTGGAGCGGCAGACCGAGGAGCGCCCGCAGGCCCGCGCGGCCCAGCGCGCCCTGGCCGAGGAACTCACCACCCTGGTCCACGGCGCCGAGCAGTGCGCCGCCGTCATCGCCGCCTCCAAGGCTCTTTTCGGCCAGGGCGAACTCGGCGAGCTCGACGAGCGGACACTCGCCGCGGCACTCGGCGAACTGCCCCACGCCAAGGTCTCCGAGCTGGCCCCGGTCGCCGACCTCTTCGCCGAGGTCGAGCTCGTCGCCAGCAAGTCCGCAGCCCGCCGCACCATCCGGGAGGGCGGCGCCTACGTGAACAACGCCAAGGTGACCGACGAGGACGCCGCTCCCGGGGCGGACGATCTGCTGCACGGCCGCTGGCTCGTCCTGCGGCGCGGCAAGAAGAGCCTCGCGGCGGTCGAGGTGGTCGCCGGCTGACGTTGTCGGCGTCGGCTGATTTTCGACGTTTGAGCGGCGGCGGAGCTTGACTCTGCCGCCGCTCCTGCGTAACGTAGCCCAAGCCGCTTGAGACGGTGCGTCCGGTTCGTCCGGATCCTCCGATCGGCGGCCATCCACTACGTCGACACTCTTCCGAAGATTCGGATGCATTTTCGTGCGCCCGAATCGAGGAATCGGCTGAATTCGCAAAGCGCGAAGGAATCCGCTAACGTAGTGAATGTGCCGGGGCGGAAACGCCAAGGCGAAACCCCCTCCAGAGGGTGGCAGAGAAGGAAATCGGATCTGCTAAGCTGGAGACAACGAAGGGAAAGCCCGGAGGGGCCGGTGAAACGGTCTCGAAGGAAGCTTCCGTTCCTTGAGAACTCAACAGCGTGCCAAAAGTCAAC